>JAUQVI010000265.1:0-4420 GCA_039794885.1 Thermostichus sp. DG02_5_bins_236
TGCCCAGACGGGAGAGCTTGTGCCGGTGAGTAACTTGCGGGTAGGGGATCCCGCCTTTGGCCTTGATACCCTCACCTACTCGGTTGGCTTTGTGCAGCCCAATCGAGAGTACACCTTTGAGATCAGTGGCATCCGTCTCAATGGCGGATCCCCTCGCACCTACCGCTACAGCACCACGTTGTACGATTGTGATCCTATTCCCCCCGCCCCCCGTTCCAGCTTTACAGACACCCTCACAGAAGGGTTGGGGATCCCCCCACGTTTGCTGCGCTGACCTCTGCCCACCCTACGGAACAATCGGTGGAAACCTTGAACTCAGACCTTCTTTCTGTTTTGTTCCTCATCCCCAGTATCGAGGGGAGCCGTTACCTCCACCTAGGCCTGTCTCAGGGTTGGCAAAAACAACCCCTCCGACGCTCTGTTTGCAATCCCAACCTACAGGCTTGAACAGTGATCATGCGTAAGAAGCAAGACAAGAATGACAAAACTGCATATCTTGTGACAAAGTGTAACGGCAAATACCAAAGTTAACGATTTGCAATCGCTAAGGTGGCCTGTGTTAACCCACAGCAGCGACGATGGCGAACCCATTTGAACGCATTAAAAGCGAGAAGGATGGCCTAGCAGTCAAGGCTGAACTGGAAGCGTTTGCCCGCCTTGGCTGGGAGAAGATTCCGGAAGAGGACCGGGAACATCGCCTCAAGTGGCTGGGGATCTTTTGGCGTAAGCGCACACCCGGCCAATTTATGCTGCGGCTGCGCATTCCCAATGGGATCCTGACCAGCGGCCAAATGCGCATGTTGGGAGCCATCATCCATCCTTATGGACAGGATGGGGTGGCTGACATCACCACCCGGCAAAACCTGCAACTGCGGGGCATCCCGATTGAAGAGATGCCGGAGATTCTCGGCTATTTGAAGGATGTCGGCCTAACCAGCATTCAATCCGGGATGGATAACGTGCGCAATATCACGGGCTCTCCCTTGGCGGGCATTGATCCGGATGAGCTGATTGATGTGCGCGGCCTCACCCGCAAAGTGCAGGACATGATTACCAACAACGGGGAAGGGAATGAATCCTTCAGCAATCTACCCCGCAAGTTCAATATCGCCATTGCCGGTTGCCGAGACAACTCTGTTCATGCTGAGATTAACGATCTGGCCTTTGTCCCGGCCTACAAACAAGGGAAATTGGGCTTCAACGTGCTAGTGGGCGGGTTTTTCTCCGCTCGTCGCTGCGCCGAGGCAGTGGGCCTAAATGTCTGGGTGGATCCCCGGGATGTGGTGGCCCTTTGCGAAGCGGTACTGCTCGTCTATCGAGATCACGGCCTGCGGGCCAACCGGCAAAAATCCCGCTTGATGTGGTTGCTGGATGAATGGGGAATTGAAAAGTTCCGGGCCACCCTAGAAAGCCAAATCGGCCATCCCTTGCCCACAGCAGCAGAAAAAGACGAGGTGCTCTGGCACAAGCGGGATCTGATTGGCGTTCATGCTCAGAAACAGCCGGGCTTGAACTTTGTCGGTCTTCACGTTCCGGTAGGGCGGCTCAGTGCCCTGGAAATGATGGAACTGGCTCGCCTGGCAGAGGTCTACGGCTCCGGGGAGTTGCGGCTAACGGTGGAGCAGAATGTGCTGATTCCCAATGTGCCGGATTCTCGCCTGGCCCCTTTGCTCAAGGAGCCGCTGCTGCAAAAGTTTTCTCCCAACCCAGGGCCGTTGCAGCGGGGGTTGGTCTCTTGTACGGGGAATCAGTTTTGTAACTTTGCCTTGATCGAGACCAAGAACCGAGCCATTGCCCTGATCGAGGAACTGGAGGCGGAGCTACTGCTCCCGCAACCGGTGCGCATCCACTGGACAGGTTGCCCCAACTCCTGTGGTCAGCCGCAAGTGGCCGATATTGGCCTGATGGGTACCACGGCCCGCAAAGACGGCAAACCGGTCGAGGCCGTGGATATCTACATGGGGGGAGAAGTGGGCAAAGATGCCAAGCTCGGTGAATGCGTGCGCAAAGGGATCCCTTGCGAAGACCTGAAACCGGTCTTGGTGGAGCTGCTGATTGAGCATTTCGGGGCCCAACCTCGTCAGCATCCGCCTGTTGCTGAGTCCTCCTCTTGCCCTGTGGCCGTTGGGTAGGGAGAGGGAAGTTCATCCTTTTCAATCCCTATCCACCTTGGGTGTGCTCTTTCCTGAATTGTCCCTATTATTCAAAACCTTGGAGTTGATCATGTTCAATACTTCTTCTGCTGTATCTCGTCGCCAATTTTTGGCTGGGGCAGCGGCGCTCACGGCTGGGGCTGTCACGGCAGGGATCCCACGGGCGCGGTCTCAGTCTTTGGGTAGGGGCTACTGGATTGCCCAAGCAGATACCCCGGAGACCACCCGGGCCAAATTGGGGTTTATTGCCCTTACGGATGCTGCCCCCCTGATCATTGCCAAGGAAAAGGGGTTTTTTGAAAAGTACGGCATGAAAGATGTGGAGGTGGAAAAGCAAGCCTCTTGGGGTACCACCCGCGACAACCTGGTCCTCGGCTCCGGCTCTGGCGGTATCGATGGGGCCCACATTCTCACCCCGATGCCCTACCTGATTAGCACCGGTAAAGTCACGGATGGCCGGCCCGTACCCATGTATATCCTGGCCCGTCTGAACGTGGATGGTCAGGGGATCAGTGTTGCCAACACCTATCGGGAGCTGGAAATTGGACTGGACAGTTCCCCCCTCAAAGCCAAATTTGCCGAGGCTCGGGCTGCCGGTGGGGATCCCAAATGTGCGGTGACATTCCCCGGTGGGACTCATGATCTGTGGATGCGCTACTGGCTGGCGGCCGGGGGCATTGATCCGGATAGGGATGTTTCCACCATCGTGGTACCGCCGCCACAAATGGTGGCCAACATGAAATCCAGAACCATGGAAGCCTTCTGTGTGGGTGAACCCTGGAATGCTCAATTGATCAACCAAAAAGAAGGTTATTCGGCTCTAACCACCGGCGAATTGTGGAACAATCACCCGGAAAAAGCTTTGGGAATGCGGGCGGACTGGGTGGATGCTCACCCAAAGGCCACCCTAGCGCTATTGAAGGCGGTGCAAGAGGCCCAAATCTGGTGTGATCAACCGGAGAACAAAGAGGAGATGTGCCAAATCTTGGCGCAACGGCGCTGGTTTGGGATCCCTGTGACCGATATCTTGGGGCGTGCTCAAGGCACCTTTGACTACGGCACCGGCAGGATCGTTGAAAATAGCCCCCATGTCATGAAGTTCTGGAAGGAAAATGCTTCTTATCCATTTAAGAGCCATGATCTGTGGTTTTTAACTGAGGACATTCGCTGGGGCTATTTCCCTGCCGATACTGATACAAAAGCCCTGGTGGATCAAGTCAATCGGGAGGATCTCTGGAGAGAAGCAGCCAAGGCCATCGGACAAGAGTCCGCCATCCCGGCCAGCACCTCTCGCGGTGTAGAAACCTTCTTTGATGGGGTGCAATTTGATCCGGAAAACCCCGAAGCTTACCTCAACGCCCTGGCCATCAAAAAGCTGGCCTAGACCAACCGAATCGGAAAAAGAGAAGGGATCCGGTTACCAACTGTCCAATGCAAACCCCTTCTCTTTTCCACTTCCATGACTTTTCCTATTAACCTTAGTCCCAACCCAACCATGAATCTGCTACTGCGATCCCTTCCAAAACTGCTCAGCGTGGGAAATGCCCTCCTTCGTATCCTGATACCTGTGCTTGTGATGTTAGGGCATTGGCTCTACAGAGCATGGCAAACCCACAGCCTGCAACTCAAGGCTGTTATCCATACTCCAAGCCGCAGGGGATCCCAGGCTGCATCGGCTTGGTTGCAGCGGGTCAAAGTTTACCGAGCGTTGCGGCGTATCCTTCTGCCCATCACCGCGATTTTGCTGGTGTTGCTCCTTTGGCAAATCCTCTACAGCCGGCCAGGCGCCAACTTACCCACCCCCATCCAAGTTTGGCAAGACACCTGGGATCCCTTGATCAAAGACCCCTTCTTTGATTTTGGCGGCAATGACAAGGGTCTGTTTTGGCAAATCTGGGCCAGCTTACAACGGGTGGCGATTGGCTTTACCCTGGCTGCTCTGGTTGGGATCCTGGGGGGCATGATCATCGGTGTCAATCGTTGGCTCCATGAAGCCGTGGATCCCATTTTTCAGGTGTTGCGCACAGTGCCGCCCTTAGCCTGGTTACCTATCTCTTTAGCTGCCTTTCGGGATGCCACCCCTTCAGCCATTTTCGTTATTTTCATCACCGCCATCTGGCCCATTTTGATCAACACTACGGTGGGTGTGCAGCGGATCCCGCAGGATTACCGCAATGTGGCCCGGATTGTGCGCATGTCTGGCTGGAAATACTTTTTCAAAATTGTCTTTCCGGCAACCGTGCCCTATATTTTCACAGGTTTGCGGA
>JAUQVI010000266.1:0-4409 GCA_039794885.1 Thermostichus sp. DG02_5_bins_236
GCCCTGGCTGATACTCCACTACCCGATCCACTAGCAAAAAGGGATAGCGATGGGGCAGAATCTCCAGGATTTGCTCGGCGGTAAAAACGGCTGGGGCTGTTGCCAACTGGGCTGCCGCTTCAGCAGAGAGCAGGGGAGTGGAAGTCACGTTGGTGGGCATGGTGAGCTGGGAAGAGCAAGACAAAACTTCGCTGGGCAAACCTGATCTGGATCAAGATAAAGGGAGCAAAGCAAAGAGGGAGCAAAGCAAAGGACGAAACAAGCTATTTCCACAGCAGCTTCGCCTACTTTGGCTCCCTTGCCAACCTCACACCGCATGAATGAGCAGGGATCCACTTTCAAGCAGCTGCTGCGAGAGGCGATGATGCAGGGTATGCCCCGCCTTATAGGCGATAATATGCCCCTGCAACCGACAGCCCAACAGGCTGAGATCCCCTAGTAAATCTATCAGTTTATGGCGCACTGGCTCATCCGGGTAGCGCAGCGGCCCCAACCACTCTGTCTCGGTACAGACGATGGCATTATCGAGGCTGCCCCCCTTAATCAAGCCCTGCTGCCGGGCCGGTTCCACATCCTGCTGCCGAGTAAAGGTACGCGCCGGAGCAAGGGTCTCGACAAAATCAGCTGCGCTGGCCATCCAGCTCAGCCACTGTTGTCCAATCGGGGAGTTGGCAAAATCGATGCCATAGGTGAAGCGGGCTACAGGGTGAGGAATGGCGCTAACAAAGGACTCCCCGGCCCAAACGGTGACGGGTTCTTTGATCACCCCCAGCAGCGTCGGTTGATCCTGCGCCAGGATCCCAGCTTGGGCAATCGCTTCCACAAACGGCAAAGCCGAGCCATCCAAGATCGGCAGCTCCGGCCCATCCACTTCGATGCGGCAGTTGTCGATACCGAGGGTGTAGAGGGCCGCCAATAGGTGCTCTACCGTCTGCACCTGAGATCGCCCCGATCCTTCTGGATGCTGCAAGCAGGTAGAAAGATGGGCCGGGGCTAGGGATCCTAACTGGGACAGGATGGTGGGGGATCCCGCTTGGTCAACCCGCACAAAGCTCCGACCACTATCCACAGGGGCAGGATGCAGCGTACAACGCACCGATAGGCCCGTGTGGAGGCCAATGCCCTCTAGGGAGATGGAGCTGGCCAGAGTGTGTTGCAGCAGCTTCATCGCTCCTGGCCCTGATCGAAAACGCGGTAGTACAGCTCCCGGTAGCCCACCCGCAGGCTGCTGCGGGCATCCGCTAATTTTTCTTTGCGACTGCGGGTGCTGTAGGTGCTGAAGACTTCGTAGGTATCTCCCTCAAAGAAAAACGAAGAGACATCCGAAACCTCTTCGCCCCCCAACAACTGCCAATGCCCCTGGCGAAACTGCAACCGATAATGGGCTTTATCCAGGCTGCCGGAGGGGCGGTCAATAATGGCGTTGATCGTACCTTCGTACTCCGCAGTGGGATCGGTCTCGGTTCCTAAAACTGGCCTCACCTCCACCGAAATGTCCCGGTAGCGACAATTGGGCCGGTTACAGAGGCGGATGCTTTCCATCGCCTTGCCGATGATTTCCAGGCGTTGTCGGGCCACTGCCTGGGGGGTATGAGTCACCTCTACAGCTTGGGAAAAAGCTGCAGGAGCCATTTCAGTTGGGTTTGCCGGGGATCCCCACCCCACGCCAATGAGCAACAAACAGGCCAAGCTTAACCAACGGCAAAGGGATCCCATAGGCGCAAACTGTGTGACAGGATTGAACTTTTCTACTCTAGGAGATTTGGGAGATCTCGACCGGGTGCAAGGATTTTCTGATCGTCAGCAACTGGAGCAGGTGCGGATTGTGTTGGTGCAACCGGCTGGGCCGCGCAATTTGGGCTCGATTGCCCGAGTCATGAAGAACATGGGCCTTAGCCAGTGGATCTTGGTGGATCCTCAATGTGATCCCCTCGATAGAGAAGCCCTGACCATGGCCGTCCATGGGGCAGATCTACTTTATCAGGCCCAAAAGGTGCAGACTCTACCGGAAGCCCTGCAAGGATGTGTACAGGTCTATGGAACAACAGGGCGCCTTGAACCCTACTCCCCAGAATGGCACATCCAATCCCCTCGCCAGGCATTTCCTGCTTTGCTGGCAAAGTTGGACAGTGGCCCTGCCGCTCTGGTGTTTGGCCCGGAAGATCGCGGCTTAAGCAATGAAGAGCTGGCCCTTTGCCACCATCACGTGCAAATTCCTACGGATGCGGTCTACCCTTCCCTAAACCTGGCTCAAGCGGTGGGTATTTGTTGTTACGAATTGCACATCCTCAGTCGTGAAAACTCTGATTTCCCTCAGCCCCCTACACCTTTGGCACCTTTCGAACTGTTGGAAGGGTTTTTCCAGCACCTAGAGACGCTGCTATTGCAGATTGGTTACTTGCACCCCCACACTGCCCGTCGCAAAATGCTCAAGTTCCGCGCTTTGTTTCAGCGAGCCGGCCTCACGGTGGCGGAGGTGGCGCTGTTGCGCGGGATCCTGCGGCAGTTGGGTTGGATTCAGAAAACGGTGCAGCTTTCTCAATTCACCCAGTCGCCAGAGGAACCCCCCAAGCCGGGATCTTGATCCTGTCCTAGCCAGGGTTTACATTTGGAAACACTCCTTGCAAGCCAGGTTGGGAATCTGTGTGTTTAATGAAACCAGGCTTGCCGGAGTCACTTCAGTAGGATTGTGTTGAGGAAGTTACCAAGTATGACGAGGACAAGGGAGGTGAAGGGACGTAACCCCCTCAAAGGTTCACCTCGGGATCCCCTGCGTCGTCAGCGTCGCCCCTTGCGTTCTGCTGAAATCTCCTCCGGTGGAATCAGTCCTAAGGCAAGTTCATCTCCGGTGGGATCCCTATGGTCGTCTTCGTCGCTACCGCTGCGGCTTTCCCGCCAGAGAGCCATCACTCGCCTGCGCGAACGGGCTGCCAAACCCAGCCGTCTGAACCGATCTAAACCTTTGGGAGGCGTGTTGCTGCGGGGCTTGAGCCTGAGCATTGTTTTGGGGTTGATGATGGCGGGCCTGTCGCAATTGCTGCAATCTACCACCCCCTCTCTGTCGGAGCGAACTCTCACCCCTGCCAGCTCTACTGACTCTGGGGATTCTGCCCTATCCGCTTTGGCGACGGATATTTCTGCGGGAGAAGGGATCCCGGCTTTGCAGGAGCGTTTGGTAGCTTTGGCCGCTCAGCCAGGTTTGACGGCAGGGGCTTTGTTTTGGGATGTGGAAACCGGAAACTTTGCTGGGGTACAACCGGATCAGGCTTTTCCTGCCGCCAGCGTGATTAAAATTCCAATTTTGTTGGCCTTTTTCCAAGCCGTAGAAACGGGCCAAGTGCGAATGGATGAGATGCTCACCCTGCGGGATGACTTGAAGGGAGGTGGGGCCGGTGTGTTACAAACCCGGGCCATCGGATCCCAGGTTTCCGCTCTAGAAGCGGCCACCCTGATGAGCACCATCAGCGACAACTTCGCCACCAACCTGATCATCGACCGTCTAGGTGGGCAAGAAATTCTGAATCAGAAATTTCGCCAGTGGGGTCTGCAACACACGCAGATCTCCTGGTGGTTGCCGGATCTGGAAGGTACCAACACCAGCAGTCCCCGCGATATCGTTTGGCTGCTCAGCCAAGTGGAACAGGGACGCATGCTAAACCGCCGCTACCGTGATCGCTTCCTGGATATTCTGTGGCGTACCCAACGGCCCTCCTATTTCCGCCCCAACCTAGGCCAAGAGGTGCGCATTGCCCACAAAACTGGTACCTTACGCTCTGTGGTGGGAGATGCCGGAATTATCGACTTGCCCAATGGCCGCCGCTACCTGGCAGCTGTATGGGTGAGGCGAGAAACGCCCAATGATACCAAAGCGGAAGAGTTGATCGCCAATCTATCGCAAGCCGCTTATGAATACTGGTCGGTTATCCAGGATCCCTAGTGACCAATCCACAAGGGTTAACTCTCACAACTCATGCCAATACCATGTTGTCGTTATTGTCGTTACTGACTAGCTTGCAGCGTTCCGGTGCCGCGACGTGTTGACTTGCCTAGGTCTCAAAAACATAACGTTCCCAATCACCCGCCGCAGATAACCTTTGCATCGTAACCGATGAACTCCCAGCGGTCGGTGTGCATGGGC
This sequence comes from Thermostichus sp. DG02_5_bins_236, assembly GCA_039794885.1. Classification (GTDB taxonomy): domain Bacteria; phylum Cyanobacteriota; class Cyanobacteriia; order Thermostichales; family Thermostichaceae; genus Thermostichus. Next base: position 4,139 of record JAUQVI010000266.1, read on the forward strand.
GTTGTTAGGCATTTGTTCCTAATAACTCTACGCCGTATGAATTATCAATAGCACACAACCACTTTCCATCAGCAGACTTTTTATAGACGTAAATTGCATCTCTTTCCTTGGAAAACTCTGAATCTAGCTTTTCAGGAGACTCAATATACAGCAATTCTCAATCTAGTGAGGTACAGTAACAGCAATGTCTAAACCATCCCCTGATATCATCGAGAGAAACTTGACGGAATGCCTCTTCAATGGCTCTAGCTAAATCTGGATAGGTTCTAGC
>JAUQVI010000267.1:0-4405 GCA_039794885.1 Thermostichus sp. DG02_5_bins_236
GTGATGAAGCGCTCCTCGTTGGTCAGGGTTTGCTTGCGGATGTAGTGCTCCGGTACCTGGTTGGCTTTGGCGCGGCTGATGCTTAGGTAGTAGCCAAAGGCTTTGTTAAAGCCCACCTTCAGAGTGGGGATGCCGGTGCGTTCCCGCTCGATTTTCTCTAGGTTGGCAATCCACTGGCGGTCTTGTTCCACCTGTTGCCGCAGCCGATCCAGCTCCGGATCAACCCCCGCTTGGATCAATCCCCCTTCGGTGAGCAAAGGAGGTGGGGAGGGGAGGAGGGTGCGCTCAATTAACCGGCCCAAATCCACCAAGTTGGGATCCACCTGCTGCAAGCTCTGCAGCAGCGGGGTCTGGGCGGTGGCCACCCAATCGGCCAGCTCCGGTAGCTTGCTCAGAGAAGAACCCAAAGCCACCAGCTCGCGCGGATTGGCGGTGCCGGATCCCACCCGACTGGCCAGGCGCTCCAGATCATAAAGAGAGTCCAGCAGGGATCCCAGGCGGGTCCTCAGGGAGGGATTGTTGAGCAGCTCTTGGATGGTGTCTTGGCGCAGCTGGATCTGGACTGGATCCTGCAAAGGTTGCAACAACCAGCGGCGCAAGGCTCGTCCCCCCATAGCGGTGCGACTGTGATCCAGTACCCAGAGCAGGGATCCCACAAAAGCCCCTTCGCGGATGGTCTGGGTCAATTCCAGGTTGCGGCGGGTTTGGGGATCCAAAAGTAGGTAGTCTGTTAAGTAGTAGGTGCGGGGAGGGGGCAAGAGGGGAGAAAGCCCTTCCTGCGTCAGGTTTTTCTGGGTTTCTTCTAGGTATTGCAACAGGCCGCCGGCAGCGCGAATGGCCAAAGGCAAATCGGCACAGCCCAGTCCCTCCAGAGAGCGTAGGCCATAGCTCTGCAAAAGATAATCCCGTGCTCTCCCCAGTTCAAAGGGCCCTGCCGGCCGCAGCGTATACCGGTACTGGCCGGGTAAGTCGCTCAGAGCTTGGGGGTTGCTGGGGCGCACTAAGGTAAGCCCTAAGCCATCCTCCGCCGGGATTAAAATCTCCGCCGGCTGCAGCCGTGCCAGTTCTTGCTCCAGCTTTTCCGCCCCGGCGCTTTGGCAGACCCAAAACTCCCCGGTGGAAATATCGGCGTAGGCCAAGCCCCAAGGAAAATCGCAGCCCTTGGCATTCTGCAGACGGACAATGGCGGCCAGGTAGTTGTTTTGCCGCGCCTGCAGCAGCTCTTCTTCCAAAACCGTACCGGGGGTAATTACCCGTGTGACTTCCCGCCGTACCAGTCCCTTGGCTTGATCCGCCGGTTCCATCTGGTCGCAGACGGCGATGGCATAGCCCTTGCCCACCAGCTGCGCGGCATAGCGGGTAAAGGCATGGTGGGGCACACCACACATGGGGATCCGCCCGATTGCTCCCCCTTCCCGCCCGGTGAGCACCAACTCCAGCTCCCGTGAGACCAGCTGGGCATCCTGAAAAAACAGCTCGTAGAAATCCCCCAGCCGGTAAAACAACAGGGCCTGGGGATACTGCCGCTTTAGCTCCACGTAGTGCTGCATCATCGGCGTGAGCAAAGCAGGATCCACCGTCAGGGCATCCCAAGTTTCGGTAGAAGCAGAATTAGAAGACATAGAATCCGCACGTCCATCCAGAGGAACCATCTTGACCTGGTACCAGACCTTAAACAACCCCTGCCTCAGCCGTTCTTACCCAAGGGGGGACTAGAACCTGGAATCATTGTCCTAGCACGCCTGAGTGTTCCTCTAGCCGCTAGGGTTAGCCCCTGCTGTCAACCCAACTGAGCCTAGCCCATTAGATGCTTGGCAAGGGATCCAAGCGGATTTCCCTCAACCCCCTCAGCCCGGCACCTGTTGGTTTACTTATTGCAAGTAACTTGCAAAAGCTAAGCAGCAGTGATATTCTGACACCACACAACTGTTGAGTTTATCTTTCAACAAAAGTCCGGCCTTTCCCCGCCTTTAGGATTTGCTGCCTAGGGTGGAGAGAGGAGGTTTCTTTGTCAAAAAAAGCTATAGAGGCTGCTGAAGTGCTGGCTAATTCTGAATGTTCGTCCCTGAGTGGGGGGAGAGCTCCAAAGCAGAGGCGGTGGGAAATACCTCCCCTTGCTCTGGCCTGTCTGCTACTGGGTTGCATTAGTCTAGTGCTTCTGTTCTCTTTAACTTTGGGTTCTGTGCCCATGAGTGGAGGAGAGGTTTGGCGGGCCCTGTGGCGACAGGGGGATCCCACCCATCAGACCATTCTTTGGCAGCTACGCATGCCGCGGGCGCTGTTGGCCCAGTTGGTGGGGGCAGCGCTGGGTATGGCCGGGGCCCTGTTGCAGGGGATGCTGGGGAATGGGTTGGCGGATCCCTATTTGCTGGGGATTTCGGCGGGGGCAGGCTTGGCGGCAGTGGGGTTACTCACCTTGGGGGAGTGGACCCGTTGGGTGCCCTTGGCGGCTTGGAGTGGGGGAGTGCTCACCACTTTGTTGGTGTATGGGCTGGCCCGCAGCCGCAGCGGATTGGCGGTAGAGCGGTTGATCCTGGCGGGGGTGGCGGTAAGTGCCTTGTTTGGCGCCATCAGTTCCACCTTGCTGCTGATGGCCGATGACCGCGTGCAGGTGGCTCTGAGCTGGTTAATCGGTAGCCTGAGCGGGCGGGGCTGGCCGGAGGTGCAAACGGCAGGGATGTACATCCTGGTGGGCTTGGGTCTGGGCTGGGGACAGGCGCGGGCTTTGAACCTGCTCAGCTTGGGGGAGGAGATGGCCGTTGGTTTAGGGATCCCTTTGGCCCGTACCCGGGTGGTGATTGGTTTAGTGGCAGCTTTGTTGGCGGCAGCAGCAGTCAGTGTTGGCGGGTTGATTGGCTTTGTTGGGTTGGTGGTGCCCCACATGGTGCGGCAGACAGTGGGATCCGATTACCGCTGGCTGTTGCCCCTTGCGGCGCTGGCAGGGGCGGGATTACTGGGATCCGCTGATATTCTGGCCCGCTTGGGAGCGGTGGAGCTGCCGGTAGGGGTGGTAACCGCCTTGATGGGGGCACCCTTTTTTGGTTGGCTGCTGCGGCAGCGGGGGGCAGCCTGATGAAGACCACTATGCCCATCCTACAGGCGGAAAACCTGACAGGCGGGTATGGCCTGCGACCGGTGGTGCGGCAGATCAGCCTACAGGTGGAGCGGGGGGAATGGCTGAGTATTGTCGGCCCCAATGGTTCTGGGAAGTCCACGTTGCTGCGGTTGCTGAGCCGAGTGCTGCTGCCCTTACAAGGTCAGGTGTGGCTAGAGGGCAGAGATATCCACCGGCAGTTTACGCCACAACAGCTGGCTCAACGGCTAGCTCTCCTACCGCAGCAGCAGCGCATTCCCCAGGGACTAAGCGTGCGGCAACTGGTGAGCTTAGGTCGTGCTCCTCACCAGCCCTGGTGGCGGTGGCAGTTACCACGGGCGGACTGGCAGCGGGTGGAACAGGCGCTGGAGCAAACCGGATTGGGATCCCTAGCGGCGCGACCGGTGGAAACCCTTTCGGGTGGGGAACGGCAGCGGGCCTTTTTGGCACTCGCACTGGTGCAAGAGCCGCAGGTGTTGCTCTTGGATGAACCTACCACCTTCCTGGATCTGCACTACCAGCTGGAGCTACTGGAGCTGTTGCAGCGGCTGAAACAGGAGCGGGGGCTGACCATCATCACGGTACTCCACGACCTAAACCTGGCGATTCGCTACAGCCGGCGGATTGCCCTGCTGGGATGCGGTTGTATGCAGGCCATCGGATCCCCCCGCGAGGTTTTGACCCCCGGTCGGGTACGGCAGGTGTTTGGCCTAAAGGTGGAGTGGATCTCTACGCCAGTGGGTGGGCAACTCTGTCCTTTGGCAGCAGTGGGTAGAGGGGAAGAAAAAACTTTGAACGTTCTAGAACTGTCTTCTTGAAATTTTAGGTTGTGAGTGAGGCGTTATGAGAGCTATGGGTCGTTTTTCGGGTGTCTTGGGTCTGGGGCTGAGTGTAGGGCTGGGTTGGGGATCCTTGGCTTGGAGCCAAACTCAACCGATGGCAGAGTCTATGTCGGATTCGCCGTTGCTGGCTCAAGCTACCCCTGCTCCTGTTCAGGGAGCAACCACCCTGCAGGAGCAAATTCGCGAACTGGAGGCCCAAATTGAGGCCGCTCGCCAGCGGGGGGATCAAGCAGAGGTGGAACGGCTACAGGCGGATCTGCGGGTACTGCAGCAGGAGGGCACCCCTGTATTTAACCTGCAACAGATCACGGTAACGGGCACCCGCACAGAACGCTCCTTGGCCGATTCCCCCGCCAGCATTACCGTGATCGACCGGGAGCGCCTGCAACAGGAGCTGATCCAAAACATTCAGGATCTGGTGCGCTACGAGCCGGGGGTCAGTGTCCGGCGCAGCCTTCGCTATGGCCTG
>JAUQVI010000268.1:0-4385 GCA_039794885.1 Thermostichus sp. DG02_5_bins_236
GCAGAGACATCCCCACCCAAGACGTTGCCGTTAATGCTCAAGGCAATGAAGCTGGGAGTGGAAGCCGGGGCAAAGAAGTCGTTAGAGATGACATTGTTGGCAGAGCCTAGGGTCACCTCCTGGAAGACCACGTTATTGGCAGGAACATTGTGCGGCGTTGGATCCAGGAAGAAGAAACCACGGCCAACATCCCCAAAGCCTGGGATAGTGGCACTATCGTTGGAGGGCAACTGCACCAGAGTCAGCTGGGCAGTTTGCACCACTGCGTTGGCCGGGATAGAGGCAGGAATCGGGAAGGACAACACCGCACGGTAGTCGGTGTAGACACCCACAGGCAGGTTTTCGGCTACACCGGCACGACGGATACCAAAGCCCACCGGAATCACATTCGGGTTGGAGAAGACCTGACCATTGGGGGTCACCGCTGCCAACTGGGTGGGCAGTACAGAAACCGGACCACCAGGAGCAGCCACATTACCGGTCGTAAAGGTGGCAACAAAGTCTTCCGCTAAGCGGCGGCCAGAGGCAAACAGATCCGGTACATTGCTGAGAACGGTGACTCGGTAAACCGCATCGTTGGTCAGCGGGGTGGCAAAGGTAACGGTGACCTGAGTTTTGTCGTCATTAAAGACAACGGTACGCCCAGGAACAGTCCCTTGCTGAGGCGCCACGGACTCAATGCGCAGAGCGTTGTTAAGGGGTGCTTCCCGAACCGGCTCACTAAAGCGAATGACGATAGAGGTGGTGGTAGCAACGTTGGTGGTGCCGTTGGTCGGCGAAATGGAGATAACGCTGCCTGTCGGCGTGGGCGTAGGAGCCGGAGTTGGCGGCGGAGCTGGCGGCGCTGGCGGCGGAGCCGGGGGTGGGGGAGGCGGCAGGGGCACTGTGCTGGATGAGCTATCATCGCTACAACCAGCCAGTATGATCGGCAACATTACCACTGCAGATGCCAGCGACAAAGAGCCAAGTGACTTCATCAGCCACTTATACGATTTTCCGTTCATTCTTTCTCCTCTTTACCAAAAAGTAGGGTTCGGCTGAACACTTCCCTTAACTTACCCGATCAGCTTTTCTAAGGCAACTGAAAGCCGTAGGAGATTGCCAATCGACCGGGAGACGCATACACGCCTGTGTCAGCGGTTGCTCTGGTTACTCCGTAAATCATACAGGCAGATCTGCCCAGTTTGACAAGTATTGCTGTTTTTTTCTGGCCGGGTGGGGCAAAAAGGCTGGGAAGAAGGGATCCATTCTACTGAGGTGGTAGATACAGAGTCTTCTTGACCCTCAATCGGTAGCGTCTTGAAGAAATTGCTCCACTTGGGCTAGTGGGATCTCCAGAAGTTCGGCAATTTGGGCCGGAGCTTGGCCTTTATGGTGTAGACGCTGCACCATCAGCCGCAGCTCAGTTTCGATACTCTGCTGGAGGCCTTCTTGGCGGCTAATGGCCACAAGGTCTTGGTAAAGGCGGGTTTCCTTGAAGGGTTCGGGATGACGGTACAAGTAGAGGAATACTTCGGCCAGCCGCCGCCTGTAAAGGTTAGGGTCGGGTTGGAACTGCGCCTCTAGATGGGGGCATTGGCGCCACGGCCAGACGGGATGAGTAAACCATCCAGGCGGAAAGCAGTTTGTTTTAGCTCTTCTGCGCGTAGGCTAGGGAGGGGTCTTGGCCGAGCAGTTGCAAGGCCAGGCCGTGAAAAAGCTGGAAGAGCCGATAGAAGAGGCTATCGGTGTGCATCGGTGGGGGTATTTCTGAGGATTTTCAGTCAGCTAGCAAGGGCTAGAACCGTTACTGGGCAGGGGGTTCGGGGGTGTTTCTGTAAAAAACAGGAAGTTTTGCCTATTTCCCCTCAGAATTGTGCTTAATCCGGGGCAGAAGGGTGGCAGGATGAGGAGTGGATGTTTTTCACTGGAGACACAACCAGGATGGCTACCTACAAGGTCACTCTGATCAACGAAGAGCAAGGCTTGAACACCACCATCGAAGTACCGGATGACGAGTACATTTTGGATGTGGCCGAGGAGCAAGGCTTGGAGCTGCCTTATTCCTGCCGCGCTGGGGCCTGTTCGACCTGTGCGGGCAAACTGACCAGCGGCACGGTGGATCAAAGCGATCAATCCTTCCTGGATGATGATCAGATCGAGGCGGGTTATGTGTTGACCTGCGTGGCTTACCCTACCTCCGACTGCACCATCATCACCCACCAAGAAGAAGAGCTTTATTGAATCAGGCCGCTCCCCGGCTTCATCCTTGCCCCCTGGCTTACAAATTCCCCCTCGGCATCGTTTGTTGAGGGGGAACTTATGGTTGGTGGAGCCAGCCGTTTCGCCCAGTTGCAGCCTCTTTATTGAGGGTTTTTATTGTGGGTTGGCAGGGTTGAGGTGATGGGCGATGAGGGCCTCTAGCTTGGCGGGCCAGTCTGGGTCTTGCTTAGGATTGACGGGGGTGCGACTGGGATCCGCTTTCATCCTGTCTACCAGTTCTTGAGCAGCCAAAGGATCGCCGCTTTCATCCACATACTGGATGAGTTCGGGGGTACTCAGGCTTTTGTAGATTGGCATAGCGGGATCCTTAGCTCGATAGATCAATTGCAGACAAGGCTATGATGGCGAATAAGAAAGTCCTGGCTGAGCAAGTTCTATGGTCTTGGCAACAGGTTCTACCCTGACAACAGAGTCTGATCACCTGACTCTGGCAGAATACCTTACCTATGACGATGGCAGCGATATTCGCTACGAGTTGGTGGCGGGGGAATTGGTTCCGATGGCACTGCCAACTGGACGGCACACAGAGATTCAAAAACTTCTGAGTCGGGTTTTTGATGCAGAGATCTCCCGGCAGCAGTTGGCTTGGGCAACCGTACAAGGGGGTCTAGGAGTGCAATCGCCACGGGGGAATCGCTGGGATACGGTGCGGATCCCGGATGTGGCGGTGCTGACGGGGGAGCAATGGCAAGAGTTACAAGGGCGAGAGGCGTTGATCCGCTTGAATGAGCCGCCCCCACTTTTGGTGGTGGAGGTGGTGAGCGAGTCGAGCCGGGCCAGTGATTATCGCGCTAAACGGGCGGAATACAGCGTTTTGGGGATTGGGGAGTATTGGATTGTAGATCCATTAGAAGAGAAGGTGAGCCTGCTGCTGTTGCATGAGGGGTGGTACGACCCGCTGGAACTGAAGGGATCCGATGCCGTAAAGTCTGAGCTGTTTCCAGAGCTGGAATTGCGGGCAGAGCAGATACTGGCTGCGGATTCGGGTTATTCTAGTGAAGCTAAGGGGAGTTAGCTCAGTTGGTAGAGCGCTGCGATCGCACCGCAGAGGTCAGGGATTCGAATTCCCTACTCTCCATTTTTGAGATTCATCCTGACCGGGCAGAGGTCAGGGATGCGTGGGCGAAGCCTCCCCATTCCCTACTCTCCATTTTTGAGATTCATCCTGACCGGGCAGAGGTCAGGGATGCGTGGGCGAAGCCTCCCCATTCCCTACTCTCCATTTTTGAGATTCATCCTGACCGGGCAGAGGTCAGGGATGCGTGAACGGGGAAACAAGGTTAGGAATGGGTCAAATCTTGCTGTCTTATGTGTTTTTCACCCTTCATTGATTAGTGACATTCTCTCCCAGCAACCCTATCGGGTATGCAAAGGAGTTCCTTGGGTCGCCCCAAAGATTTCCTGCCTCAACAGGTGCCAGCTAGACCAGGTGACCCCAGTCCCCGCCGCTTCCCCTCCACAGGCATTTTCAACCACCCGTTGGGGCAGATATTACTTGTGCCGCTGCTACATCACGAGGTTTGATTGACCCGCAATTGTGGCAGTGATGAATCCGAGTTGAGAGATCCTTGCCAACCTCCGCCCCACAGTCAGGGCACTCCTGAGATGTGCCACGCGGGTCAACCTTGGCGTAATACACATCGCGCTTGAAGCACACCCAGGGCAAGAAGATCCGATGGATGAACTGACCCAGCCCAGCATCTAGCATGTGCTTACCCAGCATCCCCTTGGCCATGATGCGGAAGTCGAGATCCTCCACAATCATCATCCCCGCGTTGTCGCAGAGATGATGGGCCAACTTAAAAATGCCAGTCTTGACGATGGTCGGCAATCCGTTGATGAACTCTCCCAATTTTCTGCTGGGGCTTGAGCCAGTTATTGCTCCCCTTTTGCTTTGTCTTGAGCCTGCGTTGCAGCAATTTCAGCTTGCGGTGCAGCTCATTAAAAAAGCGAGGCCGCTTGACTTGCTGACCGTCAGAAGTCGAAAGAAAATACTCCAGCCCAGCATCAATCCCGACTGGATGCCCATGAGGCATCGTGGCAGGGATTGCAACATCAGCCTGAAGGCTCAACATGACGAAATAGCCCGATGCTTTACGCACAATCTGGGCTTGCTTGACCGC
>JAUQVI010000269.1:0-4384 GCA_039794885.1 Thermostichus sp. DG02_5_bins_236
CGATGCTTCTGCCAAATTGGGGATTATCAACCTTGAAATTAAGAATATTCTGACAGATTTACAAGCTCAATTGACCACTTTTAGTCAAGCAGTGGGTGTTTAGCCTCAAGATTCCTATCTCTTCAGATGAGGGAATAGTTAATGGAAATCATGCGAATCGTAGTCACGGGACCCGTAGGATCCGGTAAATCCACATTTGTCCGCACCATCAGTGAAATTGAAGTTGTAGACACCAGCCGCAAAGCCACGGATGAAGTGGCTACTCTTAAGCAGAAAACAACAGTGGCGATGGACTTTGGCCGGCTGCAGTTTGGCCCCAATATGGCCTTACATTTGTATGGCACGCCGGGTCAGGAGCGCTTTGATTTTATGTGGGACATTCTCATCGGTAGGGCTCATGCCTTTGTCCTGCTGGTGAGTTCCCATCGTCCCCAAGATTTTCGGGCAGCGCGTCGAATTTCAGCATTTGTGCGTCACCGGGCTAAGATTCCGATGGTGATAGGACTCAGTCATGCGGACAATCCGAATGCCTGGCCTGCAGAGGAGATAGCCATTGCGCTAGGGTATCTGAGTCCCCATCACCGCCCGCCGATGGTTCCGGTGAATACTTTCGAGCGTGCTTCGGTGGCAGCAGCAATGAAATCCCTGGTTAAAGCCTATGCCCGCCATCAGGCTTCACATTTCCATCAGGCTTCACAGTTGATGTGCTCTTAACCCTACGTCTACGGCATGCCGACCCTTGCTAGCTTTTGCCGCTTTGTCCGCAAGGATTTTCTTGAGCAATTCTGCTATCCCGGCATTGGCAAAACTCTTGTTCATCCCCCTACGCGGAGTGTAGAGCACTGTTGCTGGTTGTGGAGGGATTACCCTGTTGGTTCTGAGGCGCTACGGCGGGCAGCAAGATTCCCCCAACTCTCAGGCCGGCGCTTCTTGTCGATTGGCCAACAGCACTTTTGGAATGGAGGAGTGATGAGCCCTCATTCTAAGGGGAGCTCCGCTTGAGCAAGCCCTACTCCAAGATCCAGCGGATTAAAGCGGTTCATCGCTGTCGATAACCCCTCTTGTAGACAGCACTCCACCGCTTCGACAGCTGTATTCAACACCTGCTCCAACACCGTCTTCTCTTGCGGGGTAAATCCGCCCAGCACATGTCCGACCACATCTTTCGAGCCTTGCTGCACCAAGGGTGCACCTTTGGGTTTGCCGACTCCCAGGCGCAGACGGGGGAAGGACTCTCCCCCCAAATGTTGAATGACAGACTTTATGCCATTGTGCCCCCCGGCAGAACCGGATCCCCGTAGACGCAAGCGCCCCAAGGGTAGATCCATATCGTCATACAGAATCAGCACCGAGCCGGGATCCAACTTGTACCAATCCAAGACGGCTCTGACCGATTGGCCGGAACGATTCATATAGGTTTCGGGTTTGAGTAGGTGTCGCTTTCCCCCCAGAGCAAACCCTTCACCATAGATCCCTTGAAATCGCTTTTCCGTAGCCAACGGGATCCCCCAGCGTTGTGCCAGTCGATCCACCAGCATGAAGCCAAAATTGTGACGCGTGTTTGCATATTGAGGGCCAGGGTTGCCCAACCCAACAATGAGCTGCGGGGCAACGGAATCTGTAGAAGTGGAATTAACCTGAGTCACAAACTTTCTCGTGCCTTCGGGCTAAAGTGGGGCATCAGTGTTAATAATGTTGCTCTGTACCACTGTAGAAGCCAAACTGATCTGGGTTGACTGACGGGATCCCTGCTGCCATCCATTGCACCCTTGCTGTTCTATTGTGAACCGATTCTGACCGGAGGACTAGCCATGCACCGCTTGCCAGCCATCCTGCCTGTTCATATCGATGGGACGGCGGATGAAGCCCTGCAAATGAGCCATCGTCTGATCCAAGTGGGCATGGCCCTCTCTTCCGAGACAGATCTAGGACGGCTGCTAGAGCTGATCGTTGCACAAGCCAAAGAATTGACCCGTTGTGATGGCGGGAGCATGTTCATCCGTGAGGGAGAAGAACTGCGCTTTTTCGTAGTCAGCCGCAATGAAGATCTGCGGGATCTGCGTATGCCCTTGAGCCCTTCCAGCATTGCCGGGTACGTGGTGCTGACGGGGGAGAGCCTAAATTTGGCCGATGTTTACGACTTGCCCCCTGATTTGCCTTATGCCTTTAATCGCCAAGTGGATCAACAAACCGGCTACCGTACCCGCTCTCTGTTAACCGTACCGATGCGGGATCCCTCAGGGCAGGTCATTGGCGCCCTACAACTGTTGAACCGCCTACAACCGCAGCGCCCCACCCAATTGGATCCCAGCCAGATGGCCGAATGGAGCCAGCCCTTTTCTGCTTTGGAGGCGAGCGTGGCGGAATCTTTGGCTTCTCAGGCGGCGGTCGCCTATCAAAACGTGCAATTACGAGAAGAACTCAAATCTGCCCACTTCGAAACCATCTTCTGTTTGTCCCTAGCAGCGGAATACCGGGATCAAGATACCTCTTTTCACCTGAAGCGGATGAGCAACTACTCCCGCATCATCGCCAAATATTTGGGGTTATCCAGCCGTGAGCAAGAGCTGATTTTCTACGCCAGCCCCATGCATGATGTCGGCAAAATCGGGATCCCGGATGCCATCCTGTTGAAACCCGGTCGTTTTACCCCCGAAGAACGGCTGATCATGAACCGACATCCCGAAATTGGCTACGAAATTCTCAGCAGATCTGATTCAGAACTGATGAAAAAAAGTGCTGTTATCGCCCTCACCCACCATGAAAAATTTGATGGTAGTGGTTATCCACGTGGGCTGAAGGGAGAACAGATTCCTTTGGAAGGGCGGATTGTTGCCCTAGCTGATGTATTCGATGCATTAGCCAGTCGGCGCCCCTACAAAGAAGCCTGGGATCTAGCAGATATTTTTCGGTTGGTGGAAGAAAGCACGGGCACCCATTTCGATCCGCAAGTGGTGGCTGCCTTTGACCAAGGCCGCAGCGAAATTCTGGAGATTTACCACCGTTATCAAGAGCACAGCTGAAAACCTTATTCCTTTTTTCAGAGGCTTTGCAGAAGGGAACCGATCGGGTCTTTTCCGCCAAATGTCGTAGTCAGTTAGCTCCATTGCAAGGCAAACTGAAGGTGTTGGTTCATCCGTACTGGACTGGCCAATCAATGTGCTGCTCTACAGATTTTTACCCTGTGCATGCAGAGGATCCCTGCGATGGCCGCCCTGACCAATCCCCCAACCCTGTCTGTCAATGCCAAGCTGCGTGATCTGACGTTGATCGACTTTCAGATCAGCGATTCTACCCCCTGTGAAAACATCGTCCGGCGTCTGGAGGACGACAATACGCTTTCGGGGGTGATTGTGGTCGATAGCCTATCCCGGGTGCAGGGGATGTTGACTCGTCGTGCCATTTTGGAGTGGATGCTCAGCAAGCCCTATGGGTTGGATGTCTTTCTGAAGCGACCGATTAGCTCCATGGTGGAGTTTCATCAGCGGGGGTTTTTGCTGCTGTCTGGAGATAGCGATGTCATCGAGGCAGCTGGTCGTGCCTTCCAAAGGCCGGAAGAAACCATCTATGACCCTGTCGTTGTGCAACTGGGATCCCATGAATACCGCCTCTTGGATATTCCCGTCTTACTGGTTGCCCAAGCGCAGGTGCATTTGGCTACCCAACAAAAGTTGCGGGAGCAGCAGGAGGCAATGCGGTCGGTGTTGATGGCTCTGGAACAGGAAAAGAACCGTAGCTTACAATATGCCCAAGATCTGGAACGGCAAAAAGCCGAGATCCTCAGCCAAAACCTGGCCCTAGAGGTGGAACGTCGCCAAGCTCAGGAGCGTTCGGAGGAGCTAGCTCGCCTCAATGCCCGGATTCTTGAAATTGGTGCAGTGCTCTCCGAACAAGGCCAGTCCACCTTTACCGCCACCTTTAGGGGGGTAGAAGCGGTACGTAGCCTCACTGGAGAAATCACCGCCAGCAGCCAAGAGTTGTCCCGTGAGCTGCGAGAAATTAACACGATTGTCGATTTGATCGTGGAGGTGGCTGGGTATATCCGGCTACTTTCTTTTAATGCTGCGGTGGAGGCCAACCGTGCTAGCGGTAGTATCGGCGGTTTTGGTGCCATTGCCCAAGAAATTCGCAAGCTAGCCGGGCGCACCAGTGAAGCCAGTAACCGCATTCGTAATTTGGCAGAGCGCATCCAACGTCAAAGTCAGTCCACCCTGCAATCGGCTCAGGCAAGTTCTGAGGTGGTGGAATCTCTCTACCAGCAGGCCCAATCAGCCCAGTTGGCCTTGGAGCAGCTGCAAACCTTGTTGGAACGAGCCCAAGCTTAGTCTTGCTCTTGGTGATGCGGAAGCTCTGTTGAAATTGAAGGCAGAACTTGGCCTGACAA
>JAUQVI010000270.1:0-4369 GCA_039794885.1 Thermostichus sp. DG02_5_bins_236
CGTGTGATGAGTGTGCCGATATCAACTGTTGTTGCAGCAGCTATAACAACCTAAGTTCCACTCCAATGCACCGGATTAAGCGGTTACTGTAACTTTGCCACATTGCTCATTGGCGGGCACGGCCTCCTGAATCTTTTTCGGGTTGGGTAGGTTCAAGCTATTCATTAGGGCAATAAAGCTCTCCCGAGAACGCAGGGATCCCGTCGCTGGATCAACGAAGCGAGGATTCCACTGTTTTTCCTCCCCAACGGTAGAAACTGTTCGCCCTTTGTAATCATGGCCTGGGTAAACCAGGGTTTCATCCGGCAAGCTAAACAAATGCCCTGTTACGTGGTCATACATCAAGCCGGGATCCCCACTTTGAAAGTCAGTTCGCCCGCAGCCCCGAATCAACAGGGCATCCCCAGTCAAAATCCGATCCCCATTCACCCGGTAGGTCATGTGGCTGTCGGTGTGACCCAGGGTAGCAATTGCCTCAATCAGAATGGATCCCACCTGTAGGGTTTCTCCATGGGCAATGAACCAGTCAGCACACTGGGCTTTCGCCTGTACCGGCACAACCCCTTGGCAACCGGTTCGCTCCCGTAATTCACCTGTTCCTGTCACATGATCCGCATGCACGTGGGTTTCTAGGCAGTATTTCAGGGTTAGCCCCAATTCCCGAATTAACGTCAAATCCCGCTCCACCTGCTCTAGCACAGGATCCACTAGAGCGGCCTCACGGGTAACGGGATCCGCGATTAAATAGGTGTAGGTGCCTGTTTCCTGGTCAAACAGTTGTCGAAAGAGCATAAAGTCCTCCTGGATATCGATCAAGACTGCAGCCTCAGATAACTCTTTTTTCAACTATATAACTAAATGGTGCTACAATCAAGTCAGTTGAATGGATGGTTTCCGTGATGACTCCAGAAGTGCTGAGCAGCGTGGCGGACTATTTCAAGGTACTCTCGGAGCCCAGTCGGCTGCAGATCCTTTGTGAACTCCGTTCTGGGCCCAAAAATGTGACGGAGATCTTGGAGGCTACCGGCATGGGCCAGGCCAATGTTTCCAAGCATCTGAAGATTTTGGCACAAGCGGGCATCGTCAGTCGCCAACCGAAAGGGGTGAGCGTCTACTACCAGATTGTCGATCTCGCCTGTTTTGAGCTGTGTGAGGTAGTGTGCAATCAGTTGGTTGAGCGACTCCAACAACAAGCCCGTCAGCTAGAGCCACTGGCAGTCGTTCATTCGGACAAATCTATCGGGGGAGCTTCCTGAGTGCGGTTGCGCCACAGCACCAAAGGAATGCTCAACAACCCGAACACAGCCACGACCCCAGCTATCATCCAAATCACCAGCCGGCTCGGGCGAAAATTCCCCTGCTCAATTTGTTGCAGCACCTGACGATACCGCCAAGCAGAAAGACCCATCATTAACACCCCAAACACAACCAACAAAAGTCCCAGGTTTTCTGCATTCAAGAGGGCATGAACCGGATCTGCCTGTCGTGAATCTTGGGCTACATCTGCCTCCAGTTGCTGCAAGAACAAGCTAAAGCGAGCAATGGCAAATCCAAAACCAATCAGAGCAATTGAAGTACGCAACCAGGCCAAGAAGGTGCGTTCGTTAGCTTGATGTTCTCGTTGGCGGTCTGGGGGGAGGCTCATGAGCTCAAATTTAGAGCTTGGGATCCTTTACATTGGAACCGAACTCTCAACCAATTCACACCTTTCGCAAACAGCGGGGATCCGGCAGACTCGCCTTTTCAGGCTGGCGGGGAAAGGCAAAAGCCGTGCGTTTACACACTTCCACCAGCATCAGCATCACCGGCACCTCGATCAGCACCCCTACCACCGTAGCCAATGCAGCCCCTGAATTTAACCCAAACAACACCACCGCCGTTGCGATGGCTACCTCAAAATGATTGCTGGCTCCGACCAGAGCTGCTGGAGCCGCATCTTCATAGGACAAACCCAGTTTTTGTCCGGCCACATAGGTAATGCCAAAGATCAGATTGGTTTGTACAAAGAGAGGCACTGCAATAAAGAAAATATGAAGCGGATTTTCGACGATCAGATCCCCTTTGAAGGTAAAGAGCAGCACTAAAGTCACTAACAAAGCCGTAATCGCTACCGGGGTCAGGATGTGTAAAAACTGTTCGTCAAACCATTGTTTCCCTTTGGTTTTCAGAATCCAATATCGGGATCCTACCCCAGCTACCAACGGTAACCCCACATAAATAGCTACCGAGAGCAAAATGGTTTGCCAGGGCACCGTCAGATCGCTCATGGACAACAGCCAGCGTCCCAACGGTGCATAGAGAACTAGCATTGCCAGAGAATTTACTGCCACCATCACCAAAGTATGCCCTTGATTGCCATAGCTAAGATAGCCCCACATCAGCACCATCGCCGTACAGGGAGCAATACCCAACAAAATCGCCCCAGCAATATACGAATGGCTCAGGCTCACTTCTACGCCGCGAATCACCTCAGTACCCACCAACCAAGACTGAAAAAGCCAACCCAGAAAAAATTGAGCGATCACCACCATCGTGAAGGGCTTGATCAACCAGTTCACCACCAACGTCAGCAGCACTGGCTTGGGAGACTTCAGGGCATGAGCCGCCTGGCCAAAATCAATCTTGACCATAATCGGATACATCATGAAAAATAGGCAAATGGCGATCGGAATCGAAACCTGATAGATACTCAGAGCATCCAGCGTCACTGCCACCTGCGGGAACCACCGCCCCAGCAGGATCCCGGCCACGATACAAAGGGCTACCCAAACGGTTAGGTAGCGTTCAAAAAAACTCAGGGAGCCTCCAATCGCTAGGGGCTTCTGTTCAGCGAAAGGTTCAGTCATGGTCACTTGCACAAAATAAGGGACAAGAGGATTGATGGGATCCCACAGGTTTCTCTCATAGTACATCACAAAAAGTTGTAATGTACATTCCGCAGGTTGATAAATAATTAACTAGGAGTATGAAAGTAGCGCTCAATGGGTGGATCCAAGAGATGAATAATCAGTCACCACTCATCACTGAGATTGCTAATCTGCCGTTGTTCGTTCAACTTGACCCAGTGGATTCCCTGAACCTTCTGCATAATCCAACGAAAGGTGGGCTTAACGGCTCTCCTGACATTTTGGTGCCGATGGTATCATGAGATACCGAGTTTTGTGACAAGCCTTGGTGCATCTTGATAGATTATTGGGTCTTCCTGGAGTCCAGATCTAGGAGTTCGTGGAGTTGGAACACTACGTTGTCCTCAAACTGAATTTGACCTCTGACGAGATGATTTGTCCTCATTGTGGACCAGTCACTGCCAAGGCACACCAAAATCGTCCTATCCTTGTGCGAGACTTATCCCTGT
Source organism: Thermostichus sp. DG02_5_bins_236 (assembly GCA_039794885.1). Taxonomy (GTDB): domain Bacteria; phylum Cyanobacteriota; class Cyanobacteriia; order Thermostichales; family Thermostichaceae; genus Thermostichus. Next base: position 3,356 of record JAUQVI010000270.1, read on the forward strand.
TTGGGCGCTCAGTATACCTGCAAGTGCCTCGTCGGCAATTCTATTGCTCCCACTGTCAGCACTACTCCACTGAAGTCCTCTCATTCGTGGATTGGGAACGTTTCTATAGTCAGCGTTTATGAACTGAAGGAAAAGCTAAGAAGCATTTTTGAGAGCATGATCACTATAAAGGAAGCAGAGACTCAAATCGTCAGATGGCTGAAAGATGTTCAAAGGGTCTACACCAATGTGGTGACAACAATCCAGAATCATCTTCAGGAAATATGGCATTTTTTACCAATCGTATGACCAGTGGGATTATAGAGTGGATTAACAACCGAACCAAGGTGATAAAGCGGCAAGGGTACGGGTTTACCAACATTACTAACTTCAGAGCCCGATTATTAGCAGCTTTCTGGCCTTAGTAATCCTTGATCACCATAAGTCCGGGAGAGCCTCACAACTTCTGTTCACATCTGATGCTTCCCGCAAGAATTTTCCGGCTTGTGCAAAGCACGCTTGTTGGTTGAGGATGAGATCTGAGGTTAGGCTATTCCCATCCCGGGTTGGCAATCCCTGGACCGGATGAGCAACCTAGCTGTAGGTGAGGTAGGGCTAAGGTGAATCGGAAACTTGTCTGCCTAAGCACTGTGCTACTGTCTGTTTTAGGCACCCCAACTTGGGCCGGAGAGTATTTCACTGAGGAAGTGACCAGTCCCAGCTTGGAGATCATTCACGGTTGGCGACAGGAAGTCTACGGCATTGCGGTCACCGTCACCAATACCAGTCTGGGATCCTTTCAGGTGCCGCTGGAGATTGACCTGGATGACCGGAGTGAGTGCAAGAGTGCTGATTTGGTCCTGAGCAACAACCGCACCATGCCGATGGGATCCTTTCAGGAATGCATCCTCAACATCTTTCCCTACCTGGATAAGTTTATTAACCAAGAGGTAGCCAGCATTCAAGTCACCTTGGGTGGGGCTGCTCCTCTTCTGGAGATTCCGGTAGAGGAGTCAGATCGGCTCATTTTGGCCC
>JAUQVI010000271.1:0-4361 GCA_039794885.1 Thermostichus sp. DG02_5_bins_236
CAACACTTTGCAGCATTTGTACAAGTCATTGCGGTTGACTTTTGGGTTATCCATCCAAAAGTAAAGGCAAGAGTTGCGGATAAAGTGAGCCGTCCGAACAGCTTCATCCAAAGCCTCGAACTGCGCAGCTTTGCCCTTGAATTTTGCCTCAAGTACCAGCATTCTTGCTTCAGACTGCTCGGCGCAATGTGTTTTAATACAGCAGTGCAATCTATTGAGCAGCAGGGATTGTACTGTTCGCCTACGGCTTACGTTGCTTATGTCCCAGGGCTAAAGCACCTGGGCTTTACGCTCAATTCTGTAAAGCTTGGATTGATTGGATACTGCATGGATAGTTCATTGGCACTTGGACAGGGAAACAAGATTAAAAAGCTTAGGCAGACTCTTCAACCTGCTCTGCTGGTATTGGCTGATGGCACCTCCTTTTCAGGGTGGTCATTTGGTGACTCTGGCACTGCTGTTGGTGAAGTGGTCTTCAACACTGGCATGACCGGTTATCAGGAAGTAATTACGGATCCCAGCTACCGTGGCCAGCTGATCACCTTTACTTGCCCGGAATTGGGCAATACTGGCGTGAACAGCCTGGATGAAGAGTCAGCTAGACCCCAGGCCAAAGGTGTCATTGCTCGCAATGTATCCCGGTTGGTCAGCTCTTGGCGGGCCACCAGCAGCTTACCCGAATACTTACGCCAACACCGGATCCCTGGGATTGCCGGCGTGGATACCCGCGCTCTGGCGCGGCGGCTACGCTCGCAAGGGGTAATGAACGGGGCCATTTCTACCGAGATTTTGCATCCGCAGGCGTTGCTGGAGCAGGTACAGGCGGCACCTTCCATGCAGGGGCTGAGCTTGGTGGCGGAGGTCACCACTCCCCAACCCTATGAATGGCTGGAACCCACTCCTGCCGATTGGGATTATGGGCGCAGCCAAGGGATCCCTGTGCCGGATCCGCCGTTGCGTGTGGTGACCCTGGACTTTGGCATTAAGCGGAATATCCTGCGGCGGCTGACCCGTTATGGCTGCCGAGTGATGGTCTTGCCTGCTGATGCCACGCCGGAACAGGTGCTGAGCTACGCGCCGGATGGGGTCTTTCTTTCCAATGGGCCAGGGGATCCCGCTGCTGAAACGCAAGCGATTCGTACCGCCCAAGCGCTGCTGCAAACCCAAAAACCCCTATTTGGCATTTGTCTGGGGCATCAGATCCTCAACCTAGCCCTGGGGGGATCCACCTTTAAGCTGAAGTTTGGCCATCGCGGGCTGAATCATCCCTGTGGGTTGGAACGGCAAGTGGAAATCACCAGCCAAAACCACGGCTTTGCAGTTGATGCAGATTCGATCCCGTCTGAACTGGCGGCGATTAGCCATTTGAACCTGAATGACCTTACTGTGGCCGGGATCCGACACCGGCAGTTGCCCCTGTTTTCGGTGCAATATCACCCGGAGGCCAGTCCCGGTCCCCATGATGCGGATTACCTGTTCCAGGAGTTTGTGGAGTTGATGGTGAAGAATCGTTCCCAGTCTGGTGCTTAGCCTGGGTTAGGGATCCCTTCTGAGGTGCGCAGGGCAAGGGCATGGCGGGCTTCTTCGCGGTCGTCGAAGTGGATCTTTTGGGTACCGAGAATTTGATAGTTTTCATGGCCTTTGCCGGCAATAACCACCGTATCTCCGGGCTGGGCCGAGAGAATGGCCTGTTGGATGGCCTGACGACGATCCACCTCGACTAATTTAGGGGGAACCGGGATCCCGGCGACAATATCCGTTAAAATCCGCTGCGGATCCTCGGTGCGTGGGTTATCAGAGGTCACAATCACCTGATCTGCCCATTCGGCGGCGATGCGGCCCATCTGCGGTCGTTTCCCCCGATCCCGATCCCCTCCACAGCCAAACACACAGATCAGTTGTCCTTGCACCTGCGGTCGGATCGCCCGCAACAGGTTGTCCAGACCATCCGGCGTATGGGCGTAGTCTACGATTACGGTAATGTCCTGCCCCGGCAGTAGCACCCGTTCCACTCGTCCCGGCACACCGGGGAAATAAGGCAAAGTGGCTTGAATGGCCTCGAGTGGAATCCCCAGGTGCAGGGCTACCCCCACGGCTGCCAAGAGATTGGACAGGTTAAAGGATCCCACCAGTGGAGCCTCTACCGCACCAGAACCGGCTGGGGTATGCAGGGTTGCTTTCAGACCTGTGGCGTGCAACTCAACCTCGGTGGGCCATAATCCCGGGATCCCCTGCAGCGGCTGCAAAGAATAGGCCCAGGGTTCCAAATGCGTGGGTTCGGCCCGTGAGGGATCCCATTCTGCAAAGAGGCGTTGGCCACCGGCATCATCCCAATTGATCAGGGCCCGCCCCTGCAAATACTCCGGCTGGAAGAGGGTGGCTTTCGCCTGCCAGTAGTCTTCCATGGTGGGGTGAAAGTCCAGATGATCCTGGGTCAGGTTCGTCCAAACTGCCGCCTGAAACGGACAGCCCCATACCCGATCCTGAGCTAGAGCATGAGAACTCACCTCCATCACCGCCACTTGCGCCCCGGCGCTGTAAGCCTCTTTTAAGCTGCGCTGTAGCTCGATGGGAAACAGGGTGGTGTGGGGGGCCATCTGGCTATATCCAGGCCAGCGGTTGTAGAGGGTGCCAAGTAGGGCGGTGGGCCGTCCCGCTGCCTGTAAAAGATATTCGATCAAATGGGTGGTGGTGGTTTTGCCATTGGTGCCGGTTACCCCTACTAGGGTGAGATGGCGAGCGGGAAAGCCATAGAAAGCAGCCGCCACCTGGGCTATCCCTTGAGAGAGAGCAGCAGCAGGCAGGAGAAAAATAGGACTCCGTCCCGCTGTCGCGAAAGGACTATGTCCCGCTGTCGCGAAAGGACTCCGTCCCGCTGTCGCGATCGGTGCGGAGAAGACTTGTAAAGATTCAGAACCAACACTGGCCCAAGCCTCTTGGGAGATTAAGGCTGCCTCAGCCCCTGCCTGTAGAGCTGTGTGAACAAATCGACCGCCATCCACCTGAGTGCCCAACACCCCCAAAAACAGATCCCCCGCTTCTACCTGGCGAGAGTCGGTGCAGAGACCCCTCACCCTCACCCCATTTGGGGATCCCTGGGCCAAGTACGGTTGGATCCCCGCCTGTTTGAACAAGTTCTGAAGATCGATAGTGACACCTGCCATCCCCCTACCCCCATCCCATATCCCTGGAGCCTACGCTACCTCTTAGGCGACTCACCTGACTAGGGGTGGTTCATCGTCCGTGTAATGATCCCAAAAACATGTATAGCCTAACGATTAAGCAGCCGCAAAAACACCAGTATCCCGAAACGCCTGATCTATAATCTGGCTAGCCTTCTGCTTCCCATCCTATTCCCATCCTTCTGAGGAATTGAGTCATCCATGACTGGCTTCCCCTATATTCCCGAACCCCCTAGCGATATGACCGGGTTAGGGGAAAGTAGCACTAGATCCCTGGTTTCACAGGTGAAAGAGTTCATTCCCTTGGGGCAGCAGCTGGTACAGGCTGGCCTATTGACCAAGGCTCAGTTAGCCCAAGCGCTGCGAGAGCAGCAACAAACCCATCTGCGTTTTGGGGAGGTTTGCTTAGAAAAACAGTGGATTTCACCGCAGCAACTGTACCAATTCACCTCCAGCCAATCCCTCTGTTTGGGGGAAATTTTGGTGGCCCGAGGTTATATCGAGTTTGATCAACTGCGCATTGCTTTGGCCCAACAACGACGCTATGGGCGCAAATTGGGAGAAATCCTGATCTGGAAAGGCTGGATTCAGCCAGCGGTTCTGGAACAAATCCTAAGCGAACAAGAACAACTGCGGGGAATGTCCGGGGTCAATGCCTGGCAAGCCCTGAGTCGCGCAGTGCCGGAAGGATTCGACCAAGTGGAAGCTGCCGATGCAAAAGAACTGGATGAGCTCGTCGATTTGCCCACGGGGGGAACCGGTCGGGCTGAGTTGGTGGTTCGTGGATCCCTGGAGTCTTTGGCCACTACTCCCGAACCCATGATCCTGCCCAATTCAACAGAGATCCCTTTTTCTGACTTGGAGTTGGAAACAGGCACTCCCACCACCCAATTGACGGGCTATCGCAACCGTGTCGCCGCACTGGAACTGGAACTGGAGTTGCAACAGCGGGAATGGGATGTCACCATCCAACGCATGAATGAGCAGGTGCTGGAATTTCAGCGAACCTATGAAGAGCGCATTCAAACTCTGGAACATCGTTTGCAGCAGGTACAACAGGAACGCTCGGAAGCGGAAGCTGAGTTGGTGCGGGTGCATCAACAGCAGATTTTTCAGTTGCGGGGACTGCTGGCAGAACGGCAGGCGGAGTTGCAAAGTCGCCTCGATCAACAGTCCCAG
>JAUQVI010000272.1:0-4356 GCA_039794885.1 Thermostichus sp. DG02_5_bins_236
TTGAATTTACAGGTGGAAGCCCAAACAGGAACCCTAGAGCAAGTCTTGCTCTCCCCTTTTTCAGCAGCATCTATTTTTTTGGCCCGCGCCTGTGCTAGTTTTTCGTTGCGCTTCGCATCGGTCATGGGCATTTTGCTGGTGATTTTAGGACTGACGGGCAGCCGACTACAGTTCCCTCCCAGTTTGGTTTTACCCCTAGCCAGTGTGGTATTTGGAGCTTATGGATTTTCTTTTTTGCTTGGATCTGCTGCTCTCATTTTCAAGCAGATTCAACAGCTTTTGATCATTAGCCAGTTTGGTTTGTTGTTTCTTTTGGCGACTCCTACCGAGGAATGGCAGGGATCCCTGAAATGGGTGGGTCAAGCATTACCAATGACGGCAGGAGCTGGGTTACTGCGGGATGTGATGGTGCGGGATGTGGGCTTGGATGGGCTACGACTGTTAATGGCTTTGGTTACTGGAGCTGTGTATTTTTCGCTGGGGATGGCGGCCTTTCGCTGGTCAGTTCGGGTTGCCAAGGATCGCGGCATTCTTGGATCCCAGTAGGATTAATCTTCGAGGTTAGAGGGAGACTGATTTCAGGACACATCGAAAAATTGATTTAACCCAAAAAACTCTAATCTCCTGCTATTTCGTGAGATCTTGAGAAAACCTGAACATTGAGCCCAGAAATGGGTCAGTGTACCCGAGTCACCATCCCAAGGCTCTTAATGCGAAACAGAGCGGCTCTCAGCAGTCTTTATCTTCAACTTATGCTAGCGAGTGGGCAAATCGTCCGGCGCAGCCACAACTCGACGGGTAAACAGAGCCTCAATGAGACAATCGAGTGCCACCAAATCATCCGGGTCAAAGTCATTTGACTCCAAAAGTTGATCCAGCCGCTGCTCTTGACGAGAGGTGAGCATCTCGGCTTGCAAAATTTCATTGATCAAAGAATGAACACGCATGAAAATTCCCCTTTACCAGTCACCACCCCAACTCTAGCCAGACCGAACCCCAGCCCCGAAGATAAAGCTTCAGATTCTAGCCTTCCTTTTCCAAGAATACTCAAGTGAATGATCCGGCAACCACAGAAAAAGTTCAGAAACACCAAGATTAAAAAAATACAAAAAATAAAGTACATGAGTTACTAATGCTACAAGAGCACCCTAAAATGGCAAGGTCTGATGCGTCTAGAAAATACAGTTTTAGGAATTTTAATGCTTACTTTATAATCTGGAGATTATCTGGGTTCTGGAGTGTTCCTCCTTTAGTTTTCCTCTTCAGATGGGATCCCTTGATGCACCTCAGCTGCTGGAGCGGGAGGATTGGTTTCTTGCCGCAGTAAGAGTGCAACCCGTTCTAGCCAAGAGCCGAGTTTATCTTCCTTCAGGAGCCCACTCAGCAACTCGAGACCACTACTGGAGAGCAACAGCTTATTAATTTCCGCAGCCGAGGAGCCATTGCCCATACTGCCCCCAAAACTGTAGATGCGGGCATCCCCCAAGACCCCCGGTTTGGGTGCAACTGCCTCCAAGGTTTGAGGCAGTTGCTGGACAAACTCCGGCCACAGCTCTTTGATTAACTCAGCGGTGAGGGTAGCGGTGCTGACGGTGTTTTGAGCCGCTAATTTGGCTCGGATCCCTTCTGCCTCCGCCAGGGCTCGATCCCGTTCGGCTTCAGACAGAATACGGATCGATTCTGCTTCAGCTTGGGCTGCCTCTTGAGCAATTTGGGCTTGTCGTTTACGACGGAAGGCTTCAATCTCCACCACGTTGCGCTCGCTGATGTTGCGTTGTTCGGCCTCTTCTTCGGCAGAAATAATCGCCAACCGTTGACGACGTTCCGCTTGTTCCAGTTCACGGGCGGTTTGTACCCCACTTTCAGCTTTCACCCGTTCGGCTTCAGCTAATAGACTTTCGCGGCGCTTGTTAGCAATGGCAATTTGAGCTTCTTCCCGGGCAATTTGAGCCTGACGTTCAGCAGCAGCAATTTCCACCTGGGATCCCAGTCGGGCTGACTCAATTGCCTGTTGTCGTTGAATCTCGGCAGTTTCCGATTCCTGTTGTTGCAGAATTTGCACAATTTTAAGTTGTTTGTTGCGCTCCTCTAGGGCAATATCGGCATCAATTTGACTTTGCTGGATGGCCAGCTTTTTTCGGATCTCTTCTTCTTCTACCGATTGCATTTGCAAAATTTTATTTCGCTCCACAGTGGCAGCTTCTCGCACCTGTGCCTCTTGAATTTCTCGTTCTCGTTGTGCTTTCAGGGCTTCTAGTTGTAGCTGCTGCTCCATACGGGCACTTTCTTTCTCCTGCTGGATCAGGAGAGATTGCTTCTCAGCATTTAGCTCTTTCTGCTCGATGGTGACTTGGGTGGTCAGTTCAACCTCTCGTTTTTGTTGGATGGATTTTTGAATGGTCTCGGTGCGGAGGCGCACTCCCTGAGCATCGAAGAAGTTGTTGGTATCGTAAGTATCGCTTTCCTCTACTTCTGAAATAGCGATGTTGTTTAAAGTCAGACCGACTTTTTTTAGATCTGGCTCGATCAGATTTAGAACCTCTTGAGCAAAGCCTAACTTGTCCGAATCGATCTCGGCCAAGTTCTTGGTTTTGGCAGCAGCTCGAATCGCATCATCAGCCCGTTTCTCTAGAGCATTTTTGATATCATCTGGAGTGATTCGCCCTGCTTGAGACAGTCTGGCTGCTGCCGTCAGCACATCTTCTTCGGTGGCATTGATACAGACAAAGAAGGTGACCCGCATATCTGCCCGCAGATAGTCTTGGGTGCGCACCGCCAGTTTTCCGGTACGTTCCACATCAATGGAAATTTCTCGTAAAGGGACGCGCGTTAGCTCGTGAAAACCTGGTAAAACAATGCAGCCGCCATTCAAGATCACGGTCTTTTTCTTCGTCACTACTCCACCTGTGCGCACAAAGGCTTCGTTATTGGGAGTGATGACATAAACGCGGGTATAGGCCCAAATAGCCAAGAGCAACAGAAAGACAATCGCCCCAGCTACCCCAGCAAAAAAGGTGGGGCCACTGAGCAGTTGGCCGCGGGTCGATAGGAGGATCCCGTTTGTTTCGGTTGAAGTCGTGGGTAGCGAAGCGCGTTGTGGAAGGAGGGCAACCTGTGTTTGCGGCAGATCCAGTTCGCTGGGGATCGGCAAAGATTGCAGCAAGGTTAGCCAAAACAACATCAAGGATTCCTCTCTACTTAGATGAGTCAGTTCAGATAAGTTAGATGGGCAAGAGCACTGTGAGGTGACATCCCAGCAAGCTGCTCCGCTTGAGCATACAACAAGACCTTTACTGGTTGAATTGGGAACTCCGCACTGTATTGTCGGGAGGATGTCAGTCCTTAAATAAAGTTTGCTGCAAAGCCAGCCTGTTTGGGGATGGAGACAGCTGCGCAACTGATGAAACCGAGGCTACTTCGGCAAAGCTGGGGAAGAGCCAGAGTATAGCCAGTGGGCCTCATCGGGGCCATCTTTTAAGATCACCACATATCCCTGGGATCCGTGTTCGATCAAGATGACTTCTTGGCCTCTTTTCGGTGCGGTGATGGCCCACTCAGGCAGTCGGGCGCTGACGGTAACCCGATTGCGGTGGGCATCCAAGACATCCACCTGGCCAATTCGCCCTCCCAAGGGGATTTCCTGTGAGCTAACTGTGCCCACCCGCCCGATCAACCGTTCCTCGCTCGCATCTTCACCAAACCCTGCGAAAGCCAAACCAATCGGACGAGCAATCCAACGCCCTAAGCCGATAGCAACCACCAGGGATCCCATCAAAACCCCAAATTGCCACATATTTCCGAGGGATCCCAACCAACCCAGCAACGCCACCTGAATCCCCCAGCCCAGCAACCCCCAGAGGGAAAAATCCAAGGCTAGCAACAAAACCAACGGTGCCTCCCCCACCCCCAACCACCCCAATAGGGATCCGTTATCCGCATCTAGCTCTGAGTCCAAGTCAGACTCCACCTCCAAATCTTCATCTCCCCCACCTGCTAGAATCACCAATAGAAACAGCCCGATCCCAACTCCCAACAGGATCCAATAGGGCAAATTCAGCAAGCTAAAGAGCATAACGGGCCTCAATACGACACTCAAACACCTGCGCGATTGGCCGCTTATCCCTTCCCTCTACCGTATCAGTCTGGAGCCAGATCTAGAGCCCTCTAGAGTCCGTCCTATGGCAGGGGGATCCCTTTGGATAGGCCTACGGCACCCTAGCGGGAACAGAGTGACATACTCCCGACACTCATGCTGACGCATAGAGTGCGGGCTTCTCAGTGAACGGGCGTATCCTGAGCTTTTTTATACTCCACGGGATGCCCCACCGCCGAGTGTTTTATATTGATGGCAGCATT
>JAUQVI010000273.1:0-4317 GCA_039794885.1 Thermostichus sp. DG02_5_bins_236
GGGTTGGCTCTTCACTTCACCCGCCGATCCAACTAGGGGGCAATACTTGCAAATGCATTGGGCGTCTTTTTCTAGGTGGATCTTGAAAGTAGGGTTTGTGCTTCTGTTCATAGCTGGCTTGGGCTTGACAACCGGCTTGCCGATGTTGGCGGTTACGGCTCCCACCTTATCGGGTAAACTCACCGGCCCAGAGTGGCTCCAGGCGGATCCTGAGGCCAAACAAGCCTTTTGCCGCAAAGCCTTTCAAACCTTTCGTGCTTCGCCTTCCCAAAGCTACATCATTAGCTCCAATGTGCAGGCTCTGACGCCAGAAGGTCTGTGCCGGCGGTTGGATCAGTTTTATCAGTACCCCATCAATGACGAAATCCCCATCAACCAGGCGGCCAATATTGCTCCATTGCTCTTCTCGGACTTGCCTCTAGAGCAGCCCTGATACTGGGATAGATACGGGGTTGTAGGAGGTGTGGGTTCTAGCAAGCCGCTGAGCTCGAAAACGGGATCCCTCTCACTCCAGCCTGAACGGATCTGGCTTTGTTAAGCTAGGATCCCCACGAATCTCATTCTGATCATGGTTGCTTCTCGGCATACGGAGCATTCATTCTCTGGTCTGAAAATCGGCCAAGTGGCACTGGCGGCAGGATTACCAGTGCGTACTGTGCGCTACTACGAATCAATCGGTCTGCTCGGCCCAACGGTGGAGCGAGCGGAGTCTAGCTATCGGTTGTTTGATGCGGCGGTGTTGGTGCGGTTGGCTTTTATTCGCCGTTGCCAAAGTCTGGGCCTCAGCTTGGAAGAGATCCGGGAAATTTTACAGGTACACGACCAGGGTCAGTTGCCCTGCCAAGAGATTGGCGATCACCTGCAAGATAAGTTGCAGGAGATTGAGCAGCGAATTGCCGACCTGCAAATCCTTAAGGGCCAGATTCAAAGCTTGCTCTCCGACTGGCACATTCCCGAGGGATCCCGGGCCGAAAGTACGCTGATCTGCCCGATTTTGCAAAACTCCGATCCGGATCAGAGTTCTCAGAGGATTTGAGGGATTGACAGAACTACTCCACCGTCACCGATTTGGCCAAGTTACGGGGTTGATCCACATCGGCACCACGCCGTAACGCCATGGCGTAGGAAAAGAGCTGCAACGGGATCGTATTCAGGATTGCCGATAATAGCGGTGTAGTGATGGGCACTTCGATGATGTGGTCGGCTTTCTCCCGCACTTGCGTATCCTCTGGGTTAATCAGGGCAATCACCCGTCCGCCCCGCGCCCGTACCTGTTCAATGTTGGAGAGAATCTTTTCATAGACGGGATCCCGGGTAGCAATACACACTACAGGCATACGCTCATCGATCAGGGCAATCGGGCCGTGTTTCATCTCTCCGGCTGGGTATCCTTCCGCATGAATGTAGCTGATCTCTTTCATTTTCAAAGCCCCCTCCAGGGCAATGGGCGCATTCACCCAGCGGCCCAGGTAGAGCATATCTGTAACATGATGATACTGCTCTGCCAGCTGGTCGTAGAGAACCGTATCCTTCAGGAGCAGACTGATTTTGCCCGGTAGCTCAATGAGCGCCTGCAGATGGGTACGCATCTGGATGGGGGTCAGGATCCCTTTGGCTTGGGCAATTTGCAAGGCCAGTAGGTACCCTGCCATCAGCATACCTGTAAAGACTTTGGTGGAGGCAACAGCAATCTCCGGCCCGGAGTGAATGTAGATTACCCCCCCATCGGCCAAGCGGCTGGCCTGGGATCCAATTGCGTTCAAAATACCCAGGGTGGGGATCCCTTGCCGGCGGGCTTCACTCATGGCTGCCAACGTATCCACAGTTTCCCCGGATTGGGTTAAGGCCAACAACAGGCTGTTGGGACGCAACACGGGGTTGCGGTAGCGAAACTCAGAGGCATAATCCACCTCTACAGGGGTGCGGGCAATGTTTTCCACAAAGTACTTGAGCACCAGGCAGGCATGCCAGGCGGTACCACAGGCTACAGCGTGAATTTGCTCAATTTGGGCCAGTTGTGCCTCCGACAGGGCCAGCCCTTCCAAGGTGACCCGGCCATGTTCAATATCCACCCGACCGCGTAGGGTATCGGTGGTGGTGCGGGGTTGCTCGAAGATCTCCTTTTGCATGAAGTGCTTGTAGCCCCCCTTGGCTGCTGAGATTGGATCCCAGGCCACGGTGGTGCTGGTTTTGCGCAGCTCTTCGCCGGTAATGCGCTGGTAATGCACACTGGACTCGGTCAGGATGGCCATTTCTCCATCCTCCAAAAACACCACCTTGCGAGTGTGGCGCACAATCGCCGGCAGATCGGAAGCCACAAAGTTTTCCCCTTCCCCTTCTCCCACCACCACTGCTCCGGCATTGCCCAAACGGGCTGCTAGCACCTGATCTGGGGAATCCTGATCCACAGCCACCACGGCATTGCCCCCTCGCAGTTGCCCCATCACTCGGCCAAAGGCAGCCTCAAAAGAACCCAACTCTTCGGTATAAAGGCCGAGCAGATGGGCAATTACCTCCGTATCGGTTTGGGAACGAAAGCGGATCCCACGCTCTAACAGGTGTTGTTTCAGTTCCAGATAGTTTTCAACGATGCCATTTTGAATGACCACAATGCGCCCGCGCTCATCGCAGTGGGGATGGGCATTTTCTTCGGTAACGCCACCATGGGTGGCCCAACGGGTATGACCGATCCCCACTTTGGCAGTGGGCATATCGGCAGTCAGCTTCACCAGCAGATTGTGCAGCTTGCCGGTGGAGCGGACAATTTTTAACCCCTGCTCGTCATCAACAGTAGCAATACCGGCAGAATCGTAACCGCGATACTCTAGGGTGCGTAAGCCCTCTAGCAAAATGGGGGCAGCCCATTGGAAGCCGACATAGCCGACAATGCCACACATACTCACCTCACACCTACCGGAATATCCGCAAAGCCTATCTCAGCTAGAGGATCCCTTCAATGGTTTTGGGCGTAATCGTGCTTTGCAGCCGGGTTCCCTACAACAATACTTGTGTTCCTGACAGCTTGTTCGCCCCAGCTTGGGGTAAGGACAGTGACCGTGTGACTTGTCCCGTGCAAGGTAACTGGCAAAAGGGCTGTAACCTACCTAGTCTTACTGAGGTGAGCTGCTGACTACATCCACAAAAGAAACGGGGGCAAAGCGGAAATGGTACTCTGCTGTCGCTGGCTGAATTTGCTCACCCGAATCGCCAGGAACACTAGAAACCAGACCACTTAAACCCAGTACCAAATCCCGTAACCCCCGACGAAATTGGGGATCCCCGGTCAGTTCATCAATATCAGCGGTAATTTTTTGAGTGTTTTGAAAGGTGACTCGGGCGGAATCGAGGGTTTGACGGAGAGTTGCCATCGTACCCGGATCGTTGAGGTCAGCGGAAATTTGTCGCAGAGCTTCGGTGGCTTGGGCCACATTACCGGAAGCCACTCGTACATCAGCAATAATCTGACGAACATCCGTCTGCAGTTGCGGATCCGTAATCAGCGGACGTACTGCACTGGACATGGCCTGCAGATCTTCGCTGACCCGTTGCACATTCTCCAAAGAAGCATTCAGGGAGGTGCGATTTTGTTCTACTAGGCGGGTGAGCTCGTCGGACGCAGATTGAAAGCTGCGGGCCGTTTGGCTGACGGAGGCGGCAGCCTCTTGGATGGCGGTGGCAGCAACCGTGAACTGGGAAAGATCCAAATCCTCGGTGCGCAAAGCAGAGACACGCTCCTCTAGGGTCTCAGATAGATTGGCAACACTATTGGCAACCCGGGTAATCCCTTCCAGGGTGGTGTTGAGGTTGTCAAACAGCATGTCGTTGTTGACCCGTGTGATCAACCGATCCATTTGCGTCAGCAACTGGCCAAAATCAACGCCGGGAGTCCCTTCCACCACATCCCCATGACAGACAATTTGGCTACTGTCGCAATCTTCGGCCAACGGGGATCCACTCAAAACCTGGGGATCCGCAGGAGGCAAAATGTCCATCACTGTTTCACCAACCAACCCCGTTTGGCTGGTGAAAAACAAGGCATTTCGGGGAATGACCAAAGGCTGATCCACCGCTACCTGTACTTCCACCTGGGTCAACTGCGGCACAATGCGCTCTACTCGTCCGACATTTACCCCCCGCAGCCGTACGCTGGATCCCTCGGTCAAGCCGGCCACATTGCTGTAGGTAACGGCGAACCGGAAGCCTTGGCTACCGAAGCGCAAGTTGTAAATCCACAGGAATAGACCGGCAAACCCTAAGGCCCCTGCCAGGATCAAGAGTCCCACCGCTCCTTCTCGTACTGCCCGTGAACGCATCACA
>JAUQVI010000274.1:0-4304 GCA_039794885.1 Thermostichus sp. DG02_5_bins_236
TCTTGGCAGAAGTGTGCCAGGCCTGGGAAGCTGCTGCCCAACCGGTACAGGAGCTTGGCATCCGTCTGGCCATTGTGCGTACAGGCATTGTGTTGGGGCCTGATGGAGGAGCGCTGGGGCAAATGTTAGCTCCTTTTCAGTTTTTTGTCGGGGGAACCATCGGCTCCGGCAAGCAATGGCTTTCCTGGATTCACCGCGAGGACTTGGTGAGCTTGATTTGCTTTTTGTTGCAACAGGGATCCGGTGTTTTCAACGGTACAGCTCCCAATCCTGTACAAATGGAAGAGTTTTGCCGAATTTTGGGTCAAGTTTTGGCTCGCCCTTCCTGGCTACCGGTTCCAGAACTCGCTCTAGAGTTGCTTTTGGGTGAAGCGGCACAAGTGGTTCTTACTGGCCAAAAGGTGATCCCGAAAGCGGCTTTGGCAGCAGGGTTTACATTCCAGTATCCCCATCTCAAAGAGGCACTACGGCAAATTTTGATCGGTTAAATCTTTGGTAGCTAGGCAAAAAAGCTACAGCCGATACTGACAATGCTAATCCAAGAGAAAGTTCAAGACCCCCCAACTTCCCTTCCCCGTGAGCAACTGGCGGAGATCATGCCCTCTGCCCAGGGCTTACTCAGTGAAAGGTGTAGCCCATCAGCCGGGTGCTTCTTGGGTTCTCTGGAAAGAAAACGGTAAGTATCCAGACATTGAGTTGCTCTCGGATTTCACCGCCAAAGTCAACCGTACTTTTTCCCAACCGGGGAGTTGGTGCCTTTACCTGAGGAAGTGGAAAAAAAGGGAACAACAACGGGCGGAGCGCTTGGCCGAGAAACCGCAGAAACTGGGGATAGATCCCGACAGCCTGGAAACATTGAGATTGAAGTAGACCCTTTGAGGAGGATCCATGAGTGACACGCTCTTAACCGAGCCGCTGCTACAGCCGGCAGAAGATGCTTACTTACCCGAATTGCCCCCTACCCAGGATGAACTCCCCTACGACGACGGCATACCCATGGAAACTTGGCGGCACAAATGCCAGATGGACTTCTTAATCTCGGTCAGCCAAACCTGGCTGCAACAACGCCCCGATGGCTTCGCCAGCGGCAATATGTTCCTCTACTACAGCCTGGAACAATCCCGCAAGCAGTATTTTAGAGGCCCCGATTACTTCGTGGTGCTGGGGGTGCCCAAAGGGGAGCGCAAAAGCTGGGTGATTTGGGAACAAGGCAAAGGGCCGGATGTGGTGATTGAGCTGCTTTCGGCCAGCACCGCCCAGTATGACAAGACGGTGAAAAAGCAGATTTATGAACAGGTGGTGCGGGTGCCGGAGTACTTTTGGTTTGACCCGTTTGCACCAGAAGACTGGGCAGGGTTTCGTCTAGTGGGTAGCCACTATGTTCCGATTGAAGAGGATGAGCAGGGGCGGCTGAAGAGTGAGGCTTTGGGGCTGTACCTGGTGAAGTGGACAGGCGTGTTTCGGGGCATTGAGGCCACCTGGATTCGCTGGGCCACGGAAGCGGGGGAACTGGTGCCCACAGAAGCAGAGGAAGCTCAGCAACAGGCGGAAGAGGAGCGACAACGAGCCGACCAAGAACGGCAGCGAGCTGACCAAGAACGACAACGGGCGGAGCGCTTGGCGGAGAAACTGCGGGAACTGGGGGTAGATCCGGGTACCCTAAACTAGAAAACAGCCAGGGATCCCCTCCCATGCATGACCAGGCGTTTATCCAGGATCTCACTTCGCAACCTGAGAGCCTTGCTCAGCTCCTGGATCGGGTCTTGTCTCATTTACAGCCAGATGAAATTCTTTGTCAGATTGGATGGGTTGAGCCGTCAGATTTGTTGGCGGTTATGCCCAATCACCCTGACAAGCTGGCGGTAATACTACGGGATCCGCAGCTGACCCAACCCCCCAACTCTGCTGAAGATATTCAAACCCAGATTGCCAAACATGGTCTAGAAGATCGAGTTCTCCTGTTAGAAGGCTCTATCCCTGATCTTTTGACCGAGCTAGACCAACTCTTTCCAGAGACGCGAATCGGTGTTTGCTACAACGTTGCTTTAACGGATTACCGCACCCATTTGCTGCAATCATTGCTCTTGCGAGAGTATTTTTCGCAAGTAGCCCTTTATATTGTCAACCACTGCCGATGGGGATCCCTAGCCCAGGCCAATCTGGATTTGATGGGGGTGGATCCCTGCTTTCATCTGGAGAAGGTACTGCCTAATCTCGGTAATGGTACCCACCTGCTGATTTGGAACACTGAGCAGAAAGGTTTAACGGAAGAGGATTTGGCCTACATCCAAACCCTAGCCCCCACCTTCTTGCTAGCTGCTAACCCCGTATCCCTTACCTTTACCGAGCCGGATCCCTTTGAACCGTTCCGGTTTTACCCTTGTAAGTACATCAAGATAGATGACTTTTTACCTGCCGAGATCAACCAAGCGATCTTGGCAAAAGCTATTGCCTGCCAAGAGCAGTTTATCCCTGCCAAAAGCTACAGCAAAAACAATACGGAAGCAGAATCTCTCAAGTTTCGTCGCTCTGTCCGTTTGGATCTTGCTCATTTTCAGGAGTATGGATCCCTGCTCAGGGAGAAAACTCTAGCCGTAGCCCCCAAAATTTTTGCCGAGCTGGGCATCGAAACATTTGATATCCAGATTTTTGAGATGGAGATGATTGCTAGTCATGATGGCTGCTACTTTACGCCTCACACCGATAACTCTTACCCGCAAACTGCCTTTCGTCAGGTCAGTTGTGTCTACTATTTTCATAAGGATCCCAAACCCTATAGAGGTGGGGAATTACGCATCTACGATACCCAAAGGAGACGACCAGATCCACCCCTCATGCACGGTGCTTATGATGAGGTCGTTCCCAGCAATAACAGCATGGTTTTTTTCCTCAGTAGCTGTTTGCATGAGATCCTGCCCGTCTTCAGCCCCAGCCAAGCCCTTGCAGATAGCCGCTTTACCATCAACACCTGGCTCGGGTGAAATAAAAAAGCTCCCCACAGGGAGCCAGAGAAGACAAATTGGCCAAAAAATCAGTCGAACACGTTGCAGCTCTTGCCTACAAAGGTCGCCTCAGTGACCACAACAGACTCACGGGATCCCAACCCAATCGTGCACTGAATGGGATTACCAGAAGAGTTAATGAACTGAGTTTTTGCAGCTAGAGCAGTAGTATCCCAGCGCATCCCTTGGGGAGCTACAGAGAGAATATCACTAGCCACAGGATCATCGTAGTTAGGAGCACTCCAGGGATCATTCATGAATTTATCCCCGTTAGCACCGCAAGAGTCTACGTCGGCAGAAGAGGGGCATCCGTACTTGATTCTGGTGTAGTCATCCGGATACTGAGTGGTATCTAGGCGGTAGGCTTCAGCACCCCGCCCCACGGCCGTCAGAGCAGCTTGGGCCTCAGCGGTGCGGGAACGGCGCACTTGGTTCAAGAACTGAGGGATCGCCACCGCAGACAACACACCCACGATCACGATCACCACCAGCAATTCAATCAAGGTGAAGCCCTTGGCTCCAGAGAGGATTTGCTGAGCCATCTTGGCACGCAATAGAGATTGACGAGTCTTCGCGCTCATTGCTTAAGTCCTTAATTGGGTTGAATTTGAATTTGCAGCTTACCTGCCAGACCTAACTTACCCTAGTTAGGGTGGCTTCATATCAAGCAGCTTCTAAGCACAATCGCGGATCTTTCCTTGGGGCCCCTTCGCTTGGCTGAGCCTACCTGAGCATGTCAGATTAGGCTAACGGTTTCTACTGGTCACTCTCACATGAACACGACACCCGTGCCCATACCCCACCTGGCAAGCTTGGTTAGCGAAGGCAAAACTCTGCTCAGTCAGGATCCTGATCAATTTGGTGCATGGATAGTGGCAGTATACCAAGAGCAAGAGACTGCTGATTGGGTTGAACTCCTTCATAGGCTCTATGATCTCCCCTCGATAGAGCAATTGCTCAGCACAGCCTCATCCCAAACGATAGATTATGCAGATCAGATAGCTGTAACAGTACTGGCTCTGCAAAAGCTCCTAGTCTCCAATCAATTGCGGCTTGCCTACTTACTCTACACCCCTTTAATTCAGGCAGGGATTCTCCCATGCGAGAAAGTTCTGGATCTTCTGTTATCTCTAGTCAATCGCTTGGAAAATAGCCCCACCCGTAATCCTGAGCAACGCTTTCAAGTTTGCCTACAACTGCGGGAAATGGCTTTTGAACTGGATCCAAGTCAACGAGATAATCTTCAGGCCCTAATGTTTCGGGCTTTACAGACTAACGATGAATTGGCAGTTGTGCTCTATG
>JAUQVI010000275.1:0-4296 GCA_039794885.1 Thermostichus sp. DG02_5_bins_236
GGGGAAATGGGCAGCCTCCAGAAGGGATCCGGCTCTGAACGTACTATGGGCACCCTGTTGCTAGGAACAACCTACGGTCTACGCAACACTGTCGCGACGTCAGGAACCGCCGGACCCGGAGGGTGATTAACAATCACTTCCCGTTGGCTGAACTCATCCGGCCCCAGCCCCAGAGCAAAGCGCAGCGATGCACCCCGTCCGGGATTGGAAAAGATCAGAAAATAAACCAGAGAGGCTAGGGATAGCAGTGCCGCGTAGCCAAACATCGACCGATAGCCGGATCCCACCGCGAGGGTGCCCAAAATCGGCCCCGCCAAGCCAATCCCCAGATCAAACCCGCACATCACCAAGCTAAACAAGCGCCCCCGGTCGGCTGGGCTAGAGCGATCGGCAATCAAGGCGGAAATGAGCGGGATCAAGGTGCCAAAACCGGATCCCACCACCACACCAGCCAGCAAGAATGCCCCCACGCTGTTGGCACCCAACAAAATCAGCATGGCTAGAGCATAGGTGGCCAAACTAATGGAAATAAACGGCCCTCGCCCAAACCGATCCGACGCCCGACCCACCAATAAACGCACCCCAAAGCTGGCAAAAGCCACCGCCGTGTAGAACAAGCCAGGGTTCATGGGTACTGCAGTTTCCTGGATCAGCAGGGCAACAAAAGTCGTTTGGGTGCCAAACGCCAAGCCCACCAAAAACATCACCAGAGTTAGAGAGCGCACCTTCGGGCTGCCCAAGAGGCTCCAGAAGGGCAAATTCACCAGCAGGGATCCCATCTGATCAGGACGCTGTTCCCGTACCGCCCGCGTACACACAAACCCCGCCAACCCCAACAGCGCAGAGAACAAAAACAGAGGGGAGTAACCGGCAAACTCCTGTAGAAACCCTCCCAAAGCGGGGCCAATCGCTGCCCCAATCGGGTTAACCAGGCTCATGTAGCCCAGGATCTCGCCGCGTTTTTCTTCCGGGGCAAAATCCACCACTAAGGTCACATAGCCGGTGGCAAAAGCAGCAATGCTGATACCATGGAAGGCTCGCACCAAGGCAATCAACGGGATCCAATCGGAAAGCAAGTACCCCAGCGGAGCTAACCCCACCACGCCCATGCCGATGAGCAGTACGATCTGCCGACTGCGCCGATCCGCCAAACGCCCCAACCATGAGCGAGAGGCCAGCAGCCCAATCGAAAAGGCTCCCATCACCAACCCAATCTGCTGACTGGTACCGCCAGCATCGCTGACATAAAGGGGTAGGGTGGGCAACAGTGAGGATAAACTGGCCCAGAAAAGCAGCCCGGCTATGAACAAAATACTTAAATTGCGGCGTTGTGCAGGTTGCAATTGCCGAAATACCCTCACGAAGACTCCTCACCCAGCTTGGATTTTTAGCGTTCAAAGGTTGGTTAGCCAGGATCCCGAAGAAGCCCACTCTCCACCGGATCCCTGGGCAAAAATAATTTAGGTACTAACCTTCTCGATTGTAACCGTATTGTGGAGGGCGATAATCGGTCGGGATTGACCTTGATGGAGTTGGTATGACAGAGCCAAAGGTGCAAGGTTACCCTGAAGGCAAGCTCTTTTCTCCTATCTACGTCTATGCCTGAACAGTCGGATCTGTTGACCCGCAGCTTCGTTGCCCTGATTAGGGGCTATCAAGTCGGGATTTCGCCGCTGTTTCCTCCCGCATGTCGCTACTCCCCCACCTGCTCTCACTACACGCTAGAAGCAGTGCGTCGCTACGGAGCTTTGCGGGGAAGTTGGCTGGGGATCCGTCGCATTTGTCGTTGTCATCCCTGGCATCCGGGGGGCTACGATCCGGTTCCAGATTTACCGGGATCCCTGTCTG
The DNA here is from genome assembly GCA_039794885.1 of Thermostichus sp. DG02_5_bins_236. GTDB lineage: Bacteria > Cyanobacteriota > Cyanobacteriia > Thermostichales > Thermostichaceae > Thermostichus. The sequence goes on from JAUQVI010000275.1 coordinate 1,849, forward strand.
GCCCGGGAGAATAGAGCCAATTGCAGTTGCTATCATCGGCTAGAGTGTTGACAACCCCTGGATCCCTGGCTGCTGGCAAGGTGGCCTGACATGCCTCCGGCAGGCTAGTGCGAGCAGAATGGGAACGGGTGGTCAGGCTGAGTGGTGTGTTGAGCAGGTCTTGGGTAAAGAACAGGCTCATTCCTGTTACTTGTGGCAGAAAGCACTTTGCACCGCTCTTGCGAATGTTGTCGCCCACCGCTAAACATTCTCGATAGACTGCAACGGAACCGTCACAATGTCCTCTGATCTGAGACCCCCTTTTCGCCCTGCGCGGCCCCCCAAACCCAGCTCAGCCAGTGGGAAGGTGTCGTCGCACCAGACCAATAGCAGCCTCGAGGGGTTGAACTCCCCAGAAGAATCTCAACGCTCTCTAGAGCCGAGTAGTCCAGCCCCTGCGGCCAGAGCAGTGCAGTCAGAAGACTTAGAAACAGAACGAACCTATTTGGAACCAATCCCTCCGCCTGGGGAAGAAATGCAATATCGGGCCATTGGCCTGATCGAAGGGCAGTATATCCCCTCCCCCGAGCAATTTACCCGTGGGGTTTTGCGCACACCGGATGGGCTGGATCTAGATGCCGTGTTGTTGGGTCGGGTGATGAGTCTGGTGCGCAAGCATTTGGAGCCAGAGCGTAATTACTTGTGGGTGGTCTACCCGCGCACCCGTGAGAAAACAGAGGATTTGCATGTACAGTTAATGGGAGTTTGGGCACCCGAAGAGATGGGCCAACCGCTACCCCAGGGATCCCGTTCTCCCGTTGTACCCGATTGGTTTTCCATACGCGGCGAAGTGGTGTTTCAATCCCAAGAAAAGGGGTTTATCATTGTCAAAATTCGTCAGGCTGGGAAAAAAAGTTCCTCCAAACAGAGTGAGGCTGCCTTGAAACCCCAAGCCTTCAAGCTGCGGCTAATGGGATCCTTGCCCAGCAAAGGAGTAGGAAATTTCTGGGACTTACAGGTGCGCCGCCAGGGATCCCTGCTTTACGTGGAGGCAGGTACTCCAATTGGCCCTGTACTCAAAAACCCACCGCGCCCACGGCTGAAGCGCTCAACCCCCCGCCCCCAAATTAAGAAAGCTCTCAGCAAACCCGCCAGCAGCGGAGAGTCCATTCCGGAGCAGTTTTATTCCCCGCGGGATCCCGCAAATGTTCCCAAGCCGATTAAGAAAAAGCGTCTGTAGTTTTGTTGAATAATTTGGTTAGATTGGCTATTTAATTTTGCTGATGTTGTTGAACCTGCCTTTGCAAACTCTTCTCTTTCACTGGATGTGCCGTGCCAGAAGAATTACCCCCCCCTAAAAAAGATGAATTTATCTCGCCTCGCTATCCCTACTGGGGTGACGTGAAACCTCAGAATTTGATTTTTGATGCCAATTTACAGGAATTCAGCAATAGGGTAGCCCTGATTTGTAGCTTGGAAACCGGCGGGAAACTGAAGCCCGAGGAAGCCTATCAACAAATTAAGGAGCTGTGGAAACAACTGAAAGGAACCAAGAAAGCCATTTTGGATGACCCAAAGTGGAATGAACCACCACCAGAATTGCCAGAGGACTAACCGGTACAGCGTTTCAGCTTTATGCAAAACATGCGGCCGTGCAAGTACCTGGCCTAGCCTTTCCTCATCTGCACTGGCTGAAGTCGATGCCACTCGTAACTGAATAAAGCTGCAGGATCCAGGTTCCCGCAGGCAAAAAAGCTGATAATAAAGTCTGGAAATCTAGACTTTGCCGAGCGGGATCATGCAGACCTATCCCTCCCCTGAAGCGTTACGGCGGTTGCCAGCCGGGGTTGCTGATGTTGCTGTTGTTTTCGGTACCCTGGTGCTGCTGGCGGCAGTTGCCCAAGTGGGGGAAGGGGCTTTTGCTCGTTTTCAGCCCCCGGCAGTGGTACCTGAGATTGACCTGGATCCGCGCAACCTACCCTACTATGCGGCGCGTTCCACCCTGCGCATGTTCATTGCCCTTGGCTTTTCCACCCTTTTCACCTTAATCTACGGCTACATTGCCGCCAAAAGTCGTTGGGCAGAACGAATCTTAATCCCCCTACTGGATATTTTGCAATCGGTGCCGGTCTTGGGTTTCCTATCCATCACCGTCACTGGTTTTATTGCTTTGTTTCCGGGTAGTTTGCTGGGATTGGAGGCTGCTTCCATCTTTGCCATCTTCACCAGCCAGGTCTGGAACATGACCTTTTCTTTTTACCAATCCCTGCGCACCCTGCCCCAAGAATTACTGGAAGCCACCACCCTCTATCGCTTATCCGGCTGGCAGCGGTTTACCCAGCTGGAGGTGCCCTCCGCCATGGTTGGCCTACTCTGGAATGCCATGATGAGTTTTGGCGGTGGCTGGTTTTTTGTGGCGGCCAGCGAAGCCATCAGTGTGCTGAACCAGGACTACACCCTGCCGGGGCT
>JAUQVI010000276.1:0-4257 GCA_039794885.1 Thermostichus sp. DG02_5_bins_236
AACTCACGGGCGATGCTCACCAACTGCTGCAGCGAAGTGGCCACCTTTTGAGACTCTTTCGAGGTCTCGTTGGCGGTCAGCTCCACCGATTGCATCACCTGCGCTACTGAGCGGGAGGTTTCCGTCTGTTGCACAGTGGCCTGGGAAATCGCCCGCACCAACACATCAATTTGCCGACTAACGCCGATAATCTCATCCAAGCTGTTCTTGGCTTGCTCGGCCCGTCGTGTCCCTTCGATAACCAGCTGTGTCCCTTCCTCCATAGCGGTCATCACGTTGCCGGTTTCTGACTGGATTTGCAACACAATCTGCTCGATCTCTTTCGAGGCTTTGGCGGCCCGGTCGGCCAGTTGGCGCACCTCATCCGCCACAATGGCAAAGCCCCGCCCTGATTCTCCAGCACGGGCAGCCTCAATACTGGCATTCAAGGCGAGCAAGTTGGTGCGGGAGGCAATTTGCGAAATCAAGGCGACAATTTTGGAAATTTCCTGGGAGGATTCCGCCAGTCGTTTCACCTTGCGGGTGGTTTCCGCCACGGTTTCACGGATCTCCAAGATGCCACTCACGGTACGATCCACTGCCTCTCCCCCTCGGGAGGCTGCTTCTGTTGCCTGTGCAGTCACGCTGGCTGCTTCCCGAGCATTGCTGGCCACCTCTTGAATAGAATCCGTCATCACTTGAATGGAGTTGAGGGAGGTGGAAATATCCTCCGCCTGGCGCAAGGCATCAGCAGAAAGACTGCGAGCAAAGTCCTCATTTTGGAGAGCAGCATCATTCACGGAGGTAGCGGCACGTTTCACCTGGCTAACAATATCCCGCAGGCTGCGGATGGTCAGGTTAAAGGAGTCAGCGACAGCACCGAGTACGTCAGCCGTCACTTCCGCCCGCACCGTCAGGTCGCCTCGAGCAGCACCTTCCACATCATCTAGCAGACGAATCACCTGACGCTGCAGATCTTCTTTGGCTTGTCCCTGCTCGGTGGCCCGTTGGTTCAACTCCGTGAAGTTGGCTTCAATGGCACCCACCATTTGGTTGAAGCTGTTGGCTAAGCGACCCAACTCGTCATTGGCACCAGCTTTGGCCCGTACCGAATAATTCCCCTGTGCCAAAGTGGCGAAGTGGCTAGCTAATTCATTGGTGCTGGAGCGAATTTGCTTGGCATTGTTAGCGCCGAGGAGGACCCCTGCCCCTGTGCCGATCACTCCACCCCCAATCACGCCCCCAATCAGGCGAGCACCCCCACTGGCAGGGATCCCGAGGCCAATCACCAACCCAGCAGCCAAACTGACGGCCCCTTGAATCAGTGCCATGGCCAACTGCTGATCGGCGATCGGTCGATTGGAGAAGCCGGAGAATACCCCGGCTGCCTTGGCTGTCGGAACCGGCATGGAGGAAGTGGGTGTCCGGGGTTGGGAACTGGAGGCCGTCCCCGCAATCGCCCCAGCCATCGAGGTCATATCACTGGCTTCGCCTTCATCCCCGTAGAAGTCATCCATTTGCTCACCGCCGCCGTCCATATCGGCAATCTCTCGATCCAGGCTGTCGAGCTCGTCGATGTCAAACAGGATGGGGCCAGGGCTGGCGGTGTCTTCCTCGGGGGCCGGGATCGGCTCGCTCATTGGGGCAGCCAATTCTGTGGGTAGGCTTTCTTCTAGGGATCCCTCATCTTCAAAAGCAGGCAGAGAGAAACCCATCTCATCCGGAAAATCTTCGTTGCCGGCCACCTGAGTGATCGACTCACTCTCCACTGCTTCTAGGGGTTCTTGATCGAACTCGTTCAGGAAGGCAAAATCATCATCAACAATCTGGTCTTCCGGACTCTCCACAATGGGCGGTGTCAATAGGAACCCAGGCTCAGAAGCTTCGCTAAAGGGATCCGACATCTGTAGCCCAGTCTCGAAGGGATCCTCAAAGCTTCCCCCCTGCTCATCAGCGAACTCATCGTCCTCCATCAGGAAGGGATCCGCTGCAAATGGGTCGGCAAAGGGATCTGGCGCAGAAAAGTCCTCCGACTCCTCTGCCATCATCTCAAACTGCGGGAAGGGATCCGCTTCCGGAAACACATTCGGATCAAGGTCAAAGCCATCTGGGTCGGAAAAAGTATCGGACGTGGGGAAACTCTCCTCCTGAAAGCTCTCCACTTTTCCTGGGTAGGGCATATCCGCCAATTCCGGTGCCATTTGCAACAGCTCATCCAGGCCTTTTTGGGCCGACTGCAACTCATCCGGGCTGCTGGAGGTTTGTAGGATGGTGTCGTAGGTATGACGAGCTTCTAGCAACTGACCCGCTTGTCTTTGCGCAGAAGCCAGCAACAGCTTGACAGCAGTATCCTGCGGCTGAGCAGCGACCACCTGGTTGAACAACCGCACCGCCTGGACGTAGTCTCCTTGCCAAAATGCGGCCACCGCATCGGTGTAGTCTCTTTGATTGTTCGCGCTCGAAACCATGGATCCTCCCTTCACTGCTTCGTTACCTCTGTTCGCGCATTAACACGGATTCAACAGAACTCTCCTCAACACCCATACCGCAGAACCCCTCGTGGTATATATGAGTCATCTCCCCGGTGGGTTCTGCGGCTTCTGCCTTCCAAATCTCTAGCATCTGCTTTTGGGAGCTACGGGAAGGGACACTCTAGACATCTAGGTAACCTTCCGTAGAGGATAAGGTAACTTCAGCTTTCCCCCATCCAGAATGGGTTCGATCGGATCGTTTGATACGAACTATACACCCTCTCCCCGCCGCCGCTTCATCAACCCCAACGATTAGATCTCAGGATGGCTGACTGATCCAGCAATGGCAAGGTTGACCCTGTGTCGGCCACCGTCCATTCCCCCCGCAAAAAGGGAGCCATGGCCTCGGGAGCTGTAAGGGCAGGCCGTACCGATTCGGTCTTCAGCCACTCCATGCCCACAATTAAATCCACAGCGAGGCCCATGAGCAAATCTTGTTGCTCCATGACTGCCACCACTGGCAGCTCAGTGCGATCCACATTCAGGGGTGGGCTAATTCCCAAAAACTGCCCGAGATCGGCGACCCAAATGATTTCGCCCCGCAAATTGAGGGTGCCAAGCAAAACAGGTGCCACATTGGGCATGGGAGTGATTTTCTCAGGTCCAATGCTCATCACCTCCACCACCGAAACCGCTGGCAGGGCAAATTGCTCTCCAGTTGTCACCTTGAACTTCAGAAATAGCTCCCCTTCTGGGGCCTCCATTTCCTGCAATTCTTGGGTCTCATCCCCCATTAATAAATCCAGATCCCCCAGCATGACGCTCCCCCATGTGATGGTTTGATGCGTGTGAGTGGCCCGCTTGCCCTTCTCCAAGAGTGTTGGGATACAACGCGCCTCTTGGGCATCACCGGAAGGGGTTGGTCACGGGCAGTTCTTAACCTCTCAATAATTGTTTAATCGTACCCACTAATTCTTGGGGCTGAAAGGGTTTGGCAATATAGGCATCAGCCCCCTGCCGGATCCCCCAGTAGCGATCAAATTCTTCCCCCTTGGATGAACACATCACAATCGGTGTTTTTTGGGTAAGGGGATCGGCTTTTAGGCGACGGCACACTTCGTAGCCATTCATGCGTGGCATAACAATATCGAGCACAATCAAATCTGGTCTTTCGCCCTGCACCGCTTCTAGAGCTTCCAATCCATCCCCAACAACGGTCACCTCTAGACCGCTCTGCTTCAGCAAGTTGCTGATCATCTCCCGCTGAGATTGGCTGTCTTCTACAACCAAAACGCGACTCATTTCCGGTTGATCTCCCGCAACTGATTTTTGATGGTCGCTAGCAATTCCTGAGGCTTGAAGGGCTTGGTAACATAGGCATCCGCCTGGTTGCGCTTCGCCCACTCAATGTCAAAAGTTTGATCTTTAGTGGAGCACATGACGATACGAATGTGCTTGGTACTGTCATCCCCCTTCACTTCTCGGCATACCTCGTAGCCATTCATGCGTGGCATCACCACATCCAGCACCACCAAGTCCGGCTTCTGCTCACGGATTGCATCCATGGCCTCTACACCATCCATGGCTGTCGAGACTTCCAAACCACTGTCGGAAAGTAGACTGGAAATGGTCTCCAGGTAGGTACGGTTGTCATCCACCACCAGCACTTTGGTCATCGTTGTCTTGCTCCTGTTGTTTTTGTTGCACCCCCAATAACTGCCGCAGGTACTGAGATGGGTTCTTGAACTTCACCCCAGCTCCCCAATTCTAGGTTGGCTGTGCTAACCCTATTGTTTCGACGAGTTCT
>JAUQVI010000277.1:0-4252 GCA_039794885.1 Thermostichus sp. DG02_5_bins_236
GGAAGGGGAGAGCATTAGCTGGCACCTGCAACAAATCTTAAGACCCAAAGTGCCCACCCGCCGTATGGTCTTCCACGAGATTACCCGCGAGGCGATTCAACAAGCGCTGCAAAACTGCCGTGAGGTAGATGAGCAACTGGTACGGGCCCAAGAAACCCGCCGCATCTTAGATCGCCTGGTGGGCTACACCCTCTCCCCCCTGCTCTGGAAAAAAATTGCCCCCAAACTTTCGGCAGGACGAGTGCAGTCGGTGGCGGTCAAGCTGCTGGTGGATCGGGAGCGACAACGGCGGGCCTTCAAAAAGGGATCCTACTGGGATCTGAAGGCGGAACTGTTGCAAAGCCAAACCCCCTTTCCGGCAGAGCTGGTGAACTTGGCGGGCAAACGTCTGGCTACGGGCCAAGATTTCGATGAAAATACGGGCCAAATTGCCGCCGGACGGGATGTAGTGCTGCTGGATCAAGCGCAAGCAGAGGCTCTGCGCACCCGTCTTTTGGGTAAAACCTGGACCGTTAGCTCCGTCGAAGAGCGCCCCTCCACCCGCAAACCCGCCCCTCCCTTCACCACTTCCACACTGCAGCAGGAGGCCAACCGCAAGTTGCACCTGTCGGCCCAACAGACGATGCGCATTGCCCAAAAACTCTACGAAGAGGGCTACATCACCTACATGCGTACTGACTCGGTGCATCTATCAGAACAAGCGATCGGTGCCGCCCGTGCCTGCGTGGAATCCATGTACGGCAAGGAATACCTCAGTCCCAAGCCCCGTCAGTACACCACCAAAGCCAAGGGAGCTCAGGAGGCCCATGAAGCGATTCGCCCCGCCGGATCCGAGTTTCGTCTGCCCAACCAAACCCCCCTCTCAGGTCAAGAATTGGCCCTCTACGACCTGATCTGGAAGCGCACCGTCGCCAGCCAAATGGCAGAAGCCCGGCAAACCCACACCACTGTCCTGATTGCGGTAGAAGATGCTGTGTTTCGGGCTAGCGGCAAGCGCATTGATTTTCCCGGCTTTTTCCGCGCCTACGTGGAGGGATCCGACGACCCCAATGCCGCCCTCGAAGATCGAGAGGTACATTTGCCCCTGTTGCGCCAAGGGGATCATCCCGAATGTCGGCAGCTCGAGCCAATTGGCCACGAAACCCAACCCCCAGCCCGGTTTACGGAAGCCTCCCTGGTTAAGGTGTTGGAAAGTGAAGGGATTGGTCGCCCCAGTACCTACGCCACCATCCTGAACACGATTGTGAGTCGGGGTTACGTCAAACCGATGGGCAATGCTCTGGTGCCCACCTACACCGCCTTTGCCGTCACTGACCTGTTGGAAAAACACTTCCCCGATCTGGTCAATACCCGCTTTACTGCCAAGATGGAGCAAACCCTGGATGACATTGCCTCCGGGCAGGCGGAGTGGCTACCCTATTTACGCCATTTCTTTCTGGGGGAACAGGGCCTAGAAGGACAGGTGAAAACCCGCGAGTCAGAAATTGATTCTGGCCTAGCCCGCTCCATCCGTCTGGAGAATTTACCTGTCAAAATCGGCATTGGCCCCTATGGCCCCTATGTAGCAGTAGAAAATGAAGTTGGGGAAGTACGTGCCAACCTACCGGAGGATATTCCTCCCGCCGATTTGAGTGAAGAACAGGTGGCGGAGCTGATCAAACTCAAGCAGGAAGGCCCCAAACCCGTTGCCTTTCACCCGCAGACCCAGGAGCCGGTGTATGTGGTGCCGCAGGGTCCCTATGGCCCCTATGTGCAGTTGGGGGATGTTTCAGAGGACAATAAGAAACCCAAGCGTACTTCCCTCCCAAAAGGGCTGAAACCGGATCAGGTCACCCCAGAGATGGCGCTGGGGCTTCTCAGTCTGCCCCGTACCCTCGGGGAGCATCCAGAGTCGGGCAAGAAAGTCCAGGCAGGCATCGGTCGTTTTGGGCCCTATGTGGTTTGTGATGGGGATTTCCGCTCTCTGCCCGCCGGTGAGGATGTGTTGACCGTCAGCTTTGAGCGGGCGCTGGAGTTGTTGGCCCAACCCAAAAAAGGGCGCGGGCGTGGATCCGTCAAACCTTTGCGAGAGCTGGGATCCCATCCGGAGGATGGCGAGCCGGTCAACTTGCACAACGGCCCCTATGGGTTATATGTCAAGCATGGTAAGGTGAATGCCTCTTTGCCCAAAGAGATGTCTGCCGAAGAAGCCACCCTGGAAGTTGCCCTGCAGGTACTTGCAGAAAAAGAGGGGAGCTCCAAAGCAAAAGGGCGCTCCACCGGCAAAGCCGCCACCAGCCAATCTGTGAGCAAAACCCAAGGAAAAAGCAGCACCAAAGCTAAAGCTACCCCCAGTAGCACCCGTAAAACCGCAGCCAGCCAAGCCAAGAAAGCCAAGAATTCTGTCCCGCTGACGCGAACAACTCCCTCAACCAGCAGCGGCATGGGCAAGGAGACCCAAGGGAATGGAACCGCCCAAACCGGATCCCGTTCCACCATCTTGAAGATCACGCCCAAGGCCCGCGCCTGAGTTGGGATCCCACAGCTGCGGTAGCATAGGGTCGCCCTTTTGGAGGCTGTACCGATGCAACTGCAAGCCTTGATCTTCGATGTGGACGGGACTCTGGCGGATACAGAGCGAGATGGCCATCGCGTTGCTTTTAATGCGGCCTTTGCCGAGGCGGGCCTAAATTGGCAGTGGTCGGTGGAGCTGTATGGCCAGTTGCTGGCGATCACAGGGGGCAAAGAGCGGATTCGTCACTTTATCGAAAGGGAGCGGCCTACCCTACCTCCAGAGGAAGATTTAACGGGTTTGATTGCCAACCTGCACAAGGCCAAAACCCGCCACTATACGGCTTTGCTGGCCCAGGGTGGGATCCCTTTGCGCACCGGGGTCAAGCGCCTGTTGCAGGAGGCACGAGGGGCCGGAATCCGCTTGGCCATTGCCACCACCACCACTCCTGAAAATGTAACCGCCCTGCTGCAGCATACCCTACCGGAGAGCTTGCAGTGGTTTGAGGTCATCGCCGCTGGGGATATCGTCCCTGCCAAGAAGCCTGCCCCGGATATTTATCACTACACTTTGGCGCAAATGGGCTTGCGTCCCCAGAATTGTCTGGCTTTTGAAGACTCCGAGAATGGTTTACAGTCTGCCCGGCAAGCGGGGATCCCGACCGTGGTAACGGTGAATGACTATACCCAAGATCAGGATTTTTCCGGGGCAGCACTGCTCCTGAATCATCTCGGCGAGCCAGGGGATCCCTTTCAGGTGTTGCAGGGAATGGCGGGATCCCATCGCTATTTCACCCTGGAGTTAGCCCAGCACATTCATGCCCAACAGGTCGCCGTCTAGCTGTTCGCGCCAACACAGGACGGAGTCCTTTGCCGGTCATGGAGAATCTCAAGCAACGGCTGGAACGCCATTTGCAGCAAGTGGCCCGTCCCCGGGATCCCGACTGGTCGCCCTTGGGTCATCGTCAGGTGAAGCAGTATGTCCAGGAGCAGCTGTCTCAGTGGGGATGCCTAGAAGAATTGCAGTTTGAGTATTGCCGTCGCACTTATGACAATTGGATCTTGAAATTGCCAGGATCCCATCCCAGCCGGGATCCCATCTTGATCGGGGCTCATTTTGACGCTGTGCCGGGATCCCCGGGTGCAGATGACAATGCCAGTGGTGTAGCGGTGCTGCTGGAGTTAGCCCAGTATTTTGCTCAGGATCCCCCCCGTTCCCCCCTTTGGCTGGTGGCGTTTGATTTGGAGGAGCGGGGCCTAGTGGGCAGCAGGGCCTATGCACAAGCTCTCAAACAGCAGCGGCAACCCTTACGGCTGATGCTGTCTTTAGAGATGCTGGGTTACCGGGATCCAACGATAGGTTCCCAACGCTACCCTGCCGGGCTGGAGCGATTTTACCCAAACCGGGGGGATTACATCGGTCTGATTGGCAACTGGCAGACATTACCGGATTTGCTGCGCCTGCAACAAAGCATGAAAAAGGTGGGGATCCCCTGTCAGTGGCTGCCTGCCGGGCAGCGAGGCTGGATCGTTCCCAGCACCCGCCGTAGCGACCATGCCCCCTTTTGGGATGAAGGCTACCGGGCAATTCTGGTCACCGATACTGCCGAATTGCGCAATCCCCACTACCACAAGCTCAGCGACAGCCTAGAAACCTTGGATCTGGACTTCTTGGCCGGAGTGTGTCTGGGCCTCATAGCTGGGTTGCGTCCCCTGTAATATCTGCCTTCCGAGTAATTAACTCTCAAGACATCACAGGGAT
>JAUQVI010000278.1:0-4240 GCA_039794885.1 Thermostichus sp. DG02_5_bins_236
CTCTCGAACGACTGCAAAGATGGAATCCCAAACCTCGCAATTTAACTTCGACCGCAGACTTTGGAATCGATTTATCACGGTGGCTCAGCCCTACTTTTATCCCGTGGTGCGGCGTGGGGGCTGGATCTTCTTGGGTTTGCTGGCAGCGGCCATGGTGTTCGTGGTTGCTTTAATGTTTTTTGTCGAGATTGGGGTGACCCTGGCGGGTCAGGCTCTGTTCCCGGAGTTTTTTACCAATGTGGCGGCAGGGCTGGTGGCCCAGACCGAAAGAAATTTGGTCTCGCCAGTTCTGTGGGTAGCGGCAGTGAGCTTGGGCCTGAGCAGCCTCTGTTTTGTGGCGGTATGGCGACAGATTCACCAGCGTTGGGTGCAGTGGGTGCTCCTCACCTTTTTGCTGTTCCTCTCCCTGACAGTGAACCGCCTGAATGTGATGATTAGCTTCATCTTCAGGTTTATCGACACGGCTCTCCAACAAAAAGAGGAACCGACCTTCTGGCAATTTTTAATTATTTATGGAGTGCTGATCATCTCAGCGATTCCAATTTTGGTGATCTACCGATATACCCGCCTCAAATTGGGCCTGTTTTGGCGAGAGTGGCTGACCCAATATTTTCTGGATCGCTACTTTGATCAGCGAGCCTATTACGAGCTAGACTCCAATGCCGCTAACACCGAAATCGACAACCCCGACCAACGGATGTCGGAGGATGTCCGCTCCTTTACAGGTACAACCCTTTCGTTTCTGCTGGATATTCTCGACTCGATTCTGACCCTCTACGCTTTCACGGGCATTCTTTATGGTATTTCTCGGCCTCTGGCTTTGGGATTGGTAATCTATGCCACTGTTGGGACTGGGATTGCCATTTTGGCTGGTCGTAAACTGATCAAGATTAACTTTGATCAACTGCGTTACGAAGCCAACTTCCGCTACAGCCTGGTGCATGTACGGGATAACGCAGAGTCAATAGCATTTTATCAGGGAGAGAATCAGGAACTTAGGCAAATTCTGGAGCGGTTCGGCTCGGCACTGCGCAACTTTAACTTGTTGATTATTTGGCAGGCTGTCATCGATATCTTTCAGTACGCCTACAACTATTTCACCCGTATTGTGCCCTATGTGATCGTCGCTCCCCTGTACTTTAGCGGTGTACGCGATTTCGGGACCATTACCCAAGCAACCATTGCCTTTAGTCAAGTTTTGAGTGCCCTCTCAATTGTGGCCAACCAGATTCAGAGCATTTCCAGCTTTGCTGCTGGGATCAACCGTCTCGGGGCTTTTCATGAGTCGCTTGGGGATCCGGCTCTGCGCTACACCAGTAACCGGGAGAGTAACATTCAAACCCGCGTCGCCCATCAACTGGCGCTCAATAATGTCACTTTGCTAACCCCCAATTCTGAACAGACCCTGGTGCGGGATCTCTCCTTTGCCTTGGAAGCGGGCCAACGGCTACTGATCGTTGGGGTAAGTGGCAGTGGGAAAAGCTCCCTGCTGCGGGCCATCGCCGGATTGTGGACAAATGGCAAGGGATCCATAGCCCGACCGGATACGGAAGAGATGCTCTTCCTGCCCCAGAAGCCCTACATGCTGCTGGGATCCCTGCGGGATCAATTGCTCTACCCGATGCGTCGGCAAGATCTCACGGATGAGGATTTGGTACGGGTGCTCAACCAGGTGAATCTGGGCGGGTTGCCGGAACGATTGGAGGGGTTTGATGCCGAAAAAGACTGGGCCAATACCCTGTCTCTGGGAGAACAACAGCGACTGGCCTTTGCCCGCATTTTGATTACCCAACCCCGTTACGCCATTCTGGACGAGGCCACCAGTGCCCTGGATGTAGCCAATGAAAAACTCCTCTATCTACAACTGCAACACTTGAACACCACTTACATCAGTGTCGGGCACCGCCCCAGTCTGTTGGCCTACCACGACATGGTTTTGGAGCTTCAAGGCGGCTCTGCTTGGCAGTTGTGGTCAGCAGAAGAGTACAGCACTCACCTGGCGATGGCCAGTTAAGGAACGCAGCAGATTCTTGGCATTCTCTAACAAGATGTTGCAGCTCTACTCCTCACTGGACGTGGCCTAATCGAGGTGATAACGTGTTTTCACAGGTATTCCGACCGGATTACCGGAGGATAAACACATGAGCCCTGTCACCCCATCTGCAGCCATTCGCGCTGGCGTGCCCTTGGCGCAGCGCTCCAAAGTCGAGCAAATCAAGGAACAAAGCCACTTTTTGCGGGATCCCCTGCTGGAGGAACTGGCCGAAGACACCACCCATTTCAGCGAAGCCGCCATTCAGGTGCTCAAGTTCCACGGGGCCTATCAACAGGATGACCGGGATGCCCGCCAGCAGCGCCGACAAGAGGGCCGAGAACGGGACTACTCCATGATGTTGCGCACCCGGATCCCGGGCGGACATGTGCCCCCGCAGTTGTATTTGACTTTGGATCGGCTAGCGGATCAGTACGGCAACGGCACCCTAAGGGCCACGACGCGACAAACCTTTCAACTCCACGGGATTCTGAAGAAAAATCTCAAAGCTACTCTAGCCAGCATTCTGCACCAGATGGGATCCACCCTGGCTGCCTGCGGGGATGTGAACCGCAATGTCATGGCCCCCGTTGCCCCCTACAGAAATCGACCGGCCTACCAATACGCCCAAGACTATGCCCGCAAGTTGGCAGATTTATTAGCCCCAAAAACCTCCGCTTACTATGACATTTGGGTGGACGGCGAAGCGATCCCGATCCCGCCGGTGGATGAAGATGTCTTGGCTGCTCAAGAATTTGTCGGCCATGGCGTGCGCTTGGAAGGCCCCGAACCCCTGTATGGCCCAGTCTATTTGCCTCGCAAGTTCAAAGCAGCCATTGCCGTGGCCGGAGAAAACACGGTGGATGTCTATTCTCAAGATTTGGGCCTCATCGTTCTCACCGACCGCAAAGGACACCTCAAGGGCTTCAACATCGTGGTGGGTGGGGGGATGGGCCGTACCCACGGCAAAGAGGAAACCGAGCCGCTCCTGGCCCAAAAACTCTGTTTCGCCCCACCGGAATCCGTCCATCAGATTTGCCAAGCGATTTTGGCGGTACAGCGGGATCACGGCAACCGTGGCGATCGCAAGCAGGCGCGGCTGAAATATCTGGTTAGGACGTGGGGGATCCGCAAGTTTCGCCAGGTGGTGCAAGAGTATGTTGGGGAGAAACTGCAACGTTCCCGTCCTTTACCCAAATTTGTCCCCAACAGTGATGATTATCTCGGTTGGCATGAACAGGGGGATGGCCGTTGGTTTTTGGGGATTTCCATCGAGAATGGCCGTATTCAAGACAGCCCGACTCGGCAACTGAAAACAGCGCTGCGCCGGATCACTGAAGCTTTTTCCTTGCCCCTGCGGGTTACCCCCACTCAAGATCTGCTGCTCATAGATATCGAAGACCAGCAACGGGATCCGATTAACCAGATCCTCAAATCCCATGGGGTACTCTCCAAAGAAGAAATTCCCCCACTGGTGCGTCTGGCGATGGCTTGCCCCGCTCTGCCCACCTGTGGCCTGGCCATTACCGAGTCGGAACGAGCTTTGCCCAGTTTAATTCGCCAGTTGGATCAGCTGTTACACGACCTGGAGTTGCAGGACTCTCCTTTTTTGGTGCGCATGACCGGCTGCCCCAATGGCTGTGCCCGCCCCTATTTGGCAGAGTTGGGGTTGGTGGGATCCACACCAGAACATTACCAAGTGTGGTTGGGAGCTAGCCCAGAGGGGGATCGCCTCGCCCAAGTCTTTCAGGAACGAGTTCACATCGACCAGATTGTCCCCCTGATGGGATCCCTGTTGCAACTTTACAAGCAGGAGCGCCATCCCCAGGAAACCTTTGGAGACTATTGCCACCGAGTCGGGATCCCCTATTTGCAGACACAAATCCAACAAATCGTTTGAGGTTTGCGGTATCCTGAGGCGAGGCAACCCCTGAGGGATCCGCTAGAAACGAGACCAAGCCCGCAGCCATTCCCGTAGCGTTTCCAGCCATCCGGTCGGCTGTGTCGTTGCCAAAGGGGATCCCGTGGCCAGGTCTTCATGTGGAAGTAGGCTGGCCTGTCTGGGATGTACTGCGTAAACCCGAATGGGCTTGGCGTTGGGGGAGGGTTTCACGGGGTGCGCCTGCACTTGCGAGAGTTGCTCCTTCACCGCTTGATACGCGGGTGTGGATATCAGCAACTGGGAACTGAGATCCACATTGGCGGACT
>JAUQVI010000279.1:0-4180 GCA_039794885.1 Thermostichus sp. DG02_5_bins_236
TCATCGTCAAAGTGCTGGACTATGGCTTGGAAAACCATCACCCCTATTTGGTGATGGAGTATCTTACCGGCCATAGCTTGGGTGAGTTAATGCTCAAGTACAAACCCATGCCCCCCAACCGTGTGGTGAATATCGCGCGGCAGGTATGTGCCGGTCTGTACTATGCCCACAGCCTAGAAACCAACCAAGATGGCCAGCTGGTGAAGGGGGTTATCCATCGGGATATCAAACCCAGCAATCTCTTTGCCATCAAAGACGAAACCTTGGGAGAAACGATCAAAATTCTCGATTTTGGCATTGCCAAGCTGCTCAGCGATGTCTCTATTGCCCTCGGAACTCAAACCACCGGCTTTTTGGGTACAGCCCGCTACGCCTCGCCTGAACAGGTGCGCGGCGAAGAATTGGATGCCCGCTCCGATATTTACTCGCTGGGGGTGGTGCTGTATCGCATGTTGACCGGGCAACAACCCCTGCAACCGAAAACGGATTCTTTCGCCGGTTGGTACGATGCCCACAATTACCAGTTGCCCCGGCCCTTTGATCGCTCAGCGCTGCCCTACGATATTCCGGTGCAGCTAGAGGAGGTGGTGCTCTCTTGCCTGGCCAAAGATCCGGATCAAAGGCCTCAGGACATGAAAACTCTCAGTGCTCAACTGGAGGGATCCTTGCAGCCGGAGCATATCACCAGCTTCAGGATCCCGATGACCCGCAAGACACCGCCAACAACTCCGGTTTTTTCTGAGCGTACTCTGGCAGCTATGGATGGGCAGGAAGGCACGCGTCAGTTGATTTCCCATCAGGAACCTGGCGGACGTAAAGCTCTACCTGTTTTGGGTGGGATTGCCTTGATGCTTGCTCTCATGGCAGGTACCTTTTGGGGTACACGCCTGTTATTGGCTCCAAGCGGGAGAGTAGAGACCCCCTCTGACCGGCCAGATCCAGAAACAGCCGAGACTGCCGGCAGGGATCCCTCACAAGTCTTAGATTTGGAAAACCTGTTGTTGCGGGATCCCGAAGGTGAGCTGGTGTTTGAGGATGACCCTGACCCCACCCTGACCGAATCTGAAACGCAGCCTGAAAGCAAATCTGAAGCAGAAACCATAGAAGCAACTCCAAAACCGGATCCTAGCCCTGCTCAAGAGACCCCTGCCCCTGTCGTTCCTGCGCCGGTTGCCCCTCAACCACCGCCCCCTGTGGTTGCTCCGGCTCCGCCTGTTGCTGCTCCCGTCACCCCCGTACCGGCTCAACCGATCAATCAACCGTTGTTCCCTCAGGCAAATCCGGCGAGTGCCCCTGCACCTGCCCCGACTGCTGCTGTTCCTAGCGAAGCTCCTACCCCCAGCCGCTTACAGCAACTGCGAGAGGAACGGGAACGCCTGGGAGGGGATTAGGCTCTACAAATTCTGCAATCGATACTCGATACAACAAAAAAGGATCCCAATGGCTGTCATCGGGATCCCCTACAAAAAGTCAAGTTTTTCTAGGTAAATTGCTGTTTCAATCGGTTTTCTTTGTTGATTCTCAAGTTGCTAGTCATGAATCGGATCCCCGGTGAGCGGATCCCAAAACAGGCTGATTCAAGCAGCAGCCAGGCGGGCATTGGCAGCATCCCAGTTAACTAGGTGCTCCAGGTAGGTGTTGATGAAGTCTGGGCGCTTGTTTTGGTAGTCCAGGTAGTAGGCGTGTTCCCACACATCCAAGGTGAGGAGCGGAGTTTGCCCATGCACTAAGGGGTTTTCCGCATTAGGAGTTTTGGTTACCTTGAGGGTGCCGTTTTCCAGCACCAACCAAGCCCAACCACTGCCAAACTGAGTGGCAGCAGCCGTTTTGAAGGCTTCCACGAATTTGTCGTAGCTACCAAAATCGGAGGTGATCTTGTCGGCAATAGCACCGGTGGGAGTACCGCCGCCACCCGGCTTCATGGATTCCCAGAAAAAGGTGTGATTCCAGACTTGGGCCGCATTGTTGAAGATGCCCGCTTTGGCCGGATCCCCGAAGGTAGCCTTAACGATCTCCTCCAAGGATTGGCTAGCTAGGTCGGTACCTTCAATCAGCTTGTTCAGGTTGGTCACATAGGCAGCGTGGTGTTTACCGTGATGGAAGGAAAAAGTCTCCGCCGACATATAAGGCTGTAGCGCATCGGAGGTGTAGGGCAGAGCCGGGAGTTCAAAAGCCATAATCGTCTGTCCTCTGTGTCTTGTGCGAAAGGGTGCAAGGAAGTGAGGCTTCTACCTGAGGGAGGTGTTACCTTTCTTTGCAGTCCCAGTGTAACTCAGAATAACTACGCCTTGGCACCGAGTTCATCTGCCTGAATTCTCAACTTTAAGGGGATCCCTCCCGCAGCAGCTCAACGATTAGAGGAGCAACATCCCTGATCAGGGGGATCAAAACGGCAGTCACTGCAGCAATGGTAACGATGTTGCGGGTGAAATTGAGGGTATCGCGGCTGAGCTGGAAAAATCGCTCATCCCAACGTTTGACCTCAGCTTCGATACGCTCTTCGGTTCTGGCAATGCGTTCTTCAGCGGTGGCAATGCGCTCTTCGGTCTGGGCAATGGTTTGCAAGACCTCCTGATTTTGCTGGGCCAATTGAGCAATTGCTTGAGCGTTGGCTTCTACGGTGCGTTCGATGCGCTTCAGTCTATCTTCGGTGTAGGTCATCGGGGGCGGGCAAACTGGTTGGAGCTAGGAAAATCCTGGGCCGGGATCCCTTCTAGGGCTTCGGTCATAAAGCGTTTCCAGGTGGGGGCAACAAAAGCACCCCCTGCTGTACCCGCTAGCATCGGGGAGTTGTCGTCGTTGCCGATCCAAATGGCCGTGGAAAGCTGCGGTACATAGCCAATAAACCAAGCGTCACGGAAGTCGGAAGTGGTTCCGGTTTTTCCCGCTACAGGTCGCCCATCGTCTAATCGAGCGGCGGTACCCGTTCCCCCCGTCACTACCCCCTTGAGGATTTGGTTCAATACCGCCACCGACCAGGGATCCAAGACCGGCTCCAAGCTGGGCTTCGCCTCAAAGAGAATTTGACCGTTGCGATCCACCACCTGAGCCAAGAGAGTTGGATCTAAGGCATGGCCGCCATTGGCAAACACGGCGTAGCTAGCAGCCATTTCCAGTGGGCTAATGCTGGCCGAGCCCAAGGCCGTGGCCAAGTTGGGGAACATTTCAGCGCTAATGCCTGTGGCTTGGGCGGCGGCAATCACATTGCGGATGCCAACATCATCCGCCAACTTCACCGTGGGCACATTGCGGGAGAGTTCCAGGGCACGGGCAAAGGAGAGAGGGCCGTAGAAGGTGTTGTCGTAGTTTTTCGGGCTGTAAGGCGGGGATCCGGGATAGGTAATCGGGGTATCTTCCAAAATGCTGCCAGGTGAATAGCGCCCTGTGGCCAAGGCTGCATAAAAGACGTAGGGCTTAAAGGTGGATCCCGTTTGCCGGAAGGCTTGGGTGGCGCGGTTAAACTGCCCTCGCTGAGCATTGATTCCCCCCACAACTGCTTTGACATAGCCGGTACGTGGATCCACCGCGGCCAAAGCCATTTGATCTGCTCGGCGCGCCCCTCCTACCCGTGGGCCATCTTCGTTGACAATGCGCTGGGCAATCCGTTGCAGACGCAGATCAATGGTGGATTGAACCCGCAATCCTCCCTGCATCAAGGCTTGTTCCCCGTAGCGGCGACGAATTTCTGCTTCAATAGCATCGGTAACCGCTGGAGCATTGCTCTGGAAGGAGGTGATGCGACCTAAGGTCAATTCTTGCTCGCGGGCCGCCTGTGCCTCCTCAGGAGAGACCCAGCCCAGCTCCAACAGGCGATCCAGTACCAGCCGCTGCCGCCGTCTGGCTCCTTCCATGTTGCGAAAAGGACTAAGGGTTTCCGGAGCAGGCAGGATCCCGGCCAGCATGGCCGATTCTGCTAGGTTCAGTTCTGCCGCACTTTTGTTGAAATAGCTGCGGGCTGCGGCCTCGATTCCGTAGAGGTTGTGCCCCCAATACACTTGATTGAGGTACATCTCCAGGATTTCGTCTTTGCTAAAGATCTGCTCCATACGCACTGCTAGGACCACCTCGGCCACCTTGCGACTGAGGGTGCGCTCCGGGCTTAAAAAGAGGTTCTTCACCAATTGCATCGTCAGAGTGGAGCCGCCGCCAGCAGAGCCAATTCCCCCCTCGACACTGCCTA
>JAUQVI010000280.1:0-4115 GCA_039794885.1 Thermostichus sp. DG02_5_bins_236
AGGGATCCCTGCCGGATCACGAAAAGGCCCAAACCGTGGTCAACGCCATGTTGCAACGGTTTATTTCAGTTGCTTTACCCTTGTTTCAACAGCACTCCACCCCCTTGTCATTGCATGAGTGGGTAACTTTGGCCAGCATTGTGGAGCGGGAAGCAGTGGTGCCAGAAGAGCGAGCCTTAATTGCGGGTGTCTTTTTGAACCGACTGAAACAAGGGATCCCCTTGGGAGCGGATCCAACGGTGGAATATGCTCTCAATATCCGTCAAACACCGGATCGTCGTCTCACCTTGGCCGAGGTGCGTACCCCCTCCCCCTACAACACCTATCTCAACCCAGGCTTGCCCCCCGGCCCAATCGCCAGTCCGGGCTTGGCCAGTTTAGAGGCAGTTCTAGAGCCTGAAGAGACGGATTTCCTCTACTTTGTTGCCCGCTACGATGGCACCCATGTTTTCAGCAAAACCTTAGCCGAACACGAAGCTGCCCAACTGCAAATCATCCGGGAGCGGCAAGCAGGGCAGACCACACCGGGAGCAGCAACAAACCCTTAACCGAGCCTAGGATGGTACACAAACCCTGGTATAAGTTGCTACAGCCGGACTTGGTGGTCGCCGGCAACGTTTTACGGCTACAGCCGGAAAGTCTGCAGCAGTGGGGGGTGCGCGGCATTATCTTCGATGTGGATGGAACGCTGGTGCCCATCCAGGAGGCGGAGGTGGATCCGACAGTGGTGGCTTGGTTGGAGAAACTCCGTCCCCACTTTCAGATTTGGCTGGTCAGCAACAATCTCAACCGCAATCGCATTCGCCAAATCGGCGAGATCTTGGCGCTGCCCCACATTCACCGCGCTGGAAAACCTTCACGGCGAGCACTGCGGCGGGCCGTGACCGAGATGAACTTGCCGGTGGAGGCGGTGGCCATGGTCGGGGATCGCCTGTTAACGGATATTTTGGCAGGGAATCGCTTGGGTTTGGTAACGGTGCTGGTCAACTCCCTCTTGGCGGGAGTAGTGGAAGAGAAACCCGCTGCCGTTTTGGATCCCCGCTCGTAGATACTGAAACCTACTCTTGAGACTGAGCCGAATCTAGCGGTTGCCACTTCAGCACCAAGGTGGAGAGTTGCGGCAGACAAAGATCCAGAGAATAAGGCAGGCTGTGACAGGCCCAGTCATCAGTCCATTTGCCTCCGAGATTCCCGACGCCACTTCCCCAAAACTCGACGGCATCACTGTTGAGTAATTCTCGGTAAAAGCCGTGGGCAGGCACCCCAATGCGGTAGTTGGGCCAAACCACGGGGGTAAAGTTGCACACCACCACCACCCACTCATTGGGATCCTCCCCGTAGCGGATAAAGGAGACAACACCACGATGATCGCTACAGTCAATCCAGCGGAACCCTTCCGGTTTGATGTCTTGGCTGTAGAGAGCAGGTTCGGAGCGCAACAGGTGATTCAAACTGGCCACGTAGTCGTGTAATTTGGCATGAGGCTCAAACTGTAATAGATCCCAATCCAAATCGGCCCAAACATTCCATTCATTCCACTGGCCAAATTCCATGCTCATGAATAAGGTTTTTTTGCCGGGGTGGGTGAACATGTAGCCGTACAAAGCCCGCAGGCTGGCAAATTTGTGCCAATGATCCCCAGGCATTTTGCCCAGCATGTGGCTCTTGCCATGTACCACCTCATCGTGAGAGAAGGCCAACATGTAGTTTTCACTAAAGGCGTACATGAGGCTAAAGGTGACCAAATTGGGATGAAACTGGCGGAACCAGGGATCCATGTGGAAATAATCCAGCATGTCATGCATCCAGCCCATATTCCACTTTAAGTTGAAGCCCAAACCACCCACATGGGTTGGCCAGGTCACCATTGGCCAAGCGGTGGATTCTTCCGCAATGGAAAGAGCACCAGGATTGTATTTAAAAATCAGAGTATTGAGTTGGCGGAAAAAGTCAATGGCTTCGATATGTTCCCTTCCGCCGTAGGGATTGGGGATCCATTCTTCCCGGTCGTAATCCAGATAAAGCATGGAAGCGACTGCATCCACCCGGATCCCGTCGATGTGATATTTCTCGAACCAAAAGAGGGCATTGGCCACCAGATAGTTGCGCACTTCGTTGCGGCCATAGTTAAACACCAATGTGCCCCAACCTTTGTGTTCCCCTTTGCGAGAATCCCCATATTCGTACAAATGAGTGCCATCAAAAAAGGCCAGCCCATGCCCATCTTTGGGAAAATGTCCCGGCACCCAATCGATGATCACCCCGATCCCGGCTTGGTGAGCTTGATCGACAAAATACATGAAGTCTTGCGGGGATCCATGGCGGGATGTGGCGGCATAGTGACCAATCACCTGATAACCCCAGGATCCATCGAAGGGGTGCTCTGCCACCGGCAAAAGCTCAATGTGAGTAAAGCCCAGTTCTTTAACGTAAGGGATTAGCTTGTCCGCCAATTCTCGATAGGTGAGGAAGCGGGTATTCGGCTTTTGATCCACCAATACACTTTGTCCTGCAACAGGGGGATCCTCAGCTGAGCCATGCATCCAGGAACTCAAATGAACTTCATAGACGGAGACAGGGGAGCGGAGGGGTTCAGTCTCCCCTCGTTGTTGCAGCCAGGCTTGATCCCCCCAACTGTAGGTGTTGAGATCCGTGACAACGGAGCCGGTCTTGGGTCGTACCTCCTGCTGGAATCCATAGGGATCCGATTTTTCGTAGATATCGCCCCAGGGGGTTTTCACCTCGTATTTGTAGATTGCCCCCACAGACACACCGGGGATAAATACTGCCCAAATGCCGCTTTCCCCCAGCATTTTCATCTGGTGTTGGCGGCCATCCCAGTGGTTGAAATCGCCAATAACACTGACATTGCGGGCATTGGGAGCCCAGACGGCAAAGTGTACACCGGCCACCCCATCCACCGTTAAAAGATGGGCACCCAGCTTGTCGTAGATGCGGTGGTGGTTGCCTTCGCCAAACAGGTAGCGATCTACTTCCCCCAGATGATCTACTTGTTCCAGGGGAAACCGGTAGGGATCCTCCCATTCTTCCAACTGTTGCCCTTCGAGATCCCAGCCCCGTTGTGCCCTGAGAAAATATTGAGGCAGTGGGATCCCAGGCGGGAAGCGCAGTTCAAACAGGGTTTCTGGGTGCAGTGGCTGCATCGGATGAGCCTGGCCATTGGCCCGTTCCACCAGCCAAACCTGCTTGGCATTGGGAATAAGGGCACGCACCAGCCAAAAGGACTGGCCGGCCTCTTCTATCTGCTGTGGCCCCAAGACGGCATAAGGATCCTGCCATTGATTAGAGACAAACTGACCCACTTGTTCGGCAGACAGGAGAAATGCCATCGGGAACCCCTAACAGACAACTGATTCCAGTCTGACATCCTCCCGACGCTGATGCTAGGCATACAGCGTGGGGTTCCTCTTTACATCCAGCCGACTTGTCCAAACCAATTGCTTGATTTAGGTAGAGGTCATTCTGTCCAGAGGCGTTGATTTCCGGATGCCCTACGGTATTTATTCCAGCCCATCTCAGTCCCTTCTCCAAGATGTTCCACGCTGCGTTCTCATCTTTTGCATCTGACAGAGCCGCAGTGCCGACAACCATGAGTTCGAGTGCTGAGTGTCCTTTGAACTGGCTGTTTGCAATCAAAGCAATCAACCGTGGTGTTCTGGGGTGGAACAGCTTGCTGGACTTTGCCGAAGATTTGAGCTTAGTATTTCACCCGATCAACGAACAAACTCCAGGCAGCATCACTGAAAGCGTTTCAGTTTGCGCTCCGACTTTCTCAAGAACTTGGGATTCTCTATCTCAGTGCCATCGGTTGCTTTGTAGAAATACTTCAACCCCAGATCAATACCAACGGCTTTACCTGTGGGATGAATGGCTTCTTGTCGGTCAACTTGGATGCAGAACTGAGCATAGTAGCCATCCCCACTACCCGAATCGGCTTAAGCTGCGAAATCTGCTAAAAGTGCAAGTTGTCGGCCCCCATCAGCAAAAAAGTTCCAGCTTTGAAACCAAAGTCAGATGCTTCCGATCTTCAGAGAGCTTCCAGCCCGTTGTTTTGTATTCAACAGAGCGGCAATTCTTCTTGAACTTGGGAAAGC
>JAUQVI010000281.1:0-4088 GCA_039794885.1 Thermostichus sp. DG02_5_bins_236
CACCCTTGTGGAGTCGGTGCCTGCTGGCTTGGATGCCACCGTTTGGTATGGTCTGGCAGATCTACGGTTGTACAATCCTTTCTCTTGGCCGGTGCGCTTGCGGGTGAACATCCAAGGGCAGAACCTGGTTGTATCGGTACTGGGCAGGGGATCCCGACAAGAGGTTCAAGTTCCTTCTCTACAAGTGCAGCACCATTGGTTAAATGATCAGCACCTACAGGTGAGTGTGTATCGAGGGGATAAACGCCTTTCCCAGGATCGCTATGTGATGCCTCGGTAGGATTTAATGAATTCCCGGATCCCTCCAAATCAAATAATCTCGTTGTACCTCTATCCACCCGCCACCAGGGTAATCGGGAGTACGGCTGCCACGGCCCATGGGCAATAAGCGGATCCCAGCCTCCACCTGTGCAAAGCTTGGGTGATGGGGCAACATCTTCTCTAGAAACTGGAATAGAATTTGCCGCTGAATTGCTAGAGGTGCCTTCTGTAAGGGATCCCGCAACAGCCTAGGCGGATTTGACTGATACACCACAAGCCAAAGTTGGGCGGTTTGGGCTAAAACCAGTTCATGTTCCGCCTCCAGCAAAGAGGCCACACGATTCAAAGCTGATTCCAATTGAGGATTGAAATGCTCTTGTAAATAGGGGATCACTTCCAGGCGCAATCGATTCCGGGCATGGGCTAAATCCTGATTGCTGCGATCCGGCCAGACGGGTAATGAATAGGCTTGGCAAAACTGCTCTGTTTCTTGACGGGAAACATCCAACAAAGGCCGTACCAAACGCGGAGAATTGGGATCTCTATCATCCAAAGGGCGTTGCCAATCCAGGCTGGTTAACCCAGACACTCCTGTGCCCCGCAGCAAATTGAACAAGAAGGTTTCCGCTCGGTCGCTGGCAGTATGCCCAGTCACCACAGCAAAACAATCCCTAGCCTTGGCCCATTTAGACAGTTGTTGGTAGCGCCAAGCCCTAGCCCCAGCCTCATCCCAGCGAATCGGATCCGCAGTTTCCAAAGCATGGGGTAAGCCCTGCTGCTTCAGCCATTCCTGTAAAAATTGAGCACAATCGGTTTCATCCTCTGACCAGCGGTGATCACAGTGGAGGACGAATAAGTTCCAGCCCCAGCGAGGTTGCAGATCCTGCAGAATCTTGAGCACACAGAAGGAATCTTGGCCACCCGAAAGCCCAATGAGTAGCCGCTGACCCGGGTAAAAAAGTTGCTTCTGTCGGATGGTGTGCTGGACTCGCAGGTGGAGGGGAGAGAGCCTGGTCACGGTGACACCCGATCCGCTTTAAGCGCAACGGAGTTTCTTAAGCAAGGGCACGGGTGAGATGGGAGGCCACCGCCTGTACCGCTGCAATACTGTGTTCGTATGCCATCCGGGTTGGCCCCAACAGGGTGACCGTACCAAGAGGAGAAGACCGACGGTGATAGGTGGAGGCGATGACTGTGCAGTGGTGCAAAGACTCGAGGGGATTTTCACTGCCGATGTAAATGATCACAGGGATCCTGGGGTGATGGGGATCTTGTTCCCCATTTCCTTCCTCCTCATTGGTGGAACCTGATTTTGCTTTGACTGAGGACTGTGTTGTCTTGGGCGTTTGAAGGCCTGTCATGTCCATGGGCCGGAGGCCTATCATGCCTTGCAGTTGCTGGGATCCCTCCTCGATCAACTGCACCACCGCCTGAACTTGTTGGGCCTGGGAAAACTCTGGTTGCCGCATTAGCTCAGTCATCCCGGCACTAAACACCTGCCCAAGGGGAGGCTGTAGATACCGTTGCACCACAGAGCGCAGCAGTTGTTGTAGCCAATGGCCATAGGTACGGAATTCTTCGTCGAGCTTCAGCCAACTCAAGTCCTGCAATTCTGCAAAGGTTTTGCCCCGCAGCTTTAGGGTGAGAAAGTTGCTAAGCAGCTGGAGTTCGTCTTCTAGCCGGTCACTGGGCCACTCCGGTGGGCTGACCATAGCCGAATAGGTTTGGTAAGAGTCAGTTACCACCAATACCATCACCCGCCCCGGTGATACTGCCACCAACTGCACATGATGAATGGCAACCACTGGCCCCTGTGGAGGCGTAATCAGAGCTATACAACCACTCAAGTGGGCTAGGAGCTGAGCCACCCGCTGCAACAAACTGTCCAGATCATCTCCCAATTGCCGATTCAGATGCTCCATCAACCGTTGCAGAGCAGGGTGGGGATCCGACTGGGGTGTATCGTGGGGGATGCCAGTGCTGTGAGAGGAGGGCGTGGCTAGCAGATCGTTGACATAAACTCGATAGCCAAAATCGGACGGGATCCGCCCTGCGGAGGTATGGGGCTGAAACAGTAGCCCAACCTGTTCGAGGGTGGCCAAGTCGTTGCGAATGGTGGCTGTACTCACTCCTAGGTCATAGGATTGGGCCAAGGTTTTGGATCCTACAGGCTCAGCCGTGGCAATGTAGCTGCGCACTGTTGCCCATAAGATCTTTCGCTGTCGGGGAGTCAGTTTGAGTCTCATGGCTGCTCAAAAGGCAAAGTCAACACATCATCCAGGAGGAACCACCGAATCGCTCTACGATAAATCAACTTGGAACTTGAATACGAATCCATATGAACCTTTACGTCTATTTTTACCCCTTTACGATGAGTTGCAGCTGAGAAGGACGGAGGGCGGGTCATTCATTCACCGTTCACTCTCCTTAATCTTATGTAGCCTACCTGAGCTTGAGAGTTCCCTGAGCCAGTAGAGTTTGGCACACCTTTTAGGCTGGGAGGTGGTAAAAGTAAGTCAGCTCTCACGTTCGTTGTGTTGTTGGATCCCTTTAGGTAGACTCTATGCACTTATCGCCCCAGGAGAAAGACAAGCTGCTGGTTTACTTGGCTGCTCAATTGGCCCAGGATCGGCGGCAGCGGGGCCTCAAGCTCAATTACCCAGAGGCAGTGGCCTTTTTGAGTGCGGCAGTGCTAGAGGGTGCCCGAGAAGGCAAGACGGTGGCACAACTGATGAGTGAAGGATTGACCTGGTTAAGCCGGGAGGATGTGATGGCCGGGATCCCGGAGATGATCCCCGAAATCCAGGTGGAGGCCACCTTCCCCGATGGCACTAAGTTGGTGACGTTGCATCATCCCATTCGCTAAGTCGGTTGGGATCCCTGAGTTCAGAACTTGATGATTGAGACTGTTGGAGACTGCCCTCATGGCCTCTACTCGCAAATCGAAAATCAAGCCCAGTGCTGAAGCTGAAGCCGGGTTGATACCGGGGGAACTTTTACTAGCGGAAGAACCCATCCAAGCCAATGTTGGGCGAGCAACCGTCACCCTACAAGTGACCAACCAGGGGGATCGCCCCATCCAAGTGGGATCCCATTTTCATTTTTTCGAGGTGAACCGGGCCTTGGTCTTTGATCGGGTGGTTAGCTTTGGTATGCGCCTCAATATCCCTTCCGGCAATGCAGTGCGCTTCGAGCCGGGGCAAACCCATCAGGTGACTTTGGTGGCGCTAGGGGGCAAGGGATTGGTGCATGGATTCAACAACCTGACAGAGGGCAGTGTTCGCTCAGGTACCCAAAAACGGCTTTCATTGGCGCGATTGCAAGAGTGGATGGGTTAAAGGGCAATTGGGGTAGGGATAACCCCTCCTCAACTGTGCAAGTTTGAGCATCCGAACCGAGGCTCAGTTACATCCTATTCCCAGCCCAGATCCGTAACAGTAGTGCTATCCCTTCTTCCTCTAGGAGCCAGCACGATGTCGGAGCGCGAAACAGTCTTGTGGATGTGGGTACAAGGTTTAGGGTTAAATGTGTCCGGTCTAGCTCTGTTGGCGGCAGCAGGTACCGTCTTTGGGCCTGTGGGCTGGACGGGAACGGGAGTAGCTATCATGTTGAAGCTGATCGGGGATGGACAACTGATCCGAGGGTACTGGCTCTGGCAAAGCCAACAGCAACAACTGGGATCCCCATCTGAGCAGGCGCCGGTTACAGTGATGCAAGCAAAGCCCACGTCTTTCAAGCGTGGGATGTAGCGCCCTGCGGCTTTAGCCGCAGTTTCTGGTAAAATTGTATTAGTGGCTAGGGTAATCAACCACTTAAAAAACCCAGTC
>JAUQVI010000282.1:0-4053 GCA_039794885.1 Thermostichus sp. DG02_5_bins_236
TACAAGCAGAAGAAGCCCGGAAGCAAGCCGAACGCACCCTGCGTCTGCAGGCAGCGCGAGACCATGTGCTGGGGCGAATGACTGAGCGTATTCGTCACTCCCTTGATTTGATGGAGATCTTGCAAACGGCGGTCACCGAGATCCGGCAGCTGTTACAGGCTGACCGAGTGGTGATCTATCGACTACGGCCGGATGGGAGGGGTTTTATCCAAGTGGAATCCGTTAGTCAGGCGGAGTTTTCCCTCTTGACTGAGGGGATTACTGAGGGGATTGTGGATCTCCAGCTTGACACCCTTGCCAAGAACTCTTTTGCTCGGGGGCAAGTGCAATCCATTTCCGATGTTGAGGAGGATCCCGTTCCACCCTCTTGTGTTGCTCACTTGAGAAGTTTACAGGTGCGCGCCAACCTCACCGTACCCATTTGGCAAGATCGCCACCCAGAATTGGAAAAGGGGGATGGAGAGTATTTGTGGGGTCTGTTGGCTGTTGATCAGTGCCGAGGGCCGCGTCGGTGGCAAGATTGGGAAAAGTCCATCTTGATGCAGCTTTCTCCACAGCTCTCGATTGCGCTACAGCAAGCTCGGCTTTATCAGCAGCTCCGAAACCTGAACAATGACTTGGAAGTTCAAGTGGAGTTGCGCACAGCTAAGTTACAACAGTCGTTGCATTTTGAGGAATTTTTACGCTCCATCAGCAACAAAGTTGTGGCTAGTTTAGATGAGACAGAGATTCTTAACTCTATCGTTCAAGATACGATGGTGTCTCTGGGTTTGCTAGGTTGTAAAGTTGGCTTTTTGTCAGACGACTTTTCAACTTTTATCCCACGCTATGTATGCTCCCAGATTTCACCTTCTGTAGTTGGCCGAAGCTATCCTATTCGAGAAATGGGTGACTTCCTTCTGAATTCTCTGAAGCAAGGACAAGCGATTCAGCGCTGTTTCTACGACTCAATAGATAGCCTCTGGGTCACCCTCCTCAACTGTCCCATTTTGGATGAGGGTGAGTTGTTGGGAGCTTTGAGTGTTGAGCGTCCGCCCGAACAGATCTTTTTAGAGGCAGAGATTCAGCTGGTGCAGCAGGTAGCCAATTTGTGCGCTTTGGCGATCCGTCAGGCCCGTTTGTATGAGGCAGCTCAGGCCCAAGTAACCGAATTGGAACGACTCAATTTACTTAAGGATGACTTTATCAGCACTGTTTCCCACGAATTACGCACCCCCATGACCAATGTGCGCATGGCGCTACGAATGATGCAAATTACCAACAACCGTGAGAAACAACAGCGTTATTTCACCACAGCTTTGCAAGAATGTGACCGACAGATTGCCTTGATCAACGACTTGCTGGATATGCAGCGGCTAGAAGTGGAAGGCTATTCGCTCAATCCACAAGAGATCCATCTGGTTCGCTACCTGCCAGAACTGCTAAGCGGGATCCAACCTTTGGCCCAATCCAAAAACCAACACCTACAACTGCACATGGCTGAAGGGATCCCCACCCTATGGGCTGACTCCATCAGTCTCAGCCGCATTTTACGGGAACTTCTCCACAATGCGGTGAAATATACGGCCCCCGAAGGAGCGATTCACCTCCGCCTCACCTCCGACCAACAAGGGATCCTCTTTACCCTCAGCAACAGCACTGAGATCTCAAAAGCGGAGCTATCGCGAATTTTCGATAAATTTTACCGGATCCCACAATCAGATCGCTGGAAACATGGAGGCACTGGCTTGGGTTTAGCTCTGGTCAAAAAACTGGTGATGGAAATCGGGGGGAACATCTCAGTCACCAGCTTGGAGGGGTGGACTCACTTTCGTGTTTGGCTGCCCATCCGCCTGAAAACGACATCTGCTCCCCTAACGACCAACCCCTAACTTCTCTAGCCTGGCAACACCTGTCGCTGCCAAGCTTCCTCCAGTTGCACCGTATATTCAGAATTGACAATTGGCACAGCCCCAGCAATCGCCTCTTGGATCGGGATGCCGGCGGCGGCCTCAAGCTGGGCAAAGTTGGCCTGGAACTCGGCGGGCACACGGCTGATATCGATTAGGGGTAAATCTCCCCAGACATCCGGCTTGAATTTCTCCAGTTGACCTTCTGGGCTAGCCAATATCTCCGCCAAGATCATCGCCCCAAAAGGATTCGCTGCATTCACAGGAATAGCAGTAAAGGAAGGATCAATCAGGCTGGTGCCCGGGATCCCATAGGGAGTGGTGCTGGCAGGAAATTGTCCATTGCTTTTGCGCAGGATCACTTGATCGATAAAGGTGGGCATCAGCCAAATTTCGCCATTGGCAAACAGCTCTGCCAAGCGGGCAAAGGTGGGGGGATAAGTTTGTCCTTGCCGCCACAAAAAGGGATCCAGCGCTTTCAGGTAATCCACCACTGAGGGTGACTGGTTGGCCCATAGATCGGCATCAAAGTCTGGGCCACTATACTGGGCATAGCCACCTGTAACACCATAAAACGCCCCCAGTAAAAAGCGACTGCCATGAAAATCGGGTGGGGCCACATAGGTAAAACGGCCTGGATTGGCTTCTGCCCAAGTCAGTAATTCAGCATAGCTACGGGGGGGATTGGGAATGCGTTCGGCATTGTGGGCCATGATGAAATAGTTGCCCGTATAGGGGGCCGAATAGCCTTCAATGGGTAGACCAAAATCCGTAGCAATATCAGCGGGGTTGTAAAACTGGAGGCTGGGCAATTTCTCGGCAAACGGGCCATAGAGGAGATCCCCTTGTTTGAGGGTGCGGAAATTGTTGCCATTGATCCAGATCAGGTCAATGCTGCCGCCACTACGCAATCCGGCTTGGACTTCTCCGATCACTTTGTTCACCGCTTCTACAGTGTCGGTAAGCGGGATCCGATTCAAACGAATGTCATAGCGCTCCCGCAACTGTGTTTTGACCCAGCCATCCACAAAAGCGTTGATGGCTTCACTGCCGCTCCACATCGCCCAATTCACCTGGCTACCCTCTGTTTGTGCCAGAATGTCCGCCCAGGTTAGGGATTCCAGATTCTCTTGGGCAGAAAGAGGCCGCTGCCCCAAAGCCCAAGCCCCAAAAGATCCCAGCCCCAGTGAGGCCAATACCTGCCGCCGTTTCCAAAAGAAGTCATTTTGCTGCATTGGGGTATCTCCAAATTAACAACATGAACTACCGCCTGCTATGGAGCAGGCAGTTTCTGACGCTTCAACGAGCCAAGTTGCTTGAGCGATCCGCAGTGTTTAGGTGCGTTCTTCTCAAGTAGAGCTTTTCTCTCATCGTCTAGGACGCTGGTTCCCAACGCCCAACCCAACATGACTTGTGCCGCCGCTACATCCCTGTCGCAGGAATAGCCACACATCTGACAGATATGGGTTCTCTCTGTCAGAGTCTTTTTCTCTTGATAGCCGCATTTCGGGCAGGTTTGAGAAGGCTTGACCGTGCGAGTCGGCACCTCCACCAACACCCCACCAGCCTCAGCAAGTTTGTACTCAAGCGCTTTTCTAAACATTCCCCAACCAACATCAAGAACCGAGCGATTGAGCCCTGTCTTTTGACGCTTGCGGGTACTCCCCTTTTTGGCTTTGCGGGTCATCTTCTGGACTTCCAGCTTTTCGGTTGCAACCAGGCTACTACGGCTTACGATCTGTGCTGCTTGCTGGTGTACCCAATTCTGCCGTTGGTTAGCCACTTTACGGTGGAGTTTAGGCTTCTGGATGCATTTCCAACGACAAGAAAACTTTTTCTTACGCCTTAACTGACGCTGTACCTGCCTGATTTTGGAGTGAGCGGGAGGATTAGCAATCTTCTCCCCATCGCTTGTGGCAACAGCCGTCAGACAGCCCATATCCAACCCAATTGCCCCTGCTCCAGTTTCTCGAACTACCTCACACTCAACAGTGATCCAGGCGTACCACTTACCCGACCGATACAGCATTTTGTGTCCTGGTGAGGTATAGTCAAGCCAGAGCTTCGTGTGAAGGTACCTCCCTTGCGACCTTATTCTCTTGACTTCCGCCAAAAAATCATTGATATCCTTGAGAAGGAGTCTATTTCACAACGAGAATTAGCC
>JAUQVI010000283.1:0-4041 GCA_039794885.1 Thermostichus sp. DG02_5_bins_236
TTTGGGCGACGGGGGGAGTTAACTTTGCCTCAATAAAGAGCTGGGCTGGTTTACAGAAAGTTTATCATTTTGGCCGGCCTATTCTGATCAGAATTGAGGGATCCCGATTGTGCTTTGGGATCCCTATTTTTTGTGATTTAGATCATGCTAGGGATCCCATGCCTCAATGCTAAGGTATAAAAGTCATCAGGAAGAGAGCCGATTGCTTGATTCAGATGGCTGCAGTTTGGGAAAAGACTTTTTGGGTAGGGAAAGGGGAGAGATAGCTTCTGTTGAACCTCAACAGTTCTGAAATAGAGTTTAAGCTCAAACCTTTTCCGAAGCGAGGTGATTTGTTGAAGAGTGGTATCCCCATTTGAAAATGGGATCCCTGTTACCAACTCAATTCTTTCGTCTTCTTCAAGGAGTGTGGTTTAATGGCTTCTCTGCATAGCTGGTTAGCAGTTGGTGTAGTGGCGGTGGCTTCTATCGTGGGTGGAGCTGAGGCTTGGGCACAAAGTCGTAACTTGTGGTTGCGCCAAGGACAATCGACGGTAATCTCAGGCTATTTTTATCAGGGTGAGAACATTTGGGCCGAGTGTGATGTCGATTGCTACGACGTGGATCTGGTGCTCTACAATGTCAACGGTCGGGTGGTAGCTGCGGATGAACTCCGGGACGATTACCCGATCGTGCAAGCCCCCTATGAAGGGAACTTTTCCGTCAAGGTGATTATGTACAACTGCACCCACTCTGTAGGTTGTGGTGTCAGCGTGGATTCCGACTACGGATTTTAAACCCCATCTCCAACCGGTTAAGCGGCCTGACTGGCAGAATGAGTTTTGGCCTGGGTAAATTTGCTCAGGCCATGCACTTTTTTTTCCAATAAAAGGGTTTGGCAAGGAGTTGCCAAAGGGCCATATAGGTGTCCATGGAGTGCAGTTGCCAATAGATGGGGTTGAGGAGGGCATACAGGGCCAGATCATAATATCCCCGGCAAAAGACGGCGATCAAGTTCAAGTCAATGCCATTGGCATTGCCAAGGATTAACTGAAACTGACGGACGGGATCCCAAGAAAAACATCCCAGTCGCCTCGCTTTCATGGCAAGTTGAGAGCAGATGCCGCAACAGAGGCCGTTATGGAGAGCAAGACCCCGTCCCGCGATGTCCAGGTTGCCTCAATTGGCCCCGCAACCCTGGCCCTGCGCTCCCGCACCTGGGATCGGCTGAAGTTTGAAATCGAATATGCCCGCCAGCGGGGTACCACCGCCAACAGCTACCTGATTCAGGCGCAGCAATCTATTTTGATCGATCCACCCGGGGAATCCTTCACCGATATTTTTCTAGAAGAACTGGCCCAGCATCACTATCTGCAACGATTGCAATTTATTCTGCTCAGCCACGTCAATTTCAACCGTATTGCTACCCTAAAAGCGCTGTTGCCCCTTGCTCCCTATGCTGTGGTGCTCTGCTCCAAGCCAGGGGTGATCACGCTGCGGGCTGCCTTTGAGACGGATCCCTTGCCCGGTCTGCCGGCGCGGGACGAAGAAGAGGCCGCTGATTTAGGGATTACCTACAACGGTGATCAATCCTTTCGGTTGCGAGTGGTACGAGATGGGGAATGTTTGGACTTGGGAGAAGGTCATGAACTGCACTTTCGCACTGTACCGACTCCTCGTCATCCCGATGCCCTGTGCACCTACGACCCCGCCAGCGGGATCCTCTACAGCGACAAACTTTTTGGCGCCCACGTCTGTGATGAACCGATCTTTGATGAGCATTGGCGGCAGTTGAGTGAGGATCGCCGTTACTATTTCGATTGTTTGCACCGCACGCAAACGCAGCAGGTGAAAGCAGCCTTGGCCAAATTGGCGGATTTTCCTGCTAGCACCTACGCTCCTGCCCATGGCCCCTTGGTGCGCCACAGTCTGCGCCGCCTACAACTGGATTATCAGGCTTGGTGTGAAGAGCACCCCAGCAGTGAACCACGGGTTGCCCTCCTGTTTACGTCCGCCTACGGCAATACTGGCTTGATGGCAGCCGCCCTAGGACAAGGGTTAGAACGGGCCGGTGTGATTGTGGAGAGGATCAATTGCGAGTGGGTCAGCCCAGAGGAAGTTACACAGGCCCTAGAGCGCTGTCAAGGTTTCATCATTGGCTCCCCAACATTGGCCGGTCATGCCCCGGTACAAATCCAGACAGCCCTGGGCATTATCCTATCCTCCACTCCCAATACCAAGCTGGCAGGGGTATTTGGCTCTTACGGCTGGAGTGGAGAAGCGGTGGACTTTATCGAGAGCAAGTTGCTCAATGCCGGCTTTTCACTGGGCTTCCCAACCATCCGCGCCAAGTTCAAACCCACCCCTGAGGTGTTACAGGCTTGTGAACAGGTGGGATCCCAGTTTGCCCAAGTGCTACGCAAAGCGCTGCGCGCCCGTTCTTCCCGTCCAAGCGGCAGTGAAACCCAAGGGGATCGGGCTGTTCGCGTCAGCGGGACGAGAACCTTACAAGCCCTCAGTCGGGTGGTGGGATCCCTATGTGTGGTCACGGCCCAGCAAGGAGGGATCCGGCGCGGGTTTCTGACCTCTTCAGTTGCTCAGGCCAGTTTTAATCCGCCCGGATTAACGGTTTCTGTGAGCAAAGATCAAGAGGCAGAACTGCTCACCCAAGCGCAAACCCCCTTCGTGCTGAATATTTTGCGGGAGGGCAAAGGTGGACTAGGTTCCAGCCCTCAAGGCAGTTTGCAACGACATTTTCAGCGTCCGCAACGGCCAGGAGAAGATCGCTTTGCCGGAGTCGAGACAATTCCTGCTGAGAACGGTTGCCCTATTTTGCAAGAGGCGCTAGCCTACCTCGAGTGTCGAGTGAAAAACTGGATAGATTGTGGGGACCGCTACATCCTTTACGCAGAGGTAGAACGGGGCAAGGTATTGGATCCGACAGGGGTGACCGCTATGCACCATGGGCGTCTTTGAGGACTTAAAAAGGAGTAGCGATCCGAGCCAAAGCCCTTTCAAACCGAGGCAGCCTCTACCGGGGCAACCTGCGGGATCCGCACCCTAAAGGTGGTCCAACCGTTCTGGCTGGTTACCCGCAGGGATCCCTGGAGACGGTCTACGATCTCTTTAACCAAAGCCAGACCCAGACCCGTACCGGCCTCCTTCCAGGGGTTGCTGCTGGGGATGCGATAGAAGCGGTCAAAAATACGGGGTAGCTCTTGCGAGGGAATTTCTTGGCTGTTGCTGACTTCTACCCAGATCCACTCCGGATCGGGTTTTACCTTTAGGTGAATTGAGCCTTGCTGGGGGGTGTACTTCACAGCATTGTGCAGGAACTCCCGCAGGATGCGCCCCAAAAGAGTTGGATCGGTGGTGAGGGAGCGCTGAAAAGGTACATCAGCTTGGAAGTTTTGCCCCCGTGACTGGGCCCGCTCACGGGTTGTGGTCAGGAGATCTCCTATTAGCTCTGCCCAAGTGAGGGTGCGCCAATTGGGGGCATAGGCCTTGGCTTCTAGCCGCTGCAGATCCAAGAGGTCGTTAATGAGTTCAATTTCACGGGAGCACTCCCGCTGAGCAATGGCCAGATACTGGGCTTGTTTTTCCCCTGGTGGTGTTACCTGTAATATCTGCAGGGCCATCTTCAGGCTGGTCAGGGGTGTACGTAACTCATGGCTAACAGTGCTGATGAAGTGATCTTTCAGTTGGTTCAAGCGCTCTAGCGCCAGCACCTGCTCCTGGGCTGCTTGATACAAGCGGGCTTGCCGTAGAGCAATGGCACACTGGCTGGCCACCTGCTGGATCAGCTGGAGCTCCTGCTCATCAAAACAAGTTGCAGCAGAGCGAAACACCCACAGGTCTCCGAGAATGTGACCCCGGTCGGCAAGGGGAACGGCAAAAATAACCCTGTGCTCCTTCTGATTAGGACGCAACCGGTCAGGAGTGACAAAGCAAAATAGACAAGCTTGCCCCTGCAGCAATTGTTGGTAAATCTCGTCGTAGTCTCCCCCCACCATGGGAACAGAAGCGCCAAGGGCAGAGGTAGCCTGGGGGCAATACTCGTAG
>JAUQVI010000284.1:0-4010 GCA_039794885.1 Thermostichus sp. DG02_5_bins_236
CCATTGGTGCAGAGGTTGCACAGCCCGTCAAAAATGACCAGATACGGCATGATCGGTTTCCTCAAGCAGCCGTTACGGGTTGACCCAAAATTTGCGCTTCATACTCAGCTTCCGAGAGCAATTGCTGCGGATGTCGCTGCAAAAATACTTGACCGTTCAAGTGATCGTACTCGTGCTGGAAAATCCGCGCTGGAAAATCCTGCCAAATTACTCGCTGTAGGGCTCCCTGCGGTGTGTTGTACTCCACTTCCACTGCCCGTGCCCGGGCCACCAGCCCCCGCCGATCCGGCACGCTCAAACAGCCCTCCCACCCCAGCACCTGTTCAGGACTGGCGGCCAGTAGGCGTGGGTTGATCATCACCAAAGGCTGCATCTGCGGTGCCTCTGGATAGCGGAGATTGGGCCGAGAAGCAACAATCAGCACCTGCAAAAGGGATCCCACTTGAGGAGCAGCCAACCCGACCCCATTGGAGTTCTTCAAGGTGCTCAACATGTTCTCGATCAGGTGGTGCAAATCCGGATCCTGGAAGTTACTCACTGGCTCCGCCACCTGAGTCAAAATCGGATCCCCTATCTGGCGTAGGCTAAAGGTCATCTGGGCAATCCTAGGGACAAACCATCTCCAGTCTAACGGGGATCCCGGTTGCAACAGTGGAGCGGGACAGAGTCCTCACCTAACGCTCCTTGCCGGCGCCGGCCAGTTCCAGCACCAGCTTCGAGCGTTTGAGTCCTTCCGGAATTGGAATGGGATAGTTGCCGGTAAAGCAGGCGGAACAAAAAGAATTGGGATCCTGACCGGTAGCAGCCAGCATGCCTTCCCAACTCAAGTAGGCCAAGGAATCCACACCGATCTTCTGGGCAATTTCTTCTACAGAATGGTGGGCAGCAATCAACTGATCTTGCGTATCAGTATCAATCCCGTAGAAGCAAGGATGGGTGACCGGTGGGCTGGAAATGCGCATATGCACCTCCGTGGCACCCGCCTGGCGTAGGGCCTTGACAATTTTTTGACTGGTGGTACCCCGCACAATCGAGTCATCCACAATCACCACCCGCTTGCCCCGCAAGACATCGTCTAACGGGTTGAGCTTCATGCGAATGCCTCGCTCCCGCATCGATTGGGTAGGCTGGATAAAAGTACGGCCTACATAGCGATTTTTAATCAAACCTTCCGTGTAAGGGATCCCCAACTGACGAGAAAACCCAATCGCTGCCGGAGTGCCGGAATCGGGAACCGACATCACCCAGTCCACCTCCGCCGGAGCTTCTTTAGCCAGTTGTTCCCCTAATCGCACCCGATAGGAATAGAGGCTCTCCTCCTGCATCCAGCTATCGGGGCGGGCAAAGTAGATCATCTCAAAAATGCAAAGCTTGGGAGTTGCTTCCGCCCAGCGTTGGGTTTGCAACCCCTGTCGGGTAATCCACACCAGTTCCCCCGGCTCCACCTGCCGCAGATAGTCGGCCCCGATAATGTCGAGAGCACAGGTTTCCGAGGCCAAAACGTAGTGCAGTGGCTCCGCCTCTGGGTGGCTGAGGGTGCCGTCGCTACAGATAATCTCCCGTTGCAACAGGTCGTCGAGGGCGGGGTTATTGCTCAACAGGCCCAATACCAAAGGACGCACCCCATGGGGATCCCGTGCCCCGATTAGCCCTTCCGGAGTACCGATCACCAGGCTAAAGGCGCCCCGGCACCGTTGCAGAGCCTGTCGTGTCGCCCTAACCCAGTCCAGCCCTTGATTGACAGCCTGGGCAATCGCATGAGCAATACACTCGGAGTCGGTGCTACTGACCAAATGCCGATCATCAGTCTCCAATTCCTGCCGCAGTTGCTCAGCATTCACCAAGTTGCCATTATGGGCCAAAGCCAAAGGCCCCAAACGGGTTTCGACGATCACCGGCTGAGCATTGGCAATACGGCTGCTGCCAGTGGTGGAATAGCGAGTATGGCCAACCGCCAACTCCCCCGTCAGTTGGGCCAGATTCACTTCATCAAACACTTGGGAAACCAAGCCCATCGCCTTGTGAACTCGGCAAAATTCCCCTTCAAATGTGGCAATCCCAGCCGATTCCTGGCCGCGATGCTGCAGAGCGAACAAGCCAAAATAAGCTAGCTTGGCCACATTTTCCCCTGGGGCTAGGGTACCAAACACCCCACAAGCTTCCTTCGGCCCCTCCTTGGCATTCCAAAATTCAGCAGGCCACCCTTGCTCTCCCCCATGGGGAGATAGTTCTACTCCTGCCCTTGCTGCCATGGATCCCCTCGTTGGTGTGGCGACTAACAGTTTAACTTGGCAGGTCGGGAGTGGAGCCGATGTCTGAACCTGAGTGGAAGCCAAAGGATCCCTTACCGGAAAGGGAATCGACCAAGTGGGGCAAACGCTACCGATAGTGTTTGCAAAAAACTGATGCTCTATCTATAGTGTTAGCAGTAAACCAACTTGCCTGCTTTTCCTTTCCGCAAAGCAGGAAATAATCTCCTTGAGCGGAATCAAGCCCAGATCAGTCCCAGATTCAGTAGCGCAACATCCCCCCAAGCGTGAGGAGTCAGAGCCTATGAAACTCCAGTCTTTGCGATTCTACCCGAGTAAAGCGTTAGCCATTTCTCTAGTTAAAGTTAGTGTAGCCGCTCTCGTGCCGTTGTCACTCCTAGCCTGTCAAGAAGACGCCCGCGAACAGCCCACGGTCACCATCACGCCCATACCGGCGGTGGCTCCAACGCCTACACCCATCCTGACTCCTAACCCTCTACCGACCCCAATGCCCTCGCTAGCGCCCACACCGTTCGCCACCCTCAGTCCCTCTCCCACCCCGGCAGAGGCTCCCTCCATTGCCATTGTGGCCCTGGCAGATGCTCGACAGACAGTGCCCTTTAATGTGTTGGTGGCCGTTACAACTCCCGCCGGTTTGGGCACCGGAATCAGCTTCCGGGTCGAGGTGAAACAAAGCCCCCTCACGCTGACGTTTGATTTCACCGCAGCTGCTGTTGGGTGCGAGGCCAATAGCAAAACCTGCATCGGCACCATCCCCATCACTATTCCCACCACGCTTCCGACGGGAGCTTACGAAGTCACGGCTATGGTGGCCGATACCCAGGGTAAAATTGGCTCCGCCAAAGCCCCCCTGACAGTGTTGCCAGCCCCGAGTGCTTCTCCTTCGCCAACGCCGACCAGTACCGGCACCCCCAACCCATTCCCTTCGGTGTCGCCTACTCCTAGCCTGAGCCCCAGTCCGACAGTCAGTCCTTCTCCGACAGCTAGCCCGACACCCACCCCAACCCCCTAAGCCAGTTCTTCTCGCTTGTCTGGTTGTTGTTGAAAAGACTCCCGCCAACTGGCAGCCAGTGCAGGGACTCATAACGCACGGTGGAGTAGCTCCGTATCCCTTTCCCGCAGATACAAGCGAGTAATATCGGGGCCTTTGACTTGACGCTCATCCTGGTGCGGGATCTCAATCGGATCCCCAGTAATGATTTCACCCAGAAGTGTTGAACGATAGGAAAACAATAAAAAAAGAGGCCAGAAATATGATATTCTGACCCCACAAAAACAATGAATTGTCAAATCCTTGCTGGCAAAGTTACCTCAAAATGACTATCCAGCTATCGATTCTCGGCTGTTTTTTCAGATCTGGTTTACCTTCGTGGCAGACAAAGGGGTGAGTAGCTTACGAGATCTATTCCATCAGCTCAATCACACTGGAACAGTGGTCAACTTGTCTACCTTCTCTAAGAGCTGATTCATAAAGAGAAGATTAAGCTGCCAGTCATTTCACCATTAACCGAAGCAAGGAGCCCTAGATCATGGCTTCACTCACCTCTGGGTATAACTCGTAATCCTTGCTTAATCGACGAAACCGATTCAGCCATCCAAAGGTTCGCTCCACAGTCCATCGC
Organism: Thermostichus sp. DG02_5_bins_236; assembly: GCA_039794885.1. Lineage (GTDB taxonomy): Bacteria > Cyanobacteriota > Cyanobacteriia > Thermostichales > Thermostichaceae > Thermostichus. The sequence goes on from JAUQVI010000284.1 coordinate 3,893, forward strand.
TTAGGCAAGTGTTCAAACGTTTTTGAGCCTCGTTGAATCACCTCCACTGTCACTTGCTTGCCACACACCTGCTCAACAACATGAGCAAAGGTCTTGCCAGAATAGCCTTCGTCAACCC
>JAUQVI010000285.1:0-4010 GCA_039794885.1 Thermostichus sp. DG02_5_bins_236
GTTGGATCTTGAGGGCTACCCATTCTCCACTGCTCAGACAGGCGCGATGGGTCTGGGCAATCGATCCAGCAGCCACCGATTCTGTTTCAATGCTGCTGAACACCTGCTCCAGAGGTTGGCGCAACTGCTGCCGCAGGAGGATTTCTACCGCGCTCCAGGGCACAGGGGGCACGTTGGCTTGCAGGGTACTCAGGGCTTCAATATACTCACGCGGCAACAGATCCGGGCGTGTGCTCAACAGTTGGCCCAGCTTTACATAGACCGGCCCCAAGTCCACCAAGATATTGCGCAGCACCATGGGCGGGGGCAGCTGCGGTTCCCCAGCCTTGCCGAAAGAAAGCAAGCGCCGCATGTAATCCCAGCCATGGCGCAAGACCACCTCTAGGATCTCGGCCTGACGCGGGACCAGACGAGCGAACACCACAGCCTTTCTCCCACTGACAGATGGTCTCGAACCACTTTACAAAAAAGGAATCGGGGTTGCTTTGCGCGTGCCATCCCAACCCGTTGCCAAGCCTTCCCGTAACACCCGCAGCACCTCATCGGTGTCGGCATTGGGATCTGCAAAAGAAAAGAGATGCTTGTAGCGCAGTTTACCCATTTTGTCCACTACAAATTGCCCCGGTAGGGGTGCTCCTAGCGCCTGACCGACGCCATACAGTCGGAAGGTGGTGCAGTCGGGATCCACCAGCAGTGGATAAGGCAGTTGTAGATCCCTTTGAATCTGTTCGCTCTGCACCGGATCGGTGCTGGTGATCATGAGCAGTTCTGCCCCTAGGGCTTGAATCTCGGCGTAGCGGGCTTTGAGATCCTGGATATGGGGGTAGCAGAAGGGGCAAAACAGTTTTTCTGTAAAGATGCGGGTAAAGGCCAAGACCACCGGTTGCCGACCGCGGTAATCCGACAGACGCACGGGATCCCCTTGCACGCGCGGCAGCTGAAAATCAGGAGACAGCTGGCCAATTTCCAGGCTGGTGTTGGCCGGTTGGGGGATAAAGTTCTCGGCAAAACGACGGTTAAAAAGTCCGGTGTTGCTGGTCATTGCAATCTGTCACATTTCTTTACTACCTGGCTCCAGCCTAACCCAAAGACTCTGCTACCGCCTTTAGTCGGCGGAGCTGGGCTCGCATATCCTGCTGGGTTAGGCCCGCTGCCACCAGGTTAAACCCTGCCGCCACCCAGGGATTGGGAATGCAAAACTCAAACCGGTTCAGCAACAGGGTTCCTCCTGGTTCTGCCCGGCACTCCCAGCGGTCGGTTCCTGTGAAGAATCCCTCAAATTGCCACTGCACCAGCCCGAGGTCTCGCTCCGTGATTATGCAGTCCAACTGCGGGGCAACCCACAGGATCCGCAACCGGAAGCAGTAGCGACTGCCCAGCTTGGCTGCCGGGGATCCCACCGCCTCACACTGCAGCAGCGGGTTCAGCCAGCGTTTCATCAACTCCGGGTCTGTGATGCAGCGATCCACCTGGGGGATGGAGGCAGCAATGGAAATGGATTGGATATACAGGGGCATCTTCTGCTAGGGAGAGGGAGAAGTTTTGCTCCAGCCTTTCACAGGAGAGTCATCGCTCTGGATGCCACTCGAAGGGTCATAGTCTGGTACCGTGCTGAGCAAGATTAAGATATCCCGTTGTTCGGTTTGGTCTGACCCTCGGCGCGGGGATCCCACCTGTACTACCACCTGTTGCGGCATTTGCTGCGGGCGCTGGGGAGACTCAAACACCAAGGTGCGGATCCCGCCTGGCTGCTCAATATCCGAGAGGATCTCCCAGCCCCGACCCCAGAGGCTACGGCGATAGTAGGTGCTGATCTCTTGCACAGGCAGAGAGGTTTGCAAAATTAAGGAGGTCATGCCCCCCTCACGATCCCAAATTTGCCCAGAAGAGACCACAGAGGACTGGGGCAGGTGCAAATGAGCCGGGAACTGGGCAGGCAAGGCGCGAGCATCCCCCAGAGAAGCCGCAAAACGGGTGCCATCTTTGCTGATATGGCGACGGATCGGTTGATGCGCAGGATCCTGAAGTTGAGCTCCTGCTGGGGAGATCGGGGCCGGGTTAGCCCGACAGGCAACCAGGGAGCCCACTCCCCCAAGGATCGCCAGCCCGGCCACCCCTTTCATCCATGCTGTCCAACCCCTTGTATCCATCCAGACCTTTGGGGATCCCTGACTGGGTTATAGCGGATACCCCCGCCGAACACAATACCGAACAGATACCCCAAGCTCCTCCCCTTACCAAGCCAGAGCCAGGCCATCCGCCCGCGGCTCCGAGGCAGCGATCAGGGGATCCCCGGCCCGGCAGATGATCTGCCCTCGCCCAAAGCCGAAATACTCTTCGCTGAGCATCACCCGCACCTGATGACCCCGCGCCGCCAACTCCTGCCGCACTGATTCCGGTACTGTGGCCTCCAGCAGCACCTGATTGCCCTGTTGGTAGCGCCAGCGGGGGGCATCCAGAGCAGCTTGCGGATTTAAGCCGTAGTCCACCATATTCACCACCACCTGCACATGCCCCTGCGGCTGCATTGCACCTCCCATCACCCCAAAAGGCCCCAAGGGGATCCCATCTTTGGAAAGAAAGGCAGGAATAATTGTGTGATAAGGCCGTTTGCGGGGGCCAACTTGGTTGGGATGGCCAGGTTCGAGGGTAAAACCGGTGCTGCGATTGTGCAAAGCAATGCCGGTTCCCGGTACCAGCAGCCCACTGCCAAAGCCATCAAAGTTGGACTGAATGAAGGACACCATCAGGTCCCCATCTGCTGCCGCCAGATACACCGTTCCCCCTTGGGGTAACCCCGGCTGGGCCAATGGGATTGCCTCAGAGCCGATTGACCGCCGCCGCTGCTCGGCATACCCCTTATCCAGCATTTGTGCCGGGCTCACCCGTAGATAATCGGGATCCGCCACCTGTCGATGCACATCCGCAAAGGCCAGTTTCATGGCCTCAATTTGCAGGTGATAGCGCTCAGCGGAATGAAAAGGGATGCGGCTCAACTCAAACCCCTCCAAGAGGTTGAGGGCCATCAAGGCTGCAATCCCCTGTCCATTGGGTGGCATTTCCCAGACAGTATAGCCCCGGTAGTCGGTGCAGATTGGCTCCACCCAGTCCGCTTGGTGGTTCTGCAAATCTGCCGCTGAGAGGATCCCGCCGCTGGACTCTGAAAAAGCCAGCAGCTTCTCGGCCAGTTCCCCTCGGTAGAAGCTCTCTCCGCCTGTGCGGGCCAGGATTTCTAGGGTTTGGGCATGTTGAGGGCTACCCCAGATCTCTCCGGCGCGAGGAGCACGCCCCTGGGGGAAAAAGACTTCCAGAAAAGGCCGATACCAGGGATCCCGCAGAGGCAAATAAATCTGCTCAGCCGCCTGCCACAGCTGGGCAATGCGCGGAGAAACGGGAAACCCTTCCTGTGCCAGGCGAATGGCCGGCTCAAACAACCGCTCAAACGGCAGCCGACCCCAACGGCGATGCAAGGCCTGCCAAGCAGAAACTGCCCCCGGCACCGTCAGCGTCAACCAACCCAAAGGTGGGATCTGCTCATAGCCTGTGAAGAGTTGCGGAGTTAGGGCCGCCGGGCTGTGACCAGAGGCATTCAAGCCATGCAAAGCTCCATCCCACACCAGGGCAAAGGCATCGGAACCGATGCCATTGGAAGTGGGCTCCACCACCGTTAAAGCAATGGCCATCCCCAGGGCGGCATCCACCGCATTGCCCCCAGCCCAAAACAGTTCCATACCGGCCATGGCCGCCAAAGGTTGGCTGGTGGCCACCGTACCGCGCTTCCCCATCACCACCCGCCGCCGCGAAGCAAAAGGATAGTGACTCAGTTCCTCTCCTAGGCAGGTGGGAGTCATGCGAAGTCTTGCCGGAAGGGTGGACTCCGTTCAGTTTAGCTATTAGGCGGGAAGCCCCGCGCTGTACCGGAACGGTCAGCGTCGGGATGAGAGCCGCGTGACTGAGCGAAGCGAAGGAACAAACTATCTAGGAATCCTGACAGATAAGCCTTTATCGCA
>JAUQVI010000286.1:0-3985 GCA_039794885.1 Thermostichus sp. DG02_5_bins_236
AAGAAATCGCCATTGGAACCCTGCTGCTGCCCCTGAACTGTGCCCCCCAATTGCCCACTGATCTGGATTGGATCCCTTGTGATGAAGAGTGGCTGGAGGTGGAACTGACCGGCTTTTGGTTGGCCGCCAACTCGGAGGTGGATATAGGCACCTTGGTCACTCAACAGGAGCCACCAGTGGAAGCGTTGCTGTTGTGCCTTTGGCAAGAGCAGGAGCGGATCCGGCAACCACCAGAGCCGGTTTAACCCCAACAGGAAATGGGGTTGACAAGTATGTATTATTTTGTAGTATACTTGTAATATAAAGGAGGTGAGATCATGTTGCTAACTTATTACTACATCCGCCTGGAAGAAGCTCTGCGCCACAGTTGGCCTCCCAGTGAAATAAAAGCAGCCCAGAATACAACAGACCAAAGGGATCCAGAACAGGAAACCTTGGCCTTAGCTCACCGCATTGAGTTGGAACAGGCAAAGTTGGCCCAGGAGTACAGCCTGCATCAGTTGGAGTATTCGATGCGCCGACCTGGATTTCTCTGAGGTGCGGTTGGGCTGGGAATTGGTTAAGCTTTGCAAAATGGACAGATATTCAGCAAACTGGGCGTTTGGGCTATGTGTAGTTGGAACGGGATCCCGTTTGAGCCACAGGCATGAATCGCACCCTTGTTTGGTTTCGGCGGGAACTTCGGGTTGCAGACCATGCTCCCCTGGAGCGGGCGGCACGGCGGGGGCAGGTGATCCCGGTGTTTGTGCTGGATCCGGCTTTGCTGCATCACCCAGAAACAGGGGTGGCCCGGGTCGCGTTTATGCTCAACTGTCTGGGATCCCTGGATCGGGAACTGCGGCAACGGGGTGGGCGGTTGATCTTGAGAAGGGGGGATCCCGTGGAAATCTTGCCGGAACTGGTTCGTAGCAGCAAAGCAGAAGGGATCTATGCCTACAGCGACTGTGAGCGCATCTATGGTCGAGCCCGGGATGCTCGTCTGAACCGGGTTTTGGCTGCGGCAGGGATCCCGATTCGGTGGTTTGAACCCCTGGGCAGCCTGCCGGAGCTGGTTGCCTACCCCCGCTATCGGCAGTTTTGGTTTGAGCAGATGGCCGAGCCGTTGATTCCCACGCCTGCTCATCTTTCTGTGCCGGAGGAGATTGCCTCTGAGCCTGTACCGACAGTGACTGAATTGGGGTTAATCCCGGATGGCAAGCGGATCCCTGCCGGTGGAACCGAAGCAGCGCGGCAGGCCTTAAGGCAGTTTTTGCGCCACAAAGCCCGGCGCTACTACTGGCAACTGTCTTACCCCAGTGCAGAAGTAACCACCGGCTTAGGCCCCTACCTCAAGTTTGGGGCAATCTCGGTGCGCGAATGTGTACAAACGGTGCAGCAGGCTGTTCAGGCGGAGCCGGATGAGCGGAAACAGCGTAGTGCCCAGCAGTTGATCGCCCGCTTGCGCTGGGGATCCGGCTTTACCCAGCGGTTTCGCTACTTGCCGCAGTTGGAGCTCCGGTCTCTTTACAGCATTTTCGATAGCGAAGGTTGGGCCTTTGATGCGGATTTGTACCAAGCTTGGCAGGAGGGGCGAACCGGCTTTCCAATTGTGGATGCAGCAGCACGATGCTTAGCAGCAACAGGGGGATATCGGGCTTTGAACTTTCGGGTACGGGCCATTTATGCCAGCTTTCTGAGCAACCTGTTGGGCATGGATTGGCGCTACGGAGCCCTCCATTTTATGCGTCACCTTATCGATGGCGACTGCCCGATCGATCACTACCAATGGGCAATGCAAGCGGGCGTGACTCATTGTCTGGATAAATCCTGGACACGCATCTACAACCCTGGCCAAACCGCTGTGGATCGCTGCGATCCGGAGGGCTCTTTCATCAAGCGTTGGCTACCAGAACTGCGGTCTGTCCCTCCAGAGCAACTGGGATCCCCCCCTGGGTATATTCCCCCTATTCTCAATTACAAAGAAGCTCGGCAAAAGCGGGTGCAGCACCTAGAAAAACTCAGACAAACCTTCCGAGCCCATGCTGATGTTATCCCTCACTTGTCTTCCCTGCCCGAGAACTGGCTGCCCTTCGGTTGGGAGCAGTTTCCATCTCAAGTCAACTGGGCCCTCAGACCAGAGCGAGAGCTATTTCCACCCCCTTTGGATTTGCAGAGTTTGGATGCCGAAGAACGACAGGCGCTGCGCACCTGGTTTGTGGCCCATTTGGAGATACCTTCTCCCCGATCCAGAAGAAGTGTTCCCAAAGTGAAAGTAGAGCCACCTTTGCAACTGAGCTTATTCCAGTAAAGAAGGATCTCAAAAAGGATCCTCTGCAGTAGAGGATCCCGCACTCAGTAGGAGTATCTTGCTCGGGGAGGATCCCAGAACTGACTCTATCCTCAGGAACTCCAGAAACTCCTCAAGGGCTATTTATTAGGCTGAGGAGTGAGCCGCAGATAGGGTTTCACCTCTCTGTAGCCTTTGGGGAACTTTTCCTTGAGCACTTCCGGATCTTTGATGGAGGGCGCAATCACCACCTCATCGCCATCTTTCCAGTCGGCAGGGGTGGCAACGCTGTATTGATCGGTCAGCTGCAGAGAATCAATCACCCGCAGCAGCTCGTCAAAGTTGCGGCCTGTACTGGCAGGATAAGTGAGGGTTAGGCGTAGCTTCTTGTTGGGATCGATAATGAACACCGAGCGCACCGTCAGGGGCAACCCTTCTTTATTAATGTTGGTTTGATCCAGCATGTCGTACAGCTGAGAAACCTTACGATCTCCATCTGCCAAAATCGGGTAATTCAATGTGGTGTTTTGGGTTTCTTCGATATCTTTCGTCCAGCCCGCATGGGAATCCACATCATCCACACTCAGGGCGATCACCTTGACACCCCGCTTGTCAAATTCGGGCTTGAGTTTGGACACTGTGCCCAGCTCAGTGGTGCAGACAGGGGTATAGTCAGCCGGGTGAGAGAACAACACTACCCAGCTATCTCCCGCCCAGGAATAAAAGTCGATTTCGCCGTGGGTGGACTGTTGAGTGAAATTAGGAACGGTATCGCCGAGTCGGAGGGACATACGCTGTCTTCCTTCGTGAGAGGATCAAGTCAACAGATGACGGATCCAGAGGGGATCCATTTCTAATCTTGCCACGTAAAACCCACTTTCCCGAGCGGATTGCAGGTGATTTTAAGATTGTCTCCGGTTTGGGAAGGGATTCCCTCCCGGAGTTTGGAGGGGAGACTACCCAGGCGGATTTACAATCCGTAGCTTTCTTCACAAGTTGTTGCGCTTAGGAATACAGTAAAACACAAACCTTAGCCTGAGAAAGAGGGGAGAGCGATGGAATCGGCGGGGACTACGAATTGCAGTTTGGCAACTCTCTGGGCGCAGAAATATATGAAGGAGTTACAAGCTCAGGGGTCACCGAGTCAGTCTCCCCATGCTCAACTGGCGCAAAAGATTAGGGGATCTCTGCGCTTTGCCAGTTCTCAAGCCTGGGCAAAAACAGAAAAACTCTTAGCTGCCGAAATAGCCCGTCATCGTCTGGATCCTGATTTGATCGATCCCTGGCAAATTGCGGAAGATTCCCGGCAACTGCTTGAGAAAGCAGCAGCAAGCTATCAGGAGCAGCTGCCGCCAGAGCGTTTTTCAACTGAGATTGCCCCTGTCTGTGGCCAATTGCGGGCTCGCTATACCCGGCAGGATCCACGGGTGCTGGGCTTTGTGAGTATGCAATTCCACCATACCGGGCAACAGCTGTTGCAACCTCTCCTCCCTCAGGAGCGCAGCCTCTTTTACCCCTACCTAAAGGTGATGGACGACCACCTTTACATGCCTCTGCAGCGGTCCTATGAGGCTGCTGCTGCCCATGCCGGGCAGACCTTGTCTTTGCCCTTAGCTGCCATTCAGGAGCTGTTACCGATTGTTACCCAGGTGGCAGAATTCATCTGTGGAGAAGTAGCCCAACGCTTTAGCAATTACCGCACCGAGAGCGGTTTCCTGA
>JAUQVI010000287.1:0-3927 GCA_039794885.1 Thermostichus sp. DG02_5_bins_236
GGCTGCTGACAGATCTGGTTTGAGACTGGGATTATCTTGGAGCAATCGCTGAATCTGGCGGCGTTGTTCGGTAATAGTTGCCCGCCAGCTTTTACCCCGTAGTTGGGGTTGAAACTGCCACTTCAGCAGATGCCCCAAAAGGATCCCCAGTTGATTCACTAATTCGCGGCGTTCTTGCCTGCCCAAAGACTCGATCTCCTCCACCAAGTTGGCAATATCCAGTTGATCCCACTGACCGGATTTAAGCAGTGTGGCTTGCTCTTGGATCCAAGCGTAGAAGTCGCGGTCGTAAAGTTGCATGATTCATTCCTGTCGCGTTAGCGGGACGGAGTCCTAACTGGACACTGGCCAGAGCTGGCCAGAGATAGATTAATCCTACTGGCTCCACCCGTTGAGCCTTAACCTCATAAATCTGTCGAATCCGTTCGGGTTCAGACTGGATCTCTTGTTCGAGTTGGGTGAGGCGGATCCCCGTCAGCTTCCAGTTGACGTAATTCGTCGGCGTTGAAGAGTTGCCTTGAAAGATTTCTGATTGTAAGGTTATGAAAAATCACCTACAGTTGACAGGCTTGGCGACTCCGCTCCATCTCCGGTTCAATCCAAGACAGCGCAAAATGACTCACACAGGGCAATTGGGGTAATCGACGGGCCAATTCTTCCATCTGCACTTCTAAAGTAGGGCGTTGTCGTTGTGGTTGTCCCCATAATCCGGCGATGGCTGGGCAGACAAATGTGTTGGGAGAGGCTGCCCTTAAGACTCGCTCCACCTGCTGCACCACGCAAGAGGCATCCTCACATTTGGCATAGGCCATCGGGTGCCATTCCATATTCGGGTCAAAGCGATCCCAGGGTTGGAGCCGGGAGTCAAATCCTTCTCCCACCGCTTGGTTGCCATCCGGGAAAAAGACCGCGCCTGTCGGGATGCCACGGGTTCGGGCCGGGTCAGCCGCCTGGTTCAAATACTCCAGTATCCCATGGCGGGCAAAGTCAACACTGAGGGGCCAAAGCTCGTTCTGCCAGCGTTCCTGTCGGACTGATGCGTTGGGGGTAGGGGTAGGAGAGGGGGGAAGTTGGGTGGGCTCCACGGCTTGGGGTTGTCCCTCCCGCTGCTCCCGTTCAGGCTCGGGATCCCCTGAGGGTTCTAAGTCTATTGAATTTGATGAATTTGAGTCTATTGCACCTGCTGCGGTCTTTGCATCACGGGTACTCCAACCCAACCCCTCCAGGGAAAGCACCTCTTCCAGCGACGGGATCCCTGCCAAATCCGGTTTGGGATCCCCTGGCCAGCGCCACCGGGGCTCTTCACCATAGAGGGCATCCAACTGCAACACATCCGTCACGGTCACATACCCCTGAGCCAAATAGCGCTCCAACAAAGCTCGACCCGCCAGATTTTCTGCCAAATCCAGGTAGGCTTGTCGGGCAGCATCCCCATGAATCCACAAATCCTTGACGGTTGCAGCCAGACTGGCTCCGCCCGATCCGCGCGGATAGCGAATGTAGTCGAAGAGGATCCCGTCCGGTTGTCGGTGTAGAAGTCGCTCAATTAACCCAGCAAAATCCTGTCGAGCTTGCGGGTGAAAGGGATCCACAAAAACCTCATCCGGGCTTCCCAAGTCCTCCAAATGGGCTGTAGCTGGATCCAAGATAGTGGTAGTGCCACGACCATTGCGAGCCAGCGCTACTTGTCGATCCGCCCGTTGCCCGTAACTGTAGCCAAGGTTGAGGGAAAATACCCAAGCGTAGGCTGATAAACCCCGCCGTCGTGCAGCTCTGAGGGCTAACTCCAAGAGATCGGCATTGGGCTGAATGCTGGGCCAAATCCCCACCCCGCCTGGAAAATCCGACTGAGGCAAAATGGAGCGACCATCGTAAAAGGTTTCGATGAGTACGCGGTTGTACCCCAAATTCACCACTTGGTCAAACACCTGATCCAACACGCCGGCATTGGCATCACAAGGATGAAGGCGTACCCAAATGGCTTGGATCTGGGGCCAACGTCGGCTACGACAGGCAATCAAGGCAGCTCGATGATCCGCCAAAATTTGTGTGTAATCCGCCCAGGCGCGGTCTGATTGGTTGGCCTGTTGGCGCAGTTGAGCTTTGTGAGCCACCTCTGCGGGAGATTGCTGGCAAAAAGCGTTGAGGCTAGCTGTGGATAGGGTTTCTTGAAGGCTTTCTCGAGGCGGAGAACCAGAGTCCTGAAAAAGGAAACTGCCCGGTCTGAATATCTGGGCCTGAGCCGCGCACCCTAAAAGCAAAAGCACCCCACTCAACAGCGCCCCAATCCAGCGGATCCCTTGTTTTTTCCGCAGCCTCAACACCCTCAACCTCCACCGGGAATGGCCCCAATCATAATCAGGGGATAGGGAGTTTGTCTGTAGGTGTGGGCGCAAACCTCAAAACATCGGCCAGCATCCAATTAGCCTGTTCAATAAAGCTCAAAAGCTCCTTCCAGATATTCAACCAAGGCGTAGCCCGTTCCCTCTTGAGAGACCCGACTTTCCACCAAAGCGACATCAAAGCGGCAAGGCAAATCAGACAAGTGCGGATGTTGGCTCAAAAATACTTGGGCAGATAGGATCAAACGCCGCTGCTTCGGGATCCCAACTGCCAAGAGCCCAACCTGATCCCAGCTACCAGGGCTACGGGTTTTCACCTCTACAAAAGCCAGTACCCCTGCCCTAGAGGCAACCAAATCCAGCTCGCCCCAGCGACAGCGCCATTGCTGAGCTAGGATCTGCCAACCCTGCCGACCCAAATATTGCCGCACCCAGTTCTCCCCAGCATCACCTGTATTCTGGAGGGCAGTTCGCTTGGGCAAGGGATCCACACAATCACTCCCGCAAAAGCCCAAATTCAGTGGGCAGAGCCGTTCCCGTGGTACTTGTCGGTGTTGTAGAAGCCATTACGGGTGCCAAAGTAAAAGGTTGCCAAAGAGAGGGCAATGGCGATTCCCACCACAATCAACTTTGCATCCATGCAGTTTCCTCCTGAGCCCTGACCATGATAGCCTGCCTCTTGCTTGGGCGATGGGAGTGAACCGTGTGAATCAAGTTCAGTTAGCCGTGAATGGCACCCTAATGCGGGGCTTGGCCTTAAACGGGAACCTAACCCAAATCGGCGCAACATTTTTGCAAGAAGCCCAAACAGCCTCTTGTTACCGGCTTTGGTCGATTCGGGATATTCATCCAGGCATGATGAGGGTAAGTCAAGGGGGAGCCGCCATTGCTCTGGAACTCTGGGAAACTCCCGCCCTGGGATTAAGTCAACTTCTTCTGCAAGAGCCACCTGGTTTATCGGTAGGACGCATTCTGTTGTCAGATGGAACAGAAGTTTTAGGGATCCTGGCAGAATCCTATCTGTGCGAAGGGCAAGCAGAAATCACAGCTTGGGGAGGCTGGCGAGCTTACATAGAAAGTCTAACAAAAAGTTAATCTGTCTCGGTGAATCGGGATCCCTGCTATGGGCCAATCCGAAGAAGCATTTACCTTTAAGCAGCAGAAGGCCGGCAGGGCATAGCCGGGTGCCAGGATGAATGGGAGTGCGGCGTAGGTACAGAGCCAGACAATAATCTACGGCCATACCTTTGCTCTCCCGGTGATGGTGAAATAGACTCATAAGACCCCAGTCTTATCGCCCATGCTTGTTCTGGAAACTAAGCTCAGAGGCAATCCCACCCAGTTTGCATGGATTGATGAAGGGATTAAAACAGCTCAGTTCATTCGCAACAAGTGTGTGCGCTACTGGATGGAAAACAAAGACAGTATGACCTCTCCGGGCTCTGTGCTGTATTGGCAAAGGAATTTGAATGGGCAGGCAAGTGCTGAACGCGCCTGGTCTGCTATCAAACGGTTCTATGACAATTGCAAATGCAAAGCCAAGAAACCCGGCAAGAAGGGCTTTCCCAAGTTCAAGAAGAATTGC
>JAUQVI010000288.1:0-3924 GCA_039794885.1 Thermostichus sp. DG02_5_bins_236
ATACCGTGGGGCACACAGGAATCAAAGCTTGGGGAGAGAACAACCGCTATCTGAATCAAGCAATTGCTTCAGGTAAGTCGGCTCGCTGAACCAAGCATCCCACGTGCCTCAGCCGTGGGAGTGTCAAAGTCTTAAAATGTATTGATAATGTAAATACGCATTGTCTACGCTCCAAAGTAGGTGGGCTTAAGTAAGCGTAGTCCTGAATTGCTAGAACCCTTGCCATGCCATAGTTAGTAGGCTGATTATTTAGGACTTCCCACTAAGTATGGATGTGTATTTCGTTTCAGCAAGCTGCAGAAGCCTTCTTCGATTCACTGCTTGTAGTTGTCGATACAAGTCGTAATGATGAAGCGTGAGATGCCATTATTGGTTTAGATCAGCATTGAAGCTTGCTATGCTTTGTCTTCATTGAGTGGGAAAACGACATCATTCGGATGATTTCGGCTCGCAAAGCAACCCGCAGGGAGTGGGCATTTTATGAAATCTGAGGCGTTGAAAAAACGGTTGGATAGGAATGTTCCATGACAATGATTACGATTGGTATGCCCGAGGATGTGATTGAGGATTTGAAGCAGATTAGTGCGTGCTTATATTGGGCAAGGCTTACGAGCAGACTTGGAGTGTCTAGAAGGCGATAAGGTATCTGCATCGATTGCGAGTTTAAAGCATCATGGTGTAAGTAATGAAGTGATTTAAGAGACACTGATTGCAGTTACTTAATCTTGTTGAACAGCTTCGCAATAAGACGAGGTTAGATCCGCCTGAATCTGAAGTATTGGCGAAGTCTCTCTAGGAGAGAATTGCCCTTGCTCCAGTGCTCAAGGCTGATGGATTGTGGTGGATGACACTTAATTAAATGGCAAAGACGAGCACTCTTAGCGCAGCAAAACTGGGGAAAGTTGATCGGTTATGGTGCAAAGGTGAACTGGGGTGGGTGATGGGCCGCGTATCCCCCGGAGCATGCCCTCCTAGCTCAAGGAGGCCAAAGTCACAATGCCGCTGGTCAACCAGCTCAAGGCTAAGATTCCCCCTAGAAAAGTCAACGGGATCAAGCCCACCAAGCGCCACCACTCTAGATCTAGCGCTACCGCCGCCGCCCGTACCTGCCAAACCACAAACCACAACAAAGCTGCTAAACCCAAAAGGGATCCCGCCACACCTCCCAAAGATTGAGCTGGCCCTAACAAAAGCCAGGGCAAACCGGCAAACCCTGTCAGACAGAGCAGTGCCGCAAAAGAGGGAGCAGATCGTCCAAAACAAAAGGCCAACAACTGCAACAAAGCTGTCAAGGTAACCCAGCCCAAGGTCCCCATCAACACAGCCAGCATCATTCCTGGTAAACCTGCTCCGGTACGGCGAATGGCATCCAGACTGTTCAGCAACCCCACTACCACAAAAGCTTGCCAAAGAACGGGCTGTTCCCGCAGTGCCCGAAAAGTACGCTCAGGCATGAACCAAGCGCCATAGATGTTGTCCAGCAAAGAGTCGAGCATTGTCGGGAACGGGTTACACTCCCACTCATCCTAGCCCGAATGGTCGATGGGATCCTTGAATCCATTCCTGAGGGATCCCGTCTTTGACAGATGGAGGAATGAGGTATGATCAGTAAAGGATTCTGTGGCGTTGGTGACTGCCGTTATGTTTTTCTGATCTATACCTTTCGACGATTAGGATGGGTTGTGGATGTGAGAGCAGTAGGCCAAACTCGGTTTGGAAACTATCAAGAATCATCCCCGATATTCTAAACTGGATCTTCCAGGTCGAAAACCGCGGTAAAACGGCGCAATAGAATCTCCAAAAAGGCTCTCGGATGAGGGTCTTTTTGTTTTTTAGAGTGTCTCAAGTCTCTGTTGAGTCTAGACTCAGGCAGTCAAGATTCTACTTGGGTCGGCGATTGTTTTGAGTGGGATCTGAGTTGGACTTGGCGGCTGTATTTTGAGTTTTCTTGCGTTGAGCAACAGGGATTCGCCGCAAATTCAACAGCATAATTGCACTGAGGGGACGTGTATTGGCCAGTAGACCAATCCCCAACACCACCCAACTGTTGAGCCCAAGACCAGACAATAGCCAACCCAGCAGTAATGCCGATAGCCCCCCTTCTGCAATTGTGGCCAAGATCCAGGCCCAGGTGCCCTTCCAGTGCTGAGACAGCAACGCCCACTGTAATCCACCCACCCCGATCCCGACTAGCAAACCACGCGATACACTGCTCATCGCCAGCACAGTACCTTGAGGCAAGGGATCCACCACAATCCAGTCGAGGATATTCAGTCCCAGGAGCGGGGCCAAAAACTCAGCTCCAACCCAACCCAAGGCCGTTCCCAATACAGTTGCACCTATCCACCAGGGAGAGACCCGTCGTCGCAACACCACCCACTGCAGCAAACCCATCACCAAGCCGATCCCAGCGCCAGCCAAACCACTGGCCAGTGTTTCCAGGGATCCCAGGAGCGGGATCAAGGCTCCCACCCCCAGATAACCGAACGCAGCTGCAGCAAAATTAGCTGCCAGCCAACCCAAAGCCAACCCTTTGCTCAAGCGCGGCGTATTGAGAATACGGGATCCCGACTTGCTGTTGAAATATTCCTGTCCGACTTGCTGTTCCACCTCCTGCAGGCCCTGTTCTGCCGAGAGATTGTCCGGTTCTAGCCGCAACACCCCCTGATAGTCCATTTGGGCCAGTCCCCAATGCCCCTGTCGCTGGTGGGCCAGAGCGCGGTAAAGGTAGTAGCGAGCTTCGTTGGGGGCCAGGGAGATCATCTCGTTTAGGAGATGCACCGCCACTTTGTACTCCCCTTCTTCGATTAAATGCACTGCCCGCTGTAGATCCCCCTCATCGATTTGCAGTTTGGGGGTGACCCGACCCATCGGCTGTTGGGTAGCCTGTTGGCCAAATCCGGTCGGGATCCGTTGCGGTCGATTACTTTGCGGTGGAGCAGAGCGAGCCGGAGCGCTGGGCGAGGGAACTTTATCGCTGTAAACAGCCCGTAACTGCTGGCTGACTACCTGCATGTTGGGCGGTCTGAGGGCCGGATCTTTTTCCAAGCAACTAAAAATCACCTTTTCCAGTGCATCAGGAATGCGATGGGGCAGCTTATGTTCCCGAAAAGGTCGGGGTTTCTGGAAATTGTGGACGTGGTACCAGCCCTGTAAACTGTCGGTATCCGGCTCAAAGGGCAGTACTCCAGTCAACAATTCGTACAGCAGCAACCCCAGTGAATAAATATCAGAGCGGGCATCCAGTTTTTCTCCACGCATTTGCTCCGGGGAAGCATAGACCATCGTGCCCAGAAAGTAGCCGGTTTGGGTCAGACCGCGAGCGGTTTCCCCCATCAATTTGGAGATGCCAAAGTCGAGGATTTTGATGCGCTCCTTTCCATCCAACCCCTTCTGCACAAAGATATTGCTGGGTTTGATATCCCGGTGAATCACCCCCTGGATGGAGTGTTTGCCCAAGTCCATTTGAAAGTTGTGGGCATGGTTGAGGGCTGAACAAATCTGTAGGGCTAAGTTCACTACCCGAAGCGGGTGTAGGGGGCCTTCTCGCGTTAAGACACAGTCCAAGCCCTGACCACTGTAGGGTTTGGCATTCAAGTACTCCATCACCAGATAAGGCTGGTTCTGGTACATTCCGTAGGAGCGCACCTGCACAATGTTGGGATGTTCCCCCAACAGAGCACTCACTCGGGCCTCATCCATGAAGCGTTGCTGGAGTTGCTGATAATACTCCGGCCCCATGTCGGGGGGAGGCGGACGCAACAACTTCACAGCCACCAATTCATCATCCAGTTGGGTATCCACAGCTTTGAACACATTGCCATAGCCGCCCTCGCTGACGTGGTAGGTCAGCCGGTAGCGGTTGCCAATCAATTGTCCAACTAGGCGCTGGTTCATGGGAGAAACCGCCAGCTGTCGATAGCT
>JAUQVI010000289.1:0-3867 GCA_039794885.1 Thermostichus sp. DG02_5_bins_236
GCTTTAGAGGATCCAGCTGCTTTGGAAGAAGAACGCCGACTTTGTTACGTAGGTATCACCCGGGCCCAAGAGCAATTGTTCATTAGCTACGCTACTGAACGACGCTTGTATGGCAACCGAGAAGTTGCTATCCCTTCTTTATTTTTAAGTGAGCTGCCCAAAGAGTTAATCGAATTGGACAAACCGGGTGTCATTCCCCGTCAACTCTCTCGCGGCAATACCCTCCCTATCTCTGCTATGCCCAAAGCACAGCCAGCAACACGAAACTCTTACCCGCAGCAGTGGTCGGTAGGGGATCGCCTGGAGCATCCCCAGTTCGGGCAGGGGCAGATTACCCATGTCTTTGGCAGCGGCGGACGGGTGACGATTGCCGTTAAGTTCCCTAGCATCGGTCAGCAAAAGATCTTGGATCCGCGGATCGCGCCGATTCAGAAGATCAACTAAGAGATTCTAATCATAGTGTAGGAATCTACACTTGAAAATAAAAGAGGCTTCGATTATCAGTTTGTATCAGCAACAGAAGTATTGAACAACAGTTTGAGAGGGTAGAAAAAAGAGAAGAAATCTCGTATCCTTCCCTGAGAAGACATCAAAAGTGACAACATACTCTGGCACCTTCGCAGCGATTGTTAACTCCATTCTCAAACACCTCAGCCCTTGCCGCTATCCTGTCTTCAACTCCTAGTTGTTCTTCAAAATCTGGTTGACCTATATTTTGGATGCCGGCTTGAACAGCATGAGAGCCTTGTTCTATCGGCTTAACCAGTCAGGAATACAGGTAGATATATCCACCTTTTCCAAAGCAAATAAAACGTGAGGCAGTGAGTGCTTTGCCAAGATTTACAGAGATTTAATCTTGAGAGTAAAGCGGAAGCACGACAGCTTGGCGACCGTGCTGTTTCCTGTAGATTCGACAGTCATATCATTAACGAGTAAGCTCTTTTGGCAAGAGGGATACCATCAGGTGAAACTGCTGAATGGGTTCAGCCTGACGGAGAACTTAACCAGCGCAGCAGTGCTCGCTTTTGGGGAGAGACACGACTTAAGTTTTCGGGAGGAAGTGATAGACCTGATTCCTGAGAATGCGGTAGCGATAATGGATAGAGGGTTTGCGAGCTGGAGATTGATTGATGAGCGATGTGAAGGGAATAAAAGATTTGTTGTACACATCAAGAACAATGTGAGAACAGAGCTGAATCAGGACAGATATCGGGTGGTTTATTTTTGTAATCTTCTGAGTAAGGTAGAGTTTCAGCTAGGGGCAAATTTAAGGAGTTTAACAGACGAAGAAGTGGCTGAGTTGTATCGACAGCGATGGCGGATTGAGAACTTGTGGAAGATGCACTGATCGTTAGAGTGGTTGATCACAAAGAGTGTGAATGGAGTGATGAACCAGATATACATGGTATTGAGTGGGTATTTAATATTAGAGCTAGTGGATATTCCTGCATGCTTTGGGAGGAAGCTGTTAGATAAGTTGGGATATTTGCAACGGGAACTGAGTCGGCCGTGTTCTATCGTCGATTGGAGCTTGGATTGGCAGCCAGAGCTTCTTGTCTCTTGAAACATTAAGTCTTGTTTCAGAATTCAACACTTCTGGGTGGAGCCTGAACCCAAGAGTAAGGCCAACTGGGTTAACCAGGAGGGGATCCCTTGCTCTGTCCTTGCACCGAAAACAAAGGACTGGCAGAGTGGGCGAGTGCGAGTGAAGATAGAAGTAACGGTTGAGTTTTGCCCAGATGACCCAGAATCCTTAGAGCAAGAGGATATCTTGGGAAGGGGATCCCTTCTAGATGACCTGCGTGTTATAGAACAGCAATGATATGGAAGAGAAACGTGTTGGACAGAGAATGGTTATCCCTGCAACTGTACGAGAGTACGTCTTGCGAAGAGATGGATTTCGCTGTTTGAGTTGTGGGAAAACTGCTTCACAGACTCAGCTTCAGGTTGACCATATCATTCCCGTAGCTCATGGAGGGAGCAACGACATCAGTAACCTGCAAACTCTTTGTCGAACCTGTAACCTAAAGAAGAAAGATCGCCGGGATCCCCGCTTTCACCAACACTTTCGACTCTAAACAGAAGGCGGATAGGTTAAAAACGGCATCCTGATTAAAGTTCCTTGCACCCGATCAGCCTGAACTTCTAAGCCCTCTTTGGGTTCAAACTTGGTGCGAATGTATCCCAAGCCTAGGTAACCTTTTGGGGTTAAGCCTGAACTGGTCAGGAAGCCAATCTTCTCCTCTCCGTGCCAAATTTCCGAGCCGGGTTCTGCCATTCCACTTAAATGGATGCCCCAGAGGGTTTGTCGAATTCGCTTGTAGGTAACCTGCTTAGCCAACACTTCCTGGCCGATATAACAGCCTTTGGAGAGGGAAATGGCCCGCCAAAGTCCGGCTTCCAGGGGGTTGTAATCGGTGGTGAGTTCTCGGTCTGCGACCGGGCGGCCTGCTTCTAGGCGTAAGACTTCCCACTGCTCAGCTCCTCCCAATTCTGCTCTGGCTTGCAGCAAACACTCTTGAAGTGGCATCCTTTGGCTCAGTTTGCCCCAAAGGGTAAAGCCCGGTTGCATCAAGCCGGTGCCACGAGCCAGGCGAACTGGGATCCCTTGGATCTCCACCTGTCGGTGTTCATGGTGTTCTGCTGGTAGGTGCTCCGAACCCAGCAAATCTTGCAATATCTGCTCACTTTCGCTGCCTATCAACAGCAACCCAAAGGTCTGTTCGGTTTCATCCGCTAACTCTGCTCCCCTGATGAAAGGTAGCATCCGCCCCAAACTTTGAAGCAGAGCAGCGCGCCGCTGCGGGGAAGTCCAGATCCAGCATTCTGCCTCGTCCACATACACGGTGGTTAAATCCAGGATCCCGGCGGTGGGGGTCACAAAGACGGTCTCGGTTCCCTGACCAGCTCTGAGGGCTTTCAGATCCTGGGTGCTTTGATTATGCAGGTACTCCACTCCCGGGGATCCCTTCATATGCAGGCGACCCCACTCAGAGCAGTCCAACAATAGGGATCCGGCCCCATCCTTTCTTAGCTGTGCGATATGTGTGGCAGACATGGTTCACCCCCAATCCACAGTGATCGGTACGGTTACTGTTCGGTACTGTCATTCAGTATCGTCTGCATTTATTTATTCCCACAGAAGGTTGATTGGGTGGAAGAACAGATTCCCACTGGAGGCTAGAGAGTTGATCACTGACATTCTCCCCGGCCTCGCAGATTCCTACGGCGTTCAGGCACGGCATTGAGCCACACTTGAGTTACCAAGGACTCCGTCCTGCTGACGCGAGTGGGGGTAGGCACCACTAGGCTTGCCCCAACTTTCGTGGGCTGATTTCACCGGAAAAGCCCAGGGGTTAATCCTAAGCTGAGCTACTCTCCCCGGCTCTGCTGGCTTGCCTCTGCCCGGCGGTACACTTGTCACCTACTGGGTCAAATCCCTCTTCCAAAAGCCTTGTAACTGCTGCTTAACCTAGAATAGGCTAGTTCACTCCGTTGCCTGTAGCGCGGCCCATCTATTGTGATCGAGGTTGAAGTCCATCAACAGTTGCGGCAACTTTTGCGGCAATCCCCGGAAGCCTTGTGGCCTCATCAATTGACGATGGCTCGTATGGTGGCGCGGGGGTTGCGGCTAGGCCGTAGCGCCTTGATGCAGGTGCCTAGCGGCGGCCAACATCGTCTTAGCTACTTACTCCCAGCTCTGATGTGGCCTACGGCCACTCTCCTTTGTGCCCCTGCTGCTGTGCAGGCTCAAATTCTCGGGGAAGAAATTCCTTGGCTACAACGGACTTTGCAACTGCACAAGCCGGTCTTGCAAAAAGATCGTTGGCCAGATGCCGATTTTCAAGGGTTGCTGTTGGTGGATCC
>JAUQVI010000290.1:0-3847 GCA_039794885.1 Thermostichus sp. DG02_5_bins_236
CGATTACTACAGCGGCAAGCACAAGTATCACACACTAAAAGATCAGGTGAGAGTTGAGCAGGGAAGCGGGCAGATAATTTGCACAAGTTTTGGGAAAGGGAGACGACATGATTTTAGGCTTTTCAAGGAAAGCAAGACACGAATTGAAGAACAAATAGAAGTTTTGGTAGACAAAGAGTATATGGCAAGAGCAAGATTCCCCATCGAAAGCCACGAGGTAGAGAGCTGACAATGGAGCAAAAGTAAGAAAATCAGCAACTAGCGAGTCGGCGCATCAGAGGTGAGCCTGTGCATCGACGCTTAAAAGTATGGCGGATCATTGGCAGTCGCTATCGCAATCGGAGGCAAGGATTGAAACTGAGGTTGAATGTCATTGCTGGCATTCACAACTATGAGCTCACCTTGTCGCCCTTACCCTCTTGTTGATTTGTGCAAGAGGTCTATTCTGTAAAAAAAGAGAAAGCCTTAGCTTTCTCTAGAGATAATTGTTCTACAAATATCCACAATTAAAATGGATATCTGACTAATTGACCTGAGCCTTACTCAATTCGTAAAAGGTGCTGGGTAGAGAGCGAAAATGTTCTGCATGATTGGTCTGGCCCTTTGGGGATCCATATCCCATCTGCAGCGGTGCTTTCTTGAAGGTAGAAGAAGTACTCGACACCTCATAAAACAGGCTGGGGTTGAGATGATAGGCAACCTGATAAAGAGTATTTCGCACACCATTAAGCACAATCAAAGGAGAACTAGGATCTTTCTGGGGTGGCTGGTAGGTGTAATTTTGATCCTTCTGAGGAGCCAAGGAAGCCGGAGTTGCAAAGGCTGGCTCGTAGCAAACCTCAGGTGTGGCCTGGGGATGGATCTCCACCACAGTTTGATAAACAAACTGAGATAAACCCGCTTCCTGCCGCCCCTGTTGCCAGGCTTGAAAAAGCTTTGCCCAGTCAAAGCCCATAGCCCGCTGAAAATGCCACAGGGATCCCTGTAAGAAAAAGAAGGCCAAATAAAAGTGAGCGTTGGCCAGCCACACTCGGGATGAATAGGCCCAGGGTTCCGTTTGAGTAGGATCAAAATAGAAGGGAGTAAAAGCGGATTTGAGCTGCAATGTTGGCCCATAAAACACTTCTGGATAAGCCAGCTCATTAAACCCACAGTAATAAGAGGCCGCAAAACCGGCCAATGCAATGCCAAACAGGGAGTAACTTAGGATCCCGTCGGCATTGAACAAAAAGTGAGCTTTGACCCAACTAAAAGGGGGTACCAAGATATGCCATACTCCTCCCAAAATGAGGAGAGCCGCCACGTACAAATGACCTCCCACTAAATCTTCCAAGTTGTTAACATCAAAAAGATGGGTGCGATAGTCAAAAAGGGTAGCAAAGTCAAGCGTGGGGTGGCTCACCAGCCGCACCTGATCGACTGTGGCATCGTACAACCCACCCAAAAACATAGCCTTGGCCACCAACAATAAGGCTCCTAAGCTCAAGACCAAGAGGTGGTGCCCCAAAATCATCCCCAACGTTTTGGCATCATCCCAGGCAAAGTGAAACTTGGCAGCTTTGCCAAACTCCATACTTAAGTCAGGAGGCAGTTTGGTTTGGTGAAAATAAGCTCCTCCAGCCAGCACTCCAGCTGCTACGAGATGAATACAACCAACGGCAACGAAGGGGAACGTATCGACAATTTGGCCAGCAGCACCAACTCCCCATCCCAGCGTGGCTAAATGGGGCAACAAAATCAACCCCTGCTCATACATCGGCAGAGCAGGCGAAAACTTGGCCACCTCGAACAAGGTGAAGCCACCCGCCCAGGCCATAATCAGGGCCGCTTGGGCTACATGGGCCACGACAAAAGTATTGGAGAGGTCAACAAGTCGAGCATTGCCTGCCCACCAGGGATGACCTGAAGGATGTGTCATTGTAGCGTTCATAGCTAAGTCCTTTTCTCTTTAGCTCCTTTTCTTTTCTCTTGGATTTCATCCATCGAGAATAGATGGAGATTGTCACTAATGCCTCTCCTAAGGATCCTGCTTTTGTAGCAATTCCTGTTGAGAGGGCCAAGGCCCCTTCCATGAAACTCCATGTCTGCAGTTCCCGCTGTTGAGACAGCGTTGCGTAGACCGTAGGTTGTTCCTAGCAACAGGGTGCCGTAGGCATAGCACGATAGGTTGATAAGGAGGGGCACTAAAAATGGGAAACCTTCAGCTCAAGCCAGCAATGATGTGATCTAGATACACTCCCAATTCTTGGCCAGCTTCAGTTCCAACACTGTCTGTCAGAACGTCCTTCATGGTATTGAGCGCTTCGATTACTCGGTCGATAGGAACCCCCAGTGTGATGTAGGTTTCTTTGAGGCCATTCAGCACCCGTTCATCCAAGATGGAGACATCAGCCGCCAACATGGCATAGGTGGCATAGCGCAAGAAATAGGTCAAATCCCGCAGACAGGCAGCATAACGACGGGTGGGGTACATGTTGCCCCCAGGCAGGGTGATATCTCCGTAGAGCAAGCTGCTAGCAACCGTTTTGCTGATAATGCTGCTGGCACTGGAACTGATGGTTTTGGCCGCCTTGACGCGCATACTGCCGCTCTGAAAGTAGCGATTCAATTGATCCAATGCTGAAGCATCTAAGTAGGACCCTTTCTCATCAGCAGGATTGATTATGGAAGTGATGGTATCTTTCATGGGTTTTCCTTGGAGAATAACTGTATCAGCTAACAAAGAGAGTGTTTTTCTGTGGGACTAGCTGTTAAGGAATTGAGTCGTCCACTCAGAAAGCACGGACGAGACGATCAAAATAGGGAGCAGCCACAGCCATCTCCTCAGAAGAAAGGACATCAGCCGCTACGTCCTTAAGACAGCCCATCGCTACCCGCAAGTTCGGCAGAGGAACACCCAGAGATAGATACATTTCACGCATTCCATTCAGACCGATATCGTCTAAAGGTTTTTCGTTGCCCGCCAGAACGCAGTAGCTGACTAGACGGACGTACCAACCCTGATCCCGCTGGCACAGGGCCGTTTTTTGAGGATTTCCTTTGTTGCTGGGGGTGTTGGGACATTTTGCCCAAAAGCGTTTGCTGCCTTCCTGAACAATTTTTTGCTCGTTATCCGCCAATTTTTGAGCAGCTCGGATCCGGATTTGACCTTTGCTAAAGAAATCTTCTAATTTGGCAATTTCGGCACTGCTGAGGAAGCGTTCAGCAGCATCTGACTGAGCGATAACTTGGGCGATGAGGCTCATAAGCTTCTTGATCGGAACGCTCTACATGTAACAAAGTAAAATGAGCTCTCAAGAATCGAAATCACTTATTAAGAAAAAGTTATCAATTGAAATATAGTTGCAACAAAATCAGGATGCGCTGGGGAGCTACTCTCGTGTCTTCAACACCGCGATTAGATCTAAGCGATTCAGTTGACGGCGAATTAGGATCCCGGACAGGACTGCAGCCACCAACACCACCAGGCCGACGGTAGCATAGGTGGATCGATGGATCACCAACGGGATCCGATACAGCTCAGAGACATAGGCTTTGGCCACCGAGGCACTCAAGCCAAAGCCTAGCAGCCAACCCACTGGGATCCCGGCCAGCACTAGCAGGCTCTGTTCCCCCAATAAAATGACGCTGATTTCATGGCGGCTAAAGCCAATGATGCGCAGGCTGGCCAGCTCGCGACTGCGCTCCGACAGGGCGATGCGGGCGGAGTTGTAGACGACGGTGAAGTACCCGACGCTCATTGCTACGCAATAGAGCGCGGGCTTCTTTGTTCATCGGGACTTGCCTCCGAGAGGGTAGACTTGCGCCTTCCTCCCTTTGGTCTTACAGTCCCTCCCAAAGCAGAAGC
>JAUQVI010000291.1:0-3791 GCA_039794885.1 Thermostichus sp. DG02_5_bins_236
GGGATGCCTGGTGGCAATAATCACCTGCATACTGTTGCTAGTTTGGCATCTTGGCAGGGGATCCCTTGTTTTAGGTGCCTTCCCCCTTTCCGTCATCTGAGATACGGCCATGCCTTCTCCTTCCACCTTGCTGCTCAAGCTCACCCTGCGGTTGATCGGATCTTTGAAGACGCGGGTGGATCAATCAAAAATTCGCCAGCGCGGCTTTGTCTTGCCGATTGCGATTTTAATTGTGCTGGTGCTGAGTTTGGTTACCGTTGGCCTGCTCACCCGCTCCACCCAGCGCAGTGTGCAAACCCAGGTGGAACGAGCTGGCCAAACCATTAGCCGCCAGCTGAATACCGCCATTGACCGGGCCAGGGCCAAAATTGATTTTCTGGTGCGGGATCCCCGTCTTCCCAACAGTGCTCCCACAGATGCTCAGTTGTCCTCAGCTCTGATTAATGATGGTGGATTTATCCCTGCTAATCCTGACAACCCATACATCTTGCCGGATGAAACCCAGTTTGTCATCAATACCAACTTTCAAATACCAGACCCCCAAAATCCTGGGCAGTTTCTAGATCGGCCTGTGCAAGCACCCGCTTGGTGGTTTCTGGTCGATACTGATAACAATGGCACCAACGATTCGGTTACGGTTTATACGATTCTCAATACTCGTCGAGCTGCCGGAAACGACTTTGAAGAAAACATCACCGACACTGAGCGAGCACATCGCCTGATGATTCGCAGTGGGCCTTTGCAGGGCACAGCCCTAAAGGGTTGCACGGATAACCCAGCTGCTCAGACCATTAATCCAAACGTCGGGGACTGGTTCCAAGTTGGCTCTGCCCTCTATAAGCCCTTTCAAGTTTACGCAGTTACTCTCCCGATTCAAGGGGCCGACTCCACCACCCGTGCCATCTCGGCCTTGCAATTTCAGCAGGATCGGCGGCGAGATGTACTCAACAAATGGGGTGCATTTAGCCGTGGTGACATGGAGTTCTACAACACTCCAGGCTACAACTGGAACGGGGCTATTTATGCTGGAGGAAGTTTATTCTTTAGATACAGCAACACCACCCTATTTCGGGCCTTTACAATCAGTTCGCAGGAGTCCTGTTTCTACATGCCTGTAGACAGCTCCGAAATTAAAACCTTTGGAGAATTGGTGGCTGGAGCAATTGGTTTCGGCGCAAATGATGGAGAAAGTGAAAATATCCGTTTTGATGCTCACTCCGGTACTGCGGATGTTGCACCCAGCTTCTTCCCCCGTTTGAATAATGCGAACTTCGACTCTGTCGTTAATGGTGTCATCCCGGAAAATGTTGCTCTGGATCCCTTGGAGTTGCAGCTGTTTGGGCGTAGCCGCACCCGGGGTGCTTATGCTGCGGATTCAGCAGGTTGGAGCATCTCTCCTGTCAACTCTAAAAGATCTCCTGCAGCCGGGGATCCGGGGCGAGTAGAAGCGGGGGGGTTCAGCTCCGGGCAGGGCCAGGTTTGTCCTCCCTATGTGGATGATGTCTATCGAGCAGACAACCGCTTTGGCCCCAAAGCCAGCTACGATCGTCCTCCCACCACGCCGGATCCGGTTACCGGTTGTGATGTACCCACCTTTGCTGAAACCTTTGGGCAAACTGCTGGTGCCCTAATTGGAGGAGGAGCAGTCAATAACCAAGGGGAATCCCTGACCACAGATGAGCCGCCGCCAGGGGCCTTGTCGGAAGTGGGGTTAGATGGTTATTGGGAACGCCGTTCTCGCCAAGAAGGTTTAAGGGTGATCGTGGGGCAACGCTTGGAGCTGACTCGGACAGACTCCTTGCCTTTACCTTTGGTGCCTGCCCCTGCTAATGCTGATGATCCAAGCAATCTGCAGCCTATTTACATCAGCAACGAGGCGCGCCAACGCCTTACCCTGCGCGATAACCCGGCAGCCGTTCAGGCCACTGCGGTTTATCACTACAGCCAAAATCAGGGACGCTTCCCAGTTGCCTGCTTAGCAACTGTGGCACATCCTGGTTCAGTCGATAGCCTGCGTCGCGCTTCTACATTCCCGACAGGTAACCAAGCCAACGAGTTGGGGATTAACTTCTTTACTGGGCAGGGCACAAATACCTGGGAATATGATCCAGCTCCAATGGAGGCTCGTCTTGCATCTGGTACGCCTCTTTGGAATGCCCTCACCAACTTGGCCAATTTTGCCGGGGATCCCCAAGGAGCCTTTCCTCCCACGCAAGAGCCGGGCCGGATTCATCCGGATCCCTTCATGACAGCTTTTGGAAACTTCTCAGAGTTACGGCGGATTATTGATAGTGGGGTGGCCTATGCCAACTTGAGTCCGGCCGATCAGTCAACGGTTCAGACAGCTGGCTGTATGTTGGGAATGCTGGCGGATAACATTATTCGCATTCAAAATGCCGCCGCTGCTGGAAATGGCCCTGCTCAACGGCTATTGGCTGAAATCAACGATAGCCGTGATGGATTGCCCATCAACGACGGCAGTCACCGCTTTTATCTGCCGTTACGCTATATTTTCCCGACGGCTAGCTTTAATCAAACGGATGCTCTAGAACAGCAGCGTCGGGCGGCTTATAGCTTCTTGCCGGCTACCGTGAACTACCTGGCTGTAACTGATTTGGCTCAGGTGGCGTTGGCTCCTCGCTCTGGTATCGGCAACTGGGCTTTGCCCCATGCACAACAGAATTGTCCTGCTGGATCCGCTGGAATTGATCCTGGCCCCAACAGCAACCAGTTTGATCTGATCCGGATTGGTACCCAATGTCATCGCGTACCTTTCAAGGATTCCGTCTTTTACGATGGCCGGGAGGCGATGGCGGTTCGCAACTTGAACATTGACTTGGCTTTGATTACGAATAACGTTAGCGGTCAATCCAATGGTTTGATAGGTGGAGATACCTGGCTACCCTCCGGGATCCAAGTTGCTGGGGATCCAGAGCGAGAAGGTGGCATTTTCTATGCTTTTCGAGAAGATGCTGTGCGGGAGGATGCGATTGCCCGACCCGCCTTGGGAGGATTTGGGGGCTATCTGACAAGTTGGCAGGGAAGTACGGCTAACGGTGAGTTGGGTAATGCCGGTGTGATGAATGCTGGACAACCCAACCGAGGCGTGGTTAATGGTCAAACAGTTTGGGATCCTCCAGTATCAAACGTAGCTCCCGAGAATACAGGGTTAAGTCCAAAGCCCATCGATTACTATGCTGATCCGGATCGTCGGCCCTTTGGGTTCCGTCTGCGCAATGGCGCTGTTCTACGCAGAGGTGGCTTAGATCCTGATGAAGCAGTCTTTGGTTTATCTTTTATCTCCGATAACCCGGTTTACATTCAGGGTGATTTTAACCTGCATCAAACAGCCGGAGGCCAACGACTGGAAGAGTTTACCACGCTGCTAGACTTTGGAGGGGATGGGCTATATAGCAATTTCTATGATCGCTTCCGCACTGAAGAGGACGACCGCTTTGCCCGTGCTGTAGGGGATTTATGGCGAGCAACGGATGTATTGGGTGACTCGGTAAATATCCTCTCGGCAAACTTCTGTGATGGCAGCATTGAAGATGGATTTATTCAAGATGGCACCCTGAATGGCGGAGGGGGCAGCTTTGTAGCCAACCGAGATTATCAAGATGGCCGGGCCTCTTCTCCCCGGCGCAACCAATACTATGGCTGCACAGGGCCAAACTTGGGAGCCAATACCTCCTTCCTCAACCAGGCTTTGGTAAGCAGAGGCAACAACTGGCCTGCTAACGACCCCAACGATACGGAAGCTGGGGTGCGGCGGTTTGACAACACCAATG
>JAUQVI010000292.1:0-3756 GCA_039794885.1 Thermostichus sp. DG02_5_bins_236
GTGATTGCTAGGCACGGCCTAGAAAAAATCAACTTAGATATTGGTTTTGTGCCCTTGACGGCTTGTGCTCCTTTGGTGGTGGCTCAGGAGAAGGGCTTCTTTGCCAAACATGGCTTAGAGGAAGTCAACTTGGTGCGGGAAACCAGTTGGCGAGGGATCCAAGATGGCATCAGCGGGGGCTATTTGGATGCGGCCCAAATGCCTGCTGGCATGCCGGTATGGATGTCCTTAGGTGGAGGGGACAATCCGCCACAGCCGGTGGTGACGGCGCTCACCCTAACCCGCAACGGCAACGCCATTACTCTGCACAAGCGGTTTTATGAGCAAGGGATCCACACCCTTGGTCAGTTGAAAGCTCATATTCTGGATAGCCCCAGCCAGCAACTCACCTTTGGAGTGGTCCATCCTAGTTCCATGCACAACCTGTTGTTGCGCTACTGGCTGGCAGCAGGCGGGATCCACCCCGACCGCGACGTAACCTTAAAAACTTTACCTCCGGCTCAAATGGTAGCCAATCTAACGGCGGGCAACATTGATGGCTACTGTGTGGGGGAACCCTGGAATTTGCGGGCGGCCTTGGAAGGTAGTGGCTTTACAGTTGCCACAGATTTGGAAATTTGGCTGGGTCACCCTGGCAAGGTATTGGGGGTGCGGGAGGACTGGGCCAAGGCTTATCCAAATACCCATATTGCTTTGGTGAAAGCTCTGTTAGAGGCCTGTGGCTACTGTGAGGATCCGGCTCACCAAGAGGAAATTCGCGAGCTCCTCGGTCAGCGTGCCTACCTAAGCACCGACAAAAGCTACATCCATCTGGGGGATCCCCATCGCATCACCTGTGATCTGGATACTCCGATGCGGGAATATGCGCACCATCAATTCTTTTTGGGGGCTGGTAACCGCCCTAGCCGCACGGAGCATCTCTGGATGATGACCCAAATGGCCCGTTGGGGGGATTTGCCCTTCCCCCGCAACTGGGTGGAGATCCTAGAGCGGGTCTGTCAAGTGGGAGTTTTTAGTACAGCAGCCCGTGAATTGGGAATTGATGTTTCCTACCAGCGGCAACCAATTCAATTGTTTGATGGGATCCCGTTTCAGGGTGAGGATCCGGTAGCTTACCTGAATAACCTAGCGATCAAACACGACATCTACATGGCAGAGGTGGCTTTGGATCGTCGTCCCGTGTTGCTTTAGATATTCGGCATACCCCTCATTTCACCAGATCCTCTTAAAAACCCAAGTTGGAGCCTTGAAAATGACAACTCTCTTGACCGCTGCTGCCAAAATTCAAATCGATACAAAACCTTATTTACACATTGAGAATCTCAGTAAGACTTACTCTACTCCTAAAGGTGACTATCCTGTTCTGCGGGATATTAACCTGAACATTCAAGAGGGAGAGTTTGTCTGTTTGATCGGACATTCCGGCTGTGGTAAAACCACCTTACTTAATATGGTTTCTGGGTTTGCTCAGCCCACCAGTGGCTTTGTAAAATTGAAAGGACAGCCTATTAAAACCCCTGGTCCGGATCGGATGGTGGTATTTCAGGGCTATGCCCTCTTGCCTTGGCTGACGGTTTTTGAAAATGTTTACCTGGCAGTTCAAGCAGTATTTCCCCAGAAAAGCCAATCGGAAAAGTATCAAATTGTCGAGGAGCATCTGCAGTTGGTTGGGTTAGGGGAAGCAGCTCAGAAATATCCCCCGCAAATTTCGGGAGGGATGAAGCAGCGGGTAGCGATTGCTCGTGCCCTGGCGATTCGCCCGGAGGTGTTGATTTTGGATGAACCTTTTGGGGCTTTGGACGCGATTACCAAGGAGGAACTTCAGGAGGAGCTATTACGCATTTGGGATGAACATCGCTGTACAGTTTTGATGATTACTCATGATATTGATGAGGCCCTCTTTTTGGCAGATCGTTTGGTGCTCATGACCAATGGCCCTGCCGCTACTATCGGGCAAGTGGTAACCATTCCTTTTGCTCGTCCACGCGACCGGGAACGGATTTTGGAGGATCCCCAGTATTATCGCCTGCGAAATTCGATTCTCAGTTACCTCTACGGGCATGAGGCCAACCCGGAAGCAGCACACTAACGAATTGTATAGCCGGGTATGTGTGCTCAATCTCTCCCAGATAGCGCTTCACGGATCCACCCGTGAGGTGTGGCGTTGTTGCTGTCCTAACCGGGAATTGAGCAAAATGACAGGCAGGATCCCTACCAACACGATCGCCAGAGCCGGTGCCCCTGCTTCTGCTAGACGTTCATCGGCTGCCATACGGTAGGTCTGGACTGCCAAGGTGTCAAAGTTAAAAGGCCGCAACACCATTGTGGCCGGTAGCTCTTTCATCACATCCACAAACACTAAGATCATCGCCCCCAGGATCCCTCCCCGCATCAGGGGCAGATGGATCCGCCAGAGTGTTGCCACCGATCCGCGACCCAAGCTACGAGCTGCCTCATCCAAACTGGGTGGGATCCGCATCAAGGTGGCTTCAATGGTGGCCAGAGAAACCGCCAAAAAGCGCACCAGGTAGCCAAAAATGAGGGCCGTAATGGTGCCACTGAGAACCAAGCCAGGAGGTTGCTGAAAAATGACCTGCCGCAGATGGCTCAAACCCTGATCTAGGCGTCCCAAGGGAAGCAGTACCCCAACGGCGATCACCACCCCGGGCAGTGCGTACCCCAAAGAAGAAAGTTGCACAGCCAGCCGTAGACCCCAGGCGGATTTCACCCGCCCCAGCCCCTGCATGCGCAACCCATATAGCACCACTACCGATACCAGTACAGCAATGATCGCTGTGATGCTTGCCAGCAGCAGACTGTTTTGGGCATAGCTCCAGAAGCGACGCCCTAATTCCCCCTGTCGCAGCGTCATATTCAGCAGGATCAAAGCCGGCACACAGAACCCCAAGAGAATAGGGATCCCACAGGCCAGCCAAGCTCCTACGACCCGCATACCTTGCAACAGGTAGCGACTGGGGGTCGGTTTGCAGCCCTGGCGATAGTAGCGGGCCCGTCGCCGCATCGCTTGTTCTCCGACTATTAGCAGCAGCACCAGCAGCAACAGCAAAGCAGAAAGTTGAGCTGCTGCCACCGGGTTGCCCAGCGCCGTCCAAGTGCGGTAAATGCCCGTTGTAAAGTTATCCACCCCGAAGTAGCTAACGGTGCCAAAATCGTTGAGGGTTTCCATCAGGGCCAAAAGGGTACCGGCCACAATTCCCGGGCGAGCCAGAGGAAGTGCCACCCGGCGAAAACTGGCCCAAGGCCCGTAGCCCAAGGAGCGACTCACCTCCAGACAGGCCAGCGATTGCTCCTGAAAAGCCAGCCGCGCTGCCAAGTAAACATAGGGGTAAAGGGTGAGAATCAGCAGCAGCGTCGCCCCCCAGAGGGAACGAATGTTGGGAAACCAGTAGTCACCGATGCCCCAGCCTGTAATCCGCCGCAACCAAATCTGAAACCCACCGGTGACCTGCAAAAAATCAGTGTAGGCATAGGCCAAAACATAGGTGGGGGCGGCCAGCGGCAACACCAGCATCCATTCCAGCCAAGCCCGCCCCGGAAACTGGCACATGGTAACCAACCAAGCGGTGCCACTGCCCACCAGGATCACCCCGACGGCTACCCCTGCCATTAGGAGCAGGGAATTGCGCACATAAAGCCCCAGCACCGTTCCGGCCAGATGCTCCCACACCTGCCGTTCATCCGCCAATAAACTCAGCAGCACGGTTGCCGTAGGGATCAGAATCAAACCGGTTAGGG
>JAUQVI010000293.1:0-3751 GCA_039794885.1 Thermostichus sp. DG02_5_bins_236
TGGTTTACCACTTTTGGATGAGCACCTTTACCTTGGTTCACCACACCGATGCTGGGATCCCCTTTCAACCGGCCGAGCGCTGGAATGCCGCCACCGCCCAACTGACCGGCACTGTGCATTGTGATTACCCCCGCTGGGTGGAGTTTCTCTGTCACGACATCAATGTGCATATTCCCCATCATGTTTCGGTAGCCATTCCCTCCTACCGATTGCGTTTGGCACAGCGGAGTTTGGAGGAAAATTGGGGATCCCATCTACAAAAGCGGCGCTTTTCCTGGGCTTTGATGCGAGATATTGTGCAACAGTGTCACCTCTACCATCCCCAGAATGCTTATCAATCTTTTTCGGATTTAGATCGGATTTAGCTCACTCGGCGGGAAGCCCTGCACCGTAAGTAATGCCAACGGTGATAGGGGTACGTCACGACAGTTCTGAGATCCTGCTAGTCCCGACACAGGGATCCAATCCGACCTTGACAGGTGGCGATTTCTTCAGGGCTAAGGGCATCCCAATTCACATCCCGACGCAGCACCAAGCCGTTATGTCCGGTGATGAAACGGGGCAGTTCCGCCTGCTCAATCACGCTCAGATCCCGCATGTGATAGGTGGTGTAGTAGGTGATGTTCGGTGTAGCAAAATCGATATCCACCAAGGTGAGGGTCTTGCGAGGGGGGAGCGGGCTATCCAGGAGGGGGCGGGGGCCGGAGCCGAGAATGCCGCAGTGGAGCAGTTGCAATTTGCCCTTGTGGCCAGGGTAATAGCCGTGATGGTGGCCGCTGATGTAAGTGTGGACGCGGTACTTTTCCAGTAGGGCGCGTTTGGCATCTGCTTCTAGCAAGACTTCCCCCGGATCGTTACGCCCAACGGTAATGGCATAGAGGGGCAAATGTCCGATGACAATGCGCAGTTTGGCTGCTTGGGCCCGTTCGCTTGCCAGGGCTGCCTCCGCCCATTCCATCTGTTCCGGGGGGATGAAGTTACAGGTGGCATCCCAGGTGAGGTAGAAAATATCGTCTTTCTCGAAGGTGTAATAGAAGGGAAAATCGCCTCGATCCACAAAATTCAACCCCGGGTCATGGGCCGGGTCATTCCAAAATTCGCGGGCTAGATCCCGTTCTTGTTGAAAGAGAAACCCGCCTCGCGTGGAACGGGCACAGGAGGCATCGTGGTTACCCAGAGTGAACCCATAGGGGAGTTTTGCGGCTCGAATTGGGCCTGCGACATGCCGGTCAAAGGCCGCCCACATAGCTCGGATGCGTTCTTCGGAAAGGCGGGGATCCTGTCCGGCCACCATATCTCCCCCCCCCAAGACGATATCCGGCTGAAAATAGGGGATGAGCCCAATGCCGCGATCCACTTCCGGGTCGTACTCCACTGAACCATAGGCTGCGTTCATGTCGCTAATCACCAACAGGCGCAGATCTCGGCGGGGGGGAATAAACAGGCCATTAGGGGCGGCAGGGTGGGCTACCACCGTGGCAGTGGGAACAGGGGTGGGTGGGGGCATCGTCGAGGATCCCGTTGCTTGCGCTGAAGGAATCGGTGTAGGAGATACAGAAGAAGGCTGCTGCCGACTGGCTAGATAAGCCCCTGCCAATCCACTGCCGCTAGCTAACCCCAACATACCCAGCATGAGTTTGCGCCGTTGCATTGCCCTGATTGCCCCAACTCTCCAGGGGTATTGTAGAAAATGGATCCCGACCTGGCGAATCGAACAGAGATGGTGAGCAAGTTTGTGCAGATCAGCGCAGCAGGGAGTAGGTAAAGGCATTCGTCCCACTGCGGGAAAAAGCTGTCTTAATAACAGTCAGAATAGTTTCTCTGTGAGAGCTTCAATCCCCAAGAGAATCAGACATCGGCAAGTTTCGACATATTAAGGTATGTTTATCTCTGAGTTTCGATGTTAGTCTAGTTCTAACAGGTAATTGCCTATCTCAGACTTAGTATGACCTGAGGTTACCCCATGCCTCGCCCACTGGATTCTTTAGAAGCGGCTCTGGATCGTTGCCGTGAATGTAATTTGCGTCTGAGCCGACAGCGTCGCTACATTCTGGAGCTGTTGTGGCAATGTGGCGAGCATCTCTCTGCCCGTGAAATTTACGATCGCCTCAATCAACAGGGCAAACCGATCGGCCACACTTCTGTTTATCAAAACCTAGAAGCTTTGGCCAGCCATAATGTTGTCGAGTGTTTGGATCGAGCGGAAGGACGTCGCTACGGCAATCGCACTCATCCCCACAGCCATGTCAATTGTATGGATAGCGACCGCATTTTGGATGTGGATGTCCATTTGCCCCCTGAGTTATTGGCCCAAGTGGAGCAACAAACCGGCACGCAGATTCAGAGCTATCGGATTGAGTTTTTCGGGGTAGAGGGATCCTTGACTGCTTGATCAAGCCCGGTTTTGCCCTTTGCTGATTTGCGATTGCAGCTGCTCCAAAGATTGGGCAGGCGCCAAGCACTTAGTGCCCCAACACACCAACCCCGCCGCGTCTTCCGGCAAGGGATCCGCCTTGGTTGGGAGGGTAAAGGCAGTGGTGGGCCAAGACTTCTGCCACAGGGTGGGGAGGTGCTCCGCAGGCAGAGTGACCTTGATCAAATTGGCATACCAGTCCAACCCCGTAAATAGGCTGGGACAAGAGCGAGGTTGGGTGTTCATCATGTGGCCAAAGGTTTTTAAGCCTTCTTCCGCCCGCTCCAAATAATCGGGATCCCCCGTCACAGCGCTAAGGCGGGCCAGATTGGCAATGGCAACCCCATTGGCGGCAGGGGTGGCATTGTCCTGAAACTCTTTTTCCCGTACCAGGAGTTCGGGGGCACTGCGGGGATCACTGACAAAAT
Source organism: Thermostichus sp. DG02_5_bins_236 (assembly GCA_039794885.1). Lineage (GTDB taxonomy): Bacteria > Cyanobacteriota > Cyanobacteriia > Thermostichales > Thermostichaceae > Thermostichus. The sequence continues at coordinate 2,842 of JAUQVI010000293.1, forward strand.
ACCCCCCCGCCACCGGATCCCACAGTTGGCTATTCATTTCCCGTTGCAACTGAACGGCAGCCTCCAACCAGTACTCAGCCGAGGGATCCCCCAGCAGCGGTAGACAAGCTTGGTGCAGATCCAGCAGGGCCTTGATCAACAAGGCATAATCTTCCGACTTGGCCGGAACGGCAGCCGTGCCGTTGTAGTTAACCCGCAGCAGGGATCCCGTTTCCGGGTGGCGTTGGTGGTTAAGGATAAACTGAGCCGCCCGCAGCGCCAATTGCAAGTATTCCTCAGTGCCAAACACCTGATGGGCCCGTGCCAAGCCGGAAATCATCAGGCTATTCCAGGAGACAATCATTTTCGTATCGGTAACCGGCGGGATTCGCCCCGGCCAAGCACGGAGGCGGGCCGTTTGGGCATCCACCGCCGGCGGAAAAGGCTCGCGTGCATCTTGCCGGCCATAGCGAGCTTGAAACAGTTGCGTCCTAAGAGCACTCTCTACAGCAGCCGGTAGCTCCCCCCCCTGCTTGCGCTGCAAAACCAAATATCCTGGCCGATCCGGAAAGTTGCCCCCCGGTGACAGATCAAAAGCCTGTTGCAGCGCCCGGAACCCTTCATCCCCCAACAAATCCTGCAACTCCTGCCACCGCCAAACGTAAAATTCCCCTTCTTCCGGCTCCTGGTCCTCAGAGTTGGCAAAGCTATCCGCATCTTGGGCCGCATAGAAATACCCTGCCGGGTCTGTCATCTCCCGTACCAACCAACCAATGGTGAGCTGGACCGCCCGTTGAATGGCCCCATCCTGGATCCCATACGCCCACAAATCTGAGAGGAACTCCAAAATCTGCCCATTGTCGTAGAGCATTTTTTCAAAGTGGGGCACTGTCCAAGTGGCATCGACCGTATAGCGATGAAACCCACCCGC
>JAUQVI010000294.1:0-3749 GCA_039794885.1 Thermostichus sp. DG02_5_bins_236
CAAAAGCTTTTCTACTTTGTGGACAATCCGACAAACTGTTGATTCATGGATCCGTGCATCTTGGGCAATGTGAAAGTAGGTGCGGTACTCTCGCCAGGCAAATTAGGAGCTACTCAGCAACACTCAGTTTGTTTTCTCCCCCTCTGTGTCCTTGCCGCTGCCAGTGAGGGGTCAAGTAGGCAACCATGTGCTCAAACGTTTCTCGCCCCACACCTGTCAGACGCTTAACCTCTGGTGGGGATAGTGATTGGGCTTCCTTGTCGGTCATTGCCTGATCCGCTAGATGACCTCTGGTATCTCTCTTCTCTCTCATTGATGCAAGAGGTCTGAGGTCTAGTGTCTGGAGGGCCACTGGATGGAGGCGATTGGTTGCCAGCAATGGATCCGTTACAATACTTGCCCCTGATAGCCCTGCAATTTCAAGCCTATTTGAAAATCCTGACAGGCTCCCTCCAAATCCCCGCTGGCAGACCGAGCCAAAGCGCGGTTGAAGTAGGCTTTAACCTGGTGGGGATCCCGTTCGATCACCTGGGTATGGTCGCGGATCGCTGCTGCCAGATTACCCACCTGGGCATAGGCGTAGCCTCGATTGTTGAGTACCCGGGTCATTTCTTCTGCACTGAGATTCAGGGATAACAGCTGCGTGTAGTCTTCAATCGCCTTGTGACTGTCTCCCTGGCGATCCCAAAGTAGGGCACGGCTCAGGAGGGCGCGTGCATCTTGCGGATTCAGGGCTAGAGCTTGGGTATAGTCGGCAATGGCCTGCTCGAGGTTGTTGGCCTGACGGTGTAAATCACCCCGTTGGCGGTAGGCAAGGGCAGTGCTGGCCGTACCCCATGCTTGATTATGGTTCAAGGCCTGGTTCAAATCTTCTAGTGCTGCTGCTTCATTTCTCAAGAGCTGTTGGAGCGTGGCTCGCAGAGCAAATCCCTGGGAAGCCTGCGGTTGCCGTTGGATCACCGCCGTTAAGTCCATCAGTGCCCCAGATAAGTCCCCCACCTGTTGTCGGGCCAGGCCTCGATACAACAAGGCTTGGGTCACCACCCCGTTGTCCCCGAAGCGATGGGTAGCATCTGTGCTGTCTGCAGGAATAGCCCGTTCCAGAACCCAATCCAGATCGGCAATGGCTCCGGTTGGGTTTTGGCGGTGATGTCGAACTTGCCCCCGCTGCAGATGGGCCTCCAAATGCTCCGGCTGCTGCTGAATCACTTGGTCAAAATCAGATTCTGCTTGCGGATACTGGCGCATTTGCAAAAATAAGGAACCACGGGCCATCCTTGCTTCTGTGTGCTGCGAATCCCGCTCTAGGGCACGACTGAGATCCTGCAGGGCTGCCTGAGATTGGCCCAACTGTAGCAACGCTTGCCCCCGTCGCCACAAGGCTTCCACATGGTCGGGATCCTGCTGTAAAACTCGGCTCAGATCCTGGATCCCGGAGGCGGAGTTACCCACCTGCAGATGGGCAATACCCCGGCCCAACCAGGCAATCCAACACTCCGGTTCTTGCTGCAAAACGGTGTCGTAATCGGCAATCGCATTCTGCCATTGGCCCAAACGCTGATGCAGCTCTGCTCGTTCCCGGTAAAGATCCCAAAGCTCCGGTTCCAATTGTAGGGCCTGGTTCAAATCTGCCAAGGCTGCCTCTAGATCCCCTGCCTCAGCCCGCACCCGCGCCAAGTCCCGATAAACTTGGGCCTGCCTCAGTTCTACCCCCAGCTCTAAAGCACGGCTGTAGTCTTGGGCAGCTCCCTGGACATCTCCTAGTGCCGTGCGCACCTGCCCCCGCTGCAGATAAGCCAACCCCAAATGGGGATCCCCTTCCAGTGCCCGGTCAAAATCCCATAGGGCCCCCTGCCAATCCCCCTGTCGTTGCCGCGCCATACCGCGACGCACATGGGCATTGATCTCTAACTCCGGCCCACGCGGGCTCTCCGATTGAGCTGTTAACCGGAGCACCCGCGAAAAATCCTCACAGGCCGCAGCCCACTCTTCCCGGTCGAAATGGGCGTTACCGCGATTGAAATAAAGCTGTGGATTCTCCGGATCCCGCTCCAAGGCCGCACTGTAGTCTTGCAGAGCGGCAACGGGATCCCCCAAGAGCAAGTGCACCCGTCCACGACTGCTGTAGGCGGTGGCATCTTCTGGATCCAAGGCAATCGCTTGGCCAAAATCCGCCAGAGCAGCTTCGATGTTGCCCAGATCCAGGTGGGCAATACCCCGGTTCAAAAACGCTTTCGACTCCTGCGGATCCAGCTGCAAGGCCCGGTTGAAGTCCTCTAAAGCGGCAGCGGGATCCCCCAAGCCTTGACGAGCCAAACCTCGATACAGGTAGGCCCGAGACAGCCCTGGGTTAAGGTCAATGGCCCGTCCACAATCCGCCAACACCAACTCCAGCGCTTGGCTGCCCATATGGGCAACGGCCCGATTCAGGTAAAGGTGAGCTTGACCAGTGGGATCCTGACCACTCAGTTCGATAGCCTGGGAGAAGTCTTGTACAGAGCCCTGCAAGTCGCCCAAGCCTTGACGAGCCAGGCCACGGTGATAGTAGCCTTTGCTTTGCCGGGGATCCAACTGCAGCATTTGCGTATAGTCTTCGATGGCGCCCGCCAAATCCAACAGGTTGACCCGCGCCACTCCTCGATTGAAATAGGCTTCCACATCCTGGGGATCCCGTTTGAGCACTTCTGAAAAATCTTCGGCGGCCCCTTGCGAATCTCCCAAGTTGCCCCGCACCACCCCCCGGTTAAAATGAGCCCGTGTATCTTCGGGATTCAACTCAATCGCCTGCGAATAATCATCAATGGCCTCCTGTTGCTGATTCAGTTGTCGGTGAGCATTGCCACGGTTGTAGTAGGCCACCGCCCATTGGGGGTTGAGGCTGAGAGCTTGGCTATAGTCAGCGACGGATCCCTCATAGTCCTCCAGACGGTAGCGGGCGATCCCCCGGTTGAAGTAGGCACGGGCATCCCCTGCCAGCTCGATCACTTGCGTATAGTCTTCGATGGCCCCCGCCAGATCTCCAGCTTTGTAGCGAGCGATCCCCCGTTGACTGTAGGCACGGCTATCTTTGGGATCCAATTGGATAGCTAAGGTGTAGTCGGCAATCGCCCCCATCGGATCCCCTTGGCGGGCCTTATCTTGACCACGAGCCAGTAGCCGGGTCACCAAAAATTGATCGACCCCCACATCTGCAAGGGTGGATTCGCCTCGGTTCGGCAAAAGTGGGCACAACGCCTCTAATACCTCGGCAGCCGACTGAAACCGCTCCTGCCAACGGGGGCAAATCATACGATCCAAAATATCCGCCAGCTCCGGGCTCACCTGCACCAGATCCCGCCAGAGCAACTGGCCAGTGCGGGGGTCATCGCGCAGCTTATTGGGGGTACGACCGGTGAGGGCTTGAATGGCCAGCACCCCAACAGAGTAAATATCGCTGCAGGGTTGGGGTTTGCCATTCAGCTGCTCTGCTGACATGTAGCCCACCGATCCGATCACCGTTGCTAGCTGGGTTTGGCCAGGAGCATGGCTAACCAACATCCCCACCTCCTTCACCGCCCCAAAGTCGATCAGAACTAATTTGCCGTCAGCATCCCGCCGCATCAGGTTGGCCGGTTTAATGTCGCGGTGTACAATCTGGTGGGCGTGGACATGGCGCAAAATGTCCAAAATATCCTGCAGCAGTTGCAAGACTTCCGCCTCGCTAAACTGGCGGCCAGGGCGCATCTCGTGGGTGAGATCATGCCCAGCCA
>JAUQVI010000295.1:0-3728 GCA_039794885.1 Thermostichus sp. DG02_5_bins_236
CTTCAGAGACTCGTAAGCATATGGGATCTATGAAGCAACTAGGGCAGAAGAAAAGACAGAAATCTTCTGCTGTGGCGGAAACTGGGGTCTTAAAAACCCCATCCGCCTACGCGGTGGGGTAGTTCATGTTCCAGCTTCTTTCCTGGATCAGGGATCGCGATTCCTCGGTAGGTGTAGCCGATAAACCTTGGCTCATTGGGCATGTAAAACCGTTCCAGTTTCTCAAATTGAAACCCTGCCCCTCGGATCAACTGGGCCATATCCCGATTCAGGTGACAGCCATCTGCAATCACCTTCTGGATGGGGTTGAGGCGATTTTGCCATCTTTGAACCTGGGGATCCTCGCTGAGTCCGTGTTCGAGGAAAAACAGTTTGCCCCCCACCCGCAACACCCGCTGAATTTCCTGCAAAGCCCTGGCCAAATCAGGAATACTACACAGCGTCCAAGTGCTGACAACACTCTCAAAGCTCTGATCCGGGAAGGGCAATTCCTGCGCATCTCCAGCATAGGAATCCACCTGAATAGAGGAACCCGCCATACGGCGGCGAGCCAGAGATCCCATGCCGGGGTTGGGATCGAGCGCGGTAATCCTTTCGATGTGCTGCGGATAGTGGGGCAAGTTGAGACCGGTGCCAAACCCAATCTCCAGAACAGCCCCTTGCACATTGACCAGAAGCTCCCGCCGATAACACCCCACTGCTTCTCCAGAGAGAGAGAGATCCAACAGCCGCGGGAAGATCACCCGACGATAGATATTCATGTCCAGATATCCACGCTAGGCAGATTGAGGTTGAGCTGTTGCCCCCAGAGGATAGCAACCGTAGCAGGCCAGCAACCAATTGAGCAGGCGGGCCGCCGTGCGAGCCGTTTGTCGGGTTGAGGATCCCACTGCTACCCCCCCCAGCGAGAGGCCGACTACATTGCGGGTGGCAAAGACAGCCTCACAAGTTTGCAACAGTTGAAACCAACTCAAGCCTCCCGGCTCCGGGTGATGCACCGCCTCCACCAAGGAGGGATCCAATACATTGCAGTCCAGCACCCAAAAAACCGGCTGATCCGGCAATGCCTCCACCACCTGCTGTGGATCCCAGCCATCTTGTGCCCAGAATACCGGACTGTGATGATTCTTCAGCCATTCATAGGCACGGGCACTGCCACTGCGCAGCCCCACATGCACCACCGGCAACTTGTGCTGATAAAGCAACTCCACCCAGGCGGCACTGCTATAGCCCATATCTTGATCCGGTTGGGTCATTTCTGAAGAGGGCATCAGGTTGGCATGGGCACTGCAATGCACCACGCTCAGGTTGGGGTAATGCTTCCAGAGCGCCCGAATTCCTCCCCAACTGGCGGAAATGACCGAAGGCAAAAGTACCGGCCACTGGTGTCGTCGCCAAGCCTGGGTTACCGCTGCCTCACACATACTGTAGGGAGGTTCATCCACTAGCCCCGGCAATTGCGCCACCGCCAAGCCGTCCACATCGATCCCTAACCTGGGCTCAAAGGCACACAGCTCTGAACCGGCATTGAGAATGGCCATGGGTGCCTGAGTATCATTGCCAAAAGCCGTTGGGATCAGAACAACTCTGGCATTGGATTGGGAGCTGGGATGAAGTGACCATCGGGCCATGTGGGTTGATCCTTAATTCCAGGGCGGCACTTGACTTGTTTCTGTTACCTGTCTCTATAGTGACTCAGCAGGTGCAGCGGGATCCCCCTCAAAGCAGCATGGATCTGCTACGAAAGATTACAGTTCCCAGGCGGGTCTGGGGTCGAAAATCGGGTCGGTGGTAGATTCAAAGTGCTCCGTGCCGCAACCACAGATGCGGTCTGGACAACGCAAACAACAACGAGAAGGTAGGCTATGGCTGTGAAGGAAGGCGATCCCCGTCAGGGGGCTACATTGCCCCTATTTGGGGGATCCACCGGAGGGCTGTTGAGCGCAGCCGAAACCGAAGAAAAATACGTGATCACTTGGACAGGCAAAGCCGGGCAAGTGTTTGAAATGCCCACAGGTGGCGCTGCCGAGATGGTGGAGGGCAAAAACTTCCTCACCTTGGCTCGTAAAGAACAATGCCTAGCTCTAGGGGCTCAATTGATCTCCGACTACAAGATCAAGGACTACCAGATCTTCCGCGTTCCGGCGGGTGGGGATCCGGTGCTGGTGCATCCCAAAGATGGTGTTTTTCCTGAGAAAGCCAACGAAGGTCGGGACACCGTCGGCAAGGTCGATCACAACATCGGCAAAAACAAAGAGCCGATCAGCTACAAGTTCACCGACAAGAAGCCTTGGGATTAGTCCCCAACCTTAAATTTGGCTTTGGTTACGTTTGCTGTTGTGGATCCCCTGGCTGAGCTGGGGGATTTTTCGTGGCAGCAGGGGATACAAACAAAAAACTCCAACCCAAACAGAGCTGGAGCCCAACTGAAAAGGCACTAGGGATCCCAAGCCTTCCTCAGAATCCAGACTAGACAGCGGCGAAGAACTCCTTGGACTTCACTGGGTCGGGATTCATGGTTTTTTGACCAGGTTGCCAGTTGGCGGGGCAAACCTCATCCGGGTGGGTTTGCACATACTGGATGGCTTGCAGAATGCGCAAGGTTTCATCCACGCTCCGACCAAAGGCGAGGTTATTGATGGTGGAGTACTGAATGATGCCTTCTTTATCAATGATGAACAATCCACGCAGGGCTACACCGGCCTGCGGATCCAAGACGTTGTAGGCAGCACTGATCTCTTTTTTCAGGTCAGACACCAGCGGGTACTTGAGCTCACCCACACCCCCAGCTTTGCGGTCGGTTTGAGTCCAAGCCAAGTGAGAGTATTCGCTATCCACAGAAACACCCAGAATTTCGGTATCTAGGTTGGCGAAGTCGGTATAACGATCGCTGAAGGCCGTGATCTCAGTTGGGCAGACAAAGGTGAAGTCCAAAGGATAAAAGAACAGCACCACATACTTTTTGCCCTTGTAGTCCGAGAGCTTGACCGTCTTGAATTCCATGTCGTAGACGGCAGTGGCAGAGAAATCCGGGGCAGGCTGGCCGACGCGCAGACATCCTTCCTGAGACATAAGTCAAGGCTCCTTGTAGTAGAGTAACGTGGGAATGTAAACCAAATTTAATATACCATACTCATAACGAGTTTGTCTTAATAGAGGATGAAATGGGATTCCGAGAGGGGTGAAGCCCCAGAGGATGTAAATGGTTCTGCATCAATGACAAGATGAGAGTCAGGCGAACTAGCCTAGGTCGGTTCACTGCATAGCCCGCTAGGGATCCCGCCCCAAACCTGCCCGAATTGGCCAATTCGGATCCCGATCAAAGCAATTTCCACATAGAGGCTCCAAATCCGGCAAAACTTGCTCAGTTGATTCTGTCCCGTTTGTAGCTCGGGGATCCCGTCGCCATGAGGGTGGCTCTAGAGTTCCTGTATCACTTCTGTTGCGATCACTGTCAGCGTTGGTGGAGCCAGGCGGATGTGGATCCGCAGCCAGGGGATCAACTGTATTGCCCTTACTGTGGCTTCCAAAACCGCATTGAACGCATCGACACCTTTCGCAATGCCCTGCAGGGGAGCTGCCTGACCCGTCTCCCCGACGCAGTCTCAGTGGAACCTAGTGAACAGAGCGCCTAGATGTTAGTGAACAGGCCTCAGAAACCGGGGATCATCCTCAGGACAAGAGATCCCCAGGTTTTAGCTATTAGGCGGGAAGCCCCGCGCTGTACC
>JAUQVI010000296.1:0-3726 GCA_039794885.1 Thermostichus sp. DG02_5_bins_236
GCCGTCGATTTGTGGTGGCCAGTGTTGCTGCCGGCTTTGCTTTGGCGGTACAGCCGATCTCCGCCCAAACCATCACCACCGATAGTGAAGGCTTAGAAGCTGGCCCCATTACCATTCCCACCCCCGCCGGCGAAATCCCAGGCTACAGTGCTAAGCCTATGGGATCCGGCCCTTTCCCGTTGGTTTTGGTGGTACAAGAGATCTTTGGTGTTCATGAACATATTCAAGATATTTGTCGCCGCTTTGCTAAGTTAGGTTACACAGCGGTAGCGCCCGAACTGTTTTACCGGCAAGGGGATGTTTCTCAGTTGCAAAGTTTTGAAGAGATCCGTGCCATTGTCTCACAAGTGCCGGATGCGCAAGTGATGGCGGATCTGGATGCTGCGGTGGATTGGGCGATGGGCAATGCCGGTGCTGATCCGGAGCGGTTGGCCATTACGGGCTTCTGTTGGGGTGGACGGATTACTTGGTTGTACGCAGCTCATCAACCTAACTTAAAGGCAGGTGTGGCTTGGTATGGCCGTTTGGTGGGAGATGTTACAGAACTGACCCCAACCCATCCTGTGGATGTGGCCGCCAGTCTGAATGCGCCGGTGTTGGGCTTGTACGGTGGGGAAGATACCGGCATTCCGTTGGAAACCGTGGAACAAATGAAGGCGGCTTTGGAGGCGGCTGGGGATCCCTCCCAATTTGTGATCTACCCGGATGCTCCCCATGCTTTTTTTGCCGATTATCGTCCCAGTTACCGGCCAGAAGCCGCAAGTGATGCTTGGGAAAAGCTACAGGCTTGGTTCCAGGAACACAAGGTAGTGTAGGAATCCTGACTGAAACTCATCGAGATCTTGTCAAGTTTTGGCTTTGCAAGGTCTGGAGATTGGGGCAAGCTGGTATATGAACTCAGGCCAGGTCACGATGGGGTGCTCTAGGGGTTCAAATTTGGGCAAAGCCCCGACCCATCCAAAACAATGGTTCGGGTTCCCCATTCAAGATTTAGCCTAGGGATCCCTTCACCCTATTGGGGAACCAGCATGAAAGCGCACGAATTTTTGGCCCATACCGGCATGGATGGTCAGCTCATCTTGCCGAAGGAGGCCCAGGAACGATTGCCCAAAAATCGGATTGTGCGGGTGCTGGTGCTGGTGGATGATTTGGAGTCTGGCCCGATGGATCCGACGGATCCTTTTCAGCGCAAGTTAACGGAGCCGCACGAGCCACCAGACGAAGATTCTTTGTGGCTTGAGTCCCCCACTATTCCCTACGATGGCATTTGATGTTCTCTGCTCATCTCTGCTACTCCTGACCCTCAATCGGTGGGATCCTGGCCCGACAGTCGCCAGCGATTCAGTCGGGCTAGGGTTTCTGCATCTAAGTAAGAATCAATGCCCCGTTTGCTGGGTGAGCGTTTGGGCTTAATGCGACGGATCTGCTGCTGGGCCTGTTGGACTTCTTCCCACAGTTGCTCTGCCGAAACCCATTCCGCGTCATAGCCGCTGATCACCAATTGTTGCACCCGATCCGAGGTGGCCACTCGTACCCGACATTCATCCCATTGCAGTTGGGCGCACAGCCGTTCAATGCAAGTATCGGCGGTTTCTCCATAAGGGGTATAGAGAATGTCGATGCCGGAGGGCGAGCGCTCCTGGTGGGCTGGGGTGGGTTGGGCGTAAGAATCGTACACCACGGTTGCCTGGTAACCCCGAAACGCCACATAGCTGGCCAAAGACTCCACCAAGCGCAGACGCGCCAATTCCATCAGAGAGCGGCGAGCCAACTTGTTCAGGGGCGGCCAAGCTCCGATAACGTTGTAGCCGTCAACCAGCAAAAGGGTGGAGGAGGAAGAGTGCATGGGTGGCAGTGGATCCCTGCCAAGGCTTACACTTCTTAATAAATTATCCCGGATCGTCGGACGATTTGCTAGGTAGAGGTGATGAATAGGGGGGTACTCTAGCGCTTGCGCTGAATCAGGTAGGTGGTAAACAGTTCCCCACTGGCCTGTTTCTGAATTTTGCCCCCCAAGGCTGTGATGCGCCGTTCCCATTCTGATAAAGGGGTGAAGATGGGTTCAGTTCCTTTGAACAGCTCAATTAAGCCCCACTGTTCTGCCCACACCGATTCAGGATTCACTACTTCGATCACAACAGGTGCAGCCGGTCGTAACACCCGCAGTAGCTCTGCCCAAACTCTTTCAAAGTATTCAATCGGGTAGTAGTACAAAAATCCGGTGGCGATGGCTAAATCAAACTGCTCAGGCTTGTAGTTTTCCAGGTGGTGGGCGGATCCCTGCTGCATAGATTTGAACAGTTTCGAGTTTAATTGAGGGGCCCGCGAGCGAATGAAGCGCACGATCTCGCTGCTCAGCTCATGACCATAAAAGTTGGCTTGCCAATCATTCCAGGGATAGGTGAGAAAACCCGCCCCGCAGCCTAGATCCAGACAGGCTTCCCGTTTGTGGGGGGCGCGCAGGTGCGGAAACGGGATCCCGAGGCGCTCTTGCAGATGATCCCGCTGATAGGCTTGCCAAAAGGGCAATTGCTCCAAGTCTGGCGGAAGTTGCCAGCTCTGCTGGCCCAGCTGAATCTCCAGCTCCCGGTTGAAGCGGGCGGCTACGGAAGAAAGATAGGGCTCCCAGTGTTCCCCGGTTTGTGGTAACTCCATTCTTTAAATCTACACCACTAGAGCGCCTGGCCCGTAGACCCCCGGTTGCAGGGATCCATCCACCCAACTGTGGCCGCTGAGGATCGTGCCGGCCGGAATCTGAGCTTGGGCGCCCAACCAAGTTTGGGTGCCAATGTAGCAGGGGGATCCCAGTTGGGCTGCAGGTTCGATGTGGGCAGTTTTGTGGATCCAAACTCCGGGGGCCTGTTCCTGCACATCCTGCAGCGGAAAATCCGTCATGCGCCCGCTGAGGATATCCAATTGGCCGTGGTAGTAGCTGGCCGGGGTACCCAAATCTCGCCAGTAGCCCTCGTGTAGATAGGCTTGCATCCGTTGCCCTTGGTTGAGCAAGTCTGGGAAAACCCGCCGTTCAAAACTAAGGGGATCCCCACTGGAGTAGTCGTTGAATATGGCTGGATCCAGCACGTAGGTGCCGGCGTTGATGGTGTCGGTGGTGAGGGTAAGGGCTTCGGCAGCGGTGGGTTTTTCTCGAAAGGACTGGATTTGCCCCCCTTCCCCAACTTCTACCAATCCATAGGCGGTGATATCTTCGACGCGGGTGAGGGTGAGGGTCGCAGCGGCTTTGCTCTGCACATGGCATTCCATCAAAGCCTGTAAATCCAGATCGGTGAGAATATCGGCATTGAACACCACCAGAGGATCCCCACTGAAATAGGGCTGCGCCAGCACCAAGGCCCCGGCTGTATCCAAAGGGGTATCTTCGGGAATGTAGCGGATCTTCACCCCCCACTGGCTACCGTTCCCCAAGGCCGCTTCAATTTGTCCCCCTAAATAGCCCACACTGAGCAAAATATCCGTTAGGCCCACCCGCCGACAGCGCCCAATCATCCATTCCAGAAAAGGCACCTCCAGGAGCGGCATCAAGGGCTTCGGTTGCAAAAGCGTAAAGGGTCGTAAGCGAGTGCCTTTTCCACCGGCCAATATCACCGCCTGCATAGCCACCTCAAACCCTGATCTTCCCCGCATGGTAGAGAAAAAAGCTCTTCCCCACCAGAGGCGACTCGACTTCCAGTTTGAAGCTCCTGGTTCAGGCACAAATCCGAGGTAGGG
>JAUQVI010000297.1:0-3721 GCA_039794885.1 Thermostichus sp. DG02_5_bins_236
GGAGCAAAGCCTTGCCGCTGGATATTTTCGGTAATGGTGCGGGGCTCTAAAAATTGCAGCAGATAATCGGGGCCACCGGCTTTGGATCCCACGCCGGAGAGCTTAAAGCCACCAAAGGGTTGCCGCTCCACCAAGGCCCCTGTGATCTCTCGGTTGATGTAGAGATTGCCGACGGCAAGGTCTTGACGGGCTTGCTGGATATGGGAAGGGGTGCGACTGTAGAGCCCACCCGTGAGGGCATAGGGGGTAGCGTTGGCTATTTGCAGGGCGGAGGAGAAATCTTTGGCTGCCATAATCGCCAAGACCGGGCCGAATAACTCCCGCTGGGCCAGATCCGACTGGGGATCCACTTGGCTGAACAGGGTGGGGCCGACAAAGTAGCCCCGCTCTGGTACCGGCAAGCTCAGTTCCAGATGGGCATAGGCTTGGGCGGATTGAATCGCTTGCTGCAGACGTGCTTGTGCCTCGGCATCGATTACCGGGCCCACTTGGGTACTGGGATCCCTGGGATCCCCAATATTTAACGAGCGGGTGGCTTCGATTAGCCGTCCCAAGAACAAGTCGTGAATCGGCTCAAGCACAATCACCCGCGAACAGGCAGAGCATTTCTGGCCACTATAGCCAAAGGCGGAGTTGATCACCCCCTTCACCGCCTGATCCAAGTCGGCACTTTCATCCACGATGATGGCGTTTTTGCCCCCCATTTCGGCAATCACCCGTTTGATGTGCTGTTGACCGGGGGCTAGCTGGGCGGCTTGGGCAATGATTTGGCACCCCACCGCCTGGGATCCGGTAAAGGCTATCAGGTGTACCCGCGGATCTTTGACCAGCAGGGGGCCAATGGTTTCGCCCACCCCCGGCAAACATTGAAAGACCTCTGGCGGGATCCCGGCTTCCGCAAGGGCATTGCCGATTATGTCTGCCAGTTTGGCTGCAATCACAGAAGATTGTTCTGCCGGCTTGAGCAACACACAATTGCCGGTTACCAAAGCAGCTACCGTCATGCCACAGGGGATGGAGAGGGGGAAGTTCCAGGGGGCAATCACCACCGCCAAGCCCCGCGGTTGGTAGTGGTAGGTGTTGGTTTCGCCGGGGACATGGCGCTCCTGGCCGCGGGCTAGGGTTTCCATCTGCTGGGCGTAGTAGCGGCAGAAATCGATGGCTTCTGAGATCTCGCTATCTGCTTGCGGGATGGGTTTGCCTACTTCTAGCACCATCCAGGCAGCCAGTTCCGCCCGTTGGGCTTCTATCTGTTCAGCGATGCGCCGCAGGAGCCCAGTCCTCACAGAGACAGGGGTACGTTTCCAGATGGGGTAACCGGCCTGGGCTGCTGCAATGGCCCTTTCCACCTGTTCTAGGTCGGTTAAGCCGATTTCTCCTACCACCTGTTCCGGATCGGCAGGGTTCACAGAAAGCATCGATTGCGAGGTTGCTTGATACTGGCCGGCGATCCAAGGTTGAACTCTCTGCCCCAGTTGGGTTTGAACTTTTTGCAGAGCTTGGAAAAAGGGATCCCGTTGCCTAGGTTGGCTAAAGTCGCTATCCGGGGCCACCGGAAAAGAAAGGGGCGCAGCCTGAAAAACAGATCCCGGGTTAAAAGCGGGGGGAGCCAACAACTTATCGGCATCATAGCCCTGAAGGCTTTGACGCAGGAAAGAACTATTGGCGGTATTCTCCAATAAACGTCGGATTAAGTAGGCCATGCCTGGGAGCAACTGCCCGTACGGACAGTACACCCGCACCCGATGCCCGGTCTGCACAAGGGCTTTGGCCAGTTTGTCGGCCATGCCGTAGAGCACCTGCATCTCAAAGGCAGGCTGGGGTACATTCAAGGCCTCGGCAATGGCGATGGCCTTGGCTTGGGAGCGGATATTGTGGCTGCCGATGGCCGCGTAGAGATGGGTGTGGTGTTCCAACAGCTGTTGGGTGAGGCGCTCGAAGTTGGCATCGGTGGTGGCTTTGTCGTTGTAGACCGGTTGGGGCCAGTGCTTTTGTGCCGCCAGAATGGTTTCTTGATCCCAGTAGGCCCCTTTCACCAAACGCACCGTTACTGGGGATCCCCGTTCTTGGGCCCAGGTGATGAGATTCTGTAAATCGGTGTAGCTATCTCGCAGGTAGGCTTGCAGCGTCAGGCCAACATCGGTGCGGGTTTTGAACTCCGGCTCCAGCAGCAGCTCCTGCAAAATGGCCAGAGTAAGGGCCTTGTAGCGGTACTGCTCCATATCAAAATGGATCCCAACCCCTAGCTCGGCAGCCCGGCGCAACAGGATGCGGATCCGTTCCCCCACCTTGGCTTTGGCCCCTTCTGGATCAAAAGGATCAAATTGGGAGTAGAAGGCAGTTAGCTTCACAGAAACCTGGGGCACGGGCTGAGGTTGCGGCCAGGTTTTAACGGCTGCTGCCAAATGCTCCATCACCTGCAAATAGTGCTCCAGGTAAGACTGGGCCTCTGCTTCGGTAATAACAGCCTCCCCCAGCAAATCCACCGTGAAGGCCATGCCCTGGCGATGCAACTGTTCCAGGGTTTTGCTCACCTGCGGCAGGGTTTCCCCGGCGATGTAGCGGTGGGCCAGGGCTTCTACGGCAGTGGTGAGGGTGGTGGCGGCCAACTGTCCTGCTAAGGAATTGGGATCGGCAAAGTTGAGCAGGTTCTTGAGCAGAGCCGGTAACTCCACCGCTGCATCCGAGAGGTACTCCTGCAGATGACGAGCCACTTCTGCCTTGCTTTTCAGGCTGGGCAAGACATCGATGAGGCGAAACAACTGGGCGCGCAAATGGGGGCTTTCCATGGCCCAAGCCAGCAGCTTATCCTCCCAGCGCAGTTGCTCCCGCCATTGGGAGAGCAGCGACTTGCCTTCTCCCCGAACGGCCGTCAGTAAGGATTGGGCGATCCTTTGGGTTTGTGCTTCGTAAGTAGAGAGAGTAGCTTGGGCAACCATAACAACTGGAGGGGCAGGGATCCCCTTATGCTGTCACAGGAAGGATTGGGATCCGGGTAACTTTTGAGAAGATAATGCTTTTGTGAGGGTCAAAGCAGAAGTACCTTCACCGAACTTAACTGCAAGTCAGTAGGCTGGGGTATCCGAGAATGCAAGCATTTGTTGCAGGAGCAACGGGAGAAACCGGACGGCGCATCGTACAGGAGTTGGTTAGCCGTGGCATCCCGGTACGGACGCTGGTGCGCAGTCGCCAGTTGGCTGCTCAGGTTTTGCCCCCCGAGGCCGAGATCGTTGTTGGGGATGTGCTGGATCCCGCCACTCTGAGGGCGGGCATGGCAGGATGTACCGTGGTGCTGTGTGCTACCGGGGCGCGGCCTAGCTGGGATCCCTTCCAACCTTACCGAGTGGATTACGAAGGCACTAAGAATTTGGTGGATGTGGCCAAAAGCCAGGGCATTCAGCATTTTGTTTTGGTGTCTTCCTTGTGTGTGTCGCAGTTCTTTCACCCGCTCAATTTGTTTTGGTTGATCTTGGTGTGGAAAAAGCAGGCGGAGCAGTACTTGCAAAAAAGTGGCCTGACCTACACGATTGTGCGGCCAGGAGGTCTCAAGAATCAGGACAACGAAGACGGCATTGTTCTATCCAAAGCCGATACGCTCTTTGAGGGCAGTATCCCCCGCACCAAAGTAGCGCAGGTGGCCGTAGAGAGCCTGTTTCAACCGGCAGCCCGCAACCAGATCATCGAGATTGTGGCTAAGCCGGAGGTTGTTCAACAGGATTGG
>JAUQVI010000298.1:0-3697 GCA_039794885.1 Thermostichus sp. DG02_5_bins_236
TGGCCCAGACCACCGGCCAGCCACTGGAGAAAATTGAGCGGGATGTGGAGCGGGACTTTTACCTTTCCGCCACAGAAGCGCAAGCCTACGGATTGGTGGATCGCGTGATTGAGGATCGCTCAGAGGCGCTGGCCAGTTAGTGCATTGTTGAAGTTCCCCGCTAACTGAAGAGAGATAGGCTGAGTATGATAAGGATCTAGAAGTTGGATCCCTGTCTTGTATCTGTCTTATATACAGCCTGGGCGTGATGTGACCCGACGTTACAAACACAATATTTTTTAGCCCACCCTTTGGCCCCTCATGACGGATCTCAACCAACGGCTCCAACACCAGCTTGAGGCGTTAAAGGTAGCCTACCAAGAGCAATTGCCCGGCAAAATCCACCAACTGGGACAACTTTGGCAGCAGTACAAACAGGGATCCGCAGATTTAACCCGATTCCGAGACTTTTACCGTGCTGCTCATACCTTGGCCGGTTCGAGTGGGATGTATGGATATGATGACGTTAGCCGTGCTGCTCGCCACCTGGAACACCTCTGTAAGCCTTGGGTAGAAGCTGCCAATCTGCCGGATCCCGATACCCTAGAAGCAATTGAACTGGGCTTAGGACACCTGCAACATCAACCTATAGAACCTGCTAGTGAATTAGGACTAGGGACGGTCGAGCCAACCACCATCTATTGGGTGATCCAGGCGGAACGGGATCCCTTGGACTTGGCCAATACCCTGACCCGCCAAGGCTATCAGGTGATGGTCTGTTCTTCCCCGGCTGAGTTGCAGTCACAATTGCCCGCTCTCCCCGCCCACTCATCCCCTAGTTTGGATGGGATCCTCCCCACGACAGGTGAACAAACAGATACCCCGGTCGATCGAGTCTTGGTGGTGGATGACGATGAGGATATCAATCGGCTGCTTTGCCGATGGTTAGAGGCTTCGGGGTTTCAGGTACAAGGGGTCGTCAGTGGTGAAGTGGCTTTGGCCTACTTGCAAACCTGTACCCCAGCAGATGACCGCTCTTTTCTGCCGGATTTGGTCTTTTTGGATGTGCTGATGCCCGGCATCAGTGGCTTGCAGGTACTACAACACATTCGTCAGCAGCAGTGGGATATGGCGGTGATCATGACTACTGCCTTTGGTTCCGAGCAGGTCGCTATTGATGCCTTGCGACAGGGGGCAGACGACTATTTGCGTAAACCCTTCGATCCACAAGAATTCCAAACAGTGTTGCAACGCACCATCGCCCGCGTGGAATTACACCGCCAAAATGCTGCTCTACGCAGACAACTGCAAATTGAATTGGCTCGTGCTGCTGAAATCCAACAGGAACTGTTGCCCCGCACCATACCGGAATTGCCGGGGTTTGATCTGGCAGCCCGTTGCCTGTCTGCCCGAGAGGTTGGGGGAGATTTTTATGATTGGCAAGCACCGGCTCCCGATTTGTTTAACCTTGTCTTAGGAGATGTCATGGGTAAGGGGTTACCCGCTGCCTTGATGATGGCGACGGTGCGGGCCTCCATCCGTGCTCTGGCACGACAAACCTCCCCCTTGGTGAATATTCAATACGCTACCAATGCCCTGGAACCCGATTTAATTCGCTCGGAAAGCTTCGTTACTCTATTTCACGCACAATTGTATATCCCGCAACGCCAGCTTACCTTTGTCGATGCAGGTCATGGCCACGCCCTCATGCTGCGCCGAACCGGTGAAGTTGAGGAGCTACACCCCCGCGGAATGCCTCTGGGATCCTTTTTTGGCAATGCCTATGAGCAAGGGGTAATCTATTTTCGGCCAGGGGATGCCTTGTTGCTTTTTAGTGATGGATTATTAGAGGCCAGACCTGATTTATCAAAAGATCGCTCACCGCTATTGAAGCCCTTTTTAGATCATGCTTCTGCTACAGAACTGATGGAATATACGCTCCAGTTGGCACTTCAGGAATTTGCCGAACATCAAACGGATGACTTGACGGTATTGGTGCTGCGCTGTCAAGCCTAGAGGGAATCAGGTAACCAGCTTCTGGCGCGAGAAAAAGGGATCCACTCCCACCTGAAGGGTTAGGATCAAGAAAGCAACCGAGATCCGACGGGGTGAACCAACGAAGCTGGATGGGAATAGTAAGCCTACTGATTTTGCTCAGTGGCCGGTGGGATGTGGCTTTGGCTTTGCCCCCAGCTGCTGAAATTCCAGAAGAGGTGTTGCGGGCACAACCCGATTTACGGGCTCGCTCTCCTATTGATAACCAACCCCTGTCGCCTACGGAGCTCCTAGCTTTACAGGAGGCTTTGTCTGCCCAAGATCCAGAGGGAGCGATCTCTCCAGAGTTGGAACAGTTAATTTTTCTACTGAAACTGCGCAAGGGCTTTCGAGATGTGTTTCCTTTCTTATTTTGATGACTACTACATCAGCTCAATCTGATGCGTAAGAATCCATCCACCCAAGAGGCGCAACCAGTGCGAGTAATGAGGCAAAAATGATGCTTACAAGTCCATACTGCCATCTCCTATCTCAATGGTGAGGAGAACTGTATCGGAGAGTTTCTAAACAGGCTGTAGTGGGGTAGCTTAGCTCACAAAAATCAATGTCTCTAATCCGGAGATCATGAGGTAATAGGTAGCGGACTTCTCGTTTCACCAACTTATTTAACAGAACCTCCAGAGCATTGAGATCTGCATCTGTACAAGGGTAATTACGGAGAAAATTATAGATAGCAACCTCCTGCTGCTCGGACAACACACCTGAATTCAAAGCATCTTCAACAATTGCCGGGATAATCATAGAAAACAGTTTGAAACCATCACCTCCCTACTGTTGCATTAGACACATGGAACTTACCTCCGCCGATGTGCTGAACTCCCTACGCCAATTACAGAGCTACAGTTGCTCAGTTGAGAAACCCAGCTAGCAAAATTATCACCGCCCCTACGGCTGCCAAAATCGCCAGCACCCGACCGGCATTGGGGCTACCTTTCCAGGAATAATTTTTCTCCGCTTTTTCGGGTTTTTCCAACATCCTCCGTCCTCCACAGGGATCCCATCTCTCCACTCTAGCGTTGCGACCTTTGACACTGTTGCCATTGTGTAATGCCTCTTAATAAGTAGGATTTGAACGAGAGGGGGCGCTGGGAACGAGAAGGAACGCTGGCCCTTGCAGAGGTTTTTGGCAACAATACAAGTAGCAGTGGGTAGCCCCCTGCTTACAGCTTTGTAGGGTGGATTCTGAGGTCAGAGAATGAGGTACTTCAGTGGCATTGGCTTGATGACGGTTGCTCTTCTGGGTGGCTGGGTAGGGGGTCAACTTTTGTACGAAACTAACTTTGTTGCCGCTCAGCCTGCTTTTGAGACGCTTGCTCTACCCCAATTACCGGTGGGTGTGGATCAAAGGGTATTCGATCGCCCGGTGGCCCGCTTTAACCCCAACCAACCTTCTGAGCTGGTGATTATCAACCGGACGGGATTGTCTTTGGAGTATGGCTTTACGGATCCGCGGCGAGATGTGTTCGAATTTCCTCCAGAAGAAACCCTGCGCATCAGTAATTACCGCATCCCTAACTGCCTGGCCATCAATACTCCTATGCTAGCTCCCGTGCAATATCAGGTGAGTGTGGATCCCATGAATGTGATCACCGTAGAGGTGCGTCTGGTGAATGATGTCTCCGGGGATCATTGCCTGGATCTGCAAGCAACAGGAGCGATTTTC
>JAUQVI010000299.1:0-3679 GCA_039794885.1 Thermostichus sp. DG02_5_bins_236
AATCTTGTCAGTTAGGCAAGGTGCGGTTCCCGCCGTCACGATGGCATTGCGTAGACCGTAGGTTGTTCCTAGCAACAGGGTGCCGCAGGTATCCTGCTCCGCTCAACCCAGAGGATCATAGCCCCCTCAAAACTCTTGGCCACGATACACTCGCTGCAGCGCTGGGGTTACTTGATAGCGATCCGCATCCGCCAAATTCAACCTCAGACGTAAAGTGTTAAGAAGTTTCCAGTAGGGGGGCACAAAAGCTTTTTCCATAACCTTGACCGGCTGCGCTGAAGCGGAATAAGCCACCGTCTCAATGGGACAACCGCGGTAGTACACCGGACGGGAGCCGAGGCGAACCGAACGGGGATCCTGGACATGGCTGGGATCCACCGTCAAGCCCCGAAACTGGATTGCACCTGGGCGAGACGCTTCTCGATAGCATAGGTAATTGGCCCAGACTCGGGCAACCCACTGCGGTAATGCCTCAGGCTGCACATGATAGCGCTCGGGCAACAACCGATCATTCAAAAAGCCAATCAACCCAGACCAAGCTTGCCAGAGGAAAGATCCGACAACGCGAGCAGCAGGAGACGATGAGATTTTCATGGTGGAAGCCAAAAAACCCTGAACGGTCAGAAATTGGTGTTGATTATACCAATCCACATTGAATAGAACGCTCATTCTGAACATTTTCCCCAGAATATCTTTCCAACCCAGGAGTAGCAGCCAAACTTGCGCCCAAGCGCGTTGAGCCTACGAAAATCCATCGACTAGAATGTCCCCAAGGCTTGGACTGTGAATGGGCTCTTGGGTTGAACAAACCAGTTGAACAAGCTATCAGAGTCTGCAGGCAAGCTGGCAAGATCACTGTACCCAAGGGGATCAACGGATATGACCTGGCGCGGCGAAATCACTCCCATCAATCGGCTATGGGGATCCCTTCCCTACCTGTTGCCTTTGGTATCGGCTTTGCCTTTTGGCTTTGTGCCCTCGGGTTTGTTCAACTCAGTACCGGCGTTGATCCCGATTTTTGCCCCTTTATTCCGGTTAGTGCCTTTTGCCACCGGCTGGCTGGGGATGGGGGTATTCTTGGCGTTGCTGTTTTTGGTTATCCGGAATACCCGCGTGGCCCATTTTGTCCGCTTTAACACTATCCAAGCCCTGTTGCTGAATATCGTCTTGTTTCTGGTGCAGCTACTGATGCAGGTGTTGGGCATGCTGTTTGGCAGCTTTGGCCTTGGGGTGGTGCTGGGGGTCTTGGCGACCACGGCTCTGCTGGGGGTGATCGCCGTTACGGTTTACGCCTGGGTACAAAACATTCGCAGCCACTATGCTGAGGTGCCTGTTCTTTCGGATGCTGCTTACGCCTGGATTCGCTACTGATTTGGTGATCTGGCATCTAACCTTGGCAGGAGGCTTTTGGCGTGCAGCCCGATCCATCCTACGAGCCTGTCTCACCCCTCACCCACCTGGATGAATCTGGGCAAGTGCGCATGGTGGATGTTGCCGCTAAGCCCGTGACCACCCGTCTGGCTACTGCTCAGGGTCAGGTGCGCATGGCTGAAGCCACCCTACAGGCTATTTTGGCCGGTCAGGGACCGAAGGGCAATGTGGTGGAAACAGCTCGACTGGCCGGGATCATGGCGGCCAAACGCACTGCCGACTTGATCCCTCTGTGTCATCCTTTGCCCCTCAGCAGTGTCCGTGTTGATCTGGATTCGGATCCCCATTTGCCGGGATTTCTCATTACTGCCACCGTCAAAACCAGTGCCCAAACGGGGGTGGAAATGGAGGCCCTAACAGCGGTTTCTGTGGCTGCCCTCACCCTCTACGACATGGCCAAGGCCCTGGAAAAGACCATGGTGATTGAGAATATCCGCCTGTTGCGCAAGTACGGTGGTAAATCTGGCCCTTTTGAGGCAGAGATGAGTCTGACGGTAAGCTCTGGAACTTAAGATTTGAGAGGGTTTGGAAAGCAGGGATCCGGATCCCAAGCTTTGGGGTGATGGGAAGCGCTCATGGTGAAGGTTCTGCGTCGGGTTGGCTTCTTCTGGCTAGTGGGAGCTGGGTTGCTGGCGGGGATGGTTTTGCTGCTCTGGCCCATGCTACGCCACGGCTATCCCATGACCCATTCCACGCAATTTAATCTCAGTTGGGCTTTTCAGTATCAGCGGCAATTTTTTGGGGGGCAGTTTTACCCTCGCTGGCTGGAATTTTCCAACTTCGGCTTTGGCAATGCTACCTTTGCCTTCTACCCGCCCCTGTGTATGGTGGCAACCCTGCCTTTTCGCCTGCTGGGGTTGCAGATGCCTGCTTCGCTGGTGGCCAGCATGGGCTTGGCTCTGCTGGTGATGGGATCCGGTCTCTATGCCCTAATCCAGACAGTGGCGCCCCGCTCTCTAGCTCTGATTTTGGCCGGGATGGGCATGGCCGGCCCCTATTGGCTGGTGGATATTTACCAGCGAGGAGCCATTGGGGAGGTGTGGGCCATTGCTTGGCTGCCCTGGATTTTCTGGGCTTTGCTGCAGGTGCTCTGCCGACCGGGCTTGCTCTGGCCGATTTGGGCCGTGGCCATCAGTTATGGCCTGTTGGTGCTCTCCCATTTGCCGACGTTGTTGTTATCGACGCTGATCCTGCTGCCCTTACCCTGGGTGTTGCGATGGCGGGATCCCCTCTGGCCGAAGGTGGGGCGCTCCTACTTGGGGTTGGGGCTGGGGCTGGGCTGGTCAGCCTTCTTTTTGCTGCCTGCATTCTTGGATCAGCGCCTGATTCAGGTGGATGCGGTCAACTTTGCTGCAGATTACCTGCCCCAAAACCGTTTGATGCTGAGCGGGCTAACCCGCTTACAACCCCAACTGACAGAGCATTGGTTTGAAAGTGGCTTACAGGGGTACTGGATCTGGATGCTGGCCGTGGTGGCCGGGGTTGCACTCCTGTTACTGGGTTGCCGGCTTGTGCATAGAACTGGGGCTCCCTCTCCATTCCCCTCCTCATGTCCGCCTGGAGAAGTTTTGCTGTATAGCCTTGGAGCTACCCTTGTGCCCTTGCTGATGATGACGGATCTGCTCAGTTGGGTCTATGACTGGGTTCTGCCGTTACAGCGGATTCAGTTTTCCTGGCGCTGGATGAGCATTACAGCAGTAACGGTGCCTTGGTTACTGGGATCCCTATGCGGCTGGGGTTGGCAGCCCAAAAGTCGGCGCTACGCCATCCTGCTGGCAACGGCCTTAGCCATTGTGATCCAGGTGGGGCTGGGTTGGCAGATCCTGGGCCGTACCGACTTTCAGCCGCAAGTGATCCAGACCTTTCATACCCTGGCGACTGCCAAGCAATTTCCCACTGAACCCCAGCAGCGGCCGGGTACCCCTTTCTTGTACTGGCACTGGATTTTTCCGGATGGGTTGGCCTTGGTGGATGTGCCGGAATATCGCGCCCGGGGAGTGACCTTGCCGATGCCACCGCCGAGTGTGGAGCCGCTGCTGCGTTGGCAAGATCCTCTTGGCAACTCTGCCGCAGGTCAGAAACGGAGGCAAGCTTCTGAACAGGCTGAAGTGAATCCGGCCGATCCAGCCGAACTGGAGGTGGAGCAATGGCGCTACGGCTATCGGCGTTTCCGCGCTGTTAACCCCACCAACCGGGACCAATGGGTAGTTTTGCGCACCTTTTATTACCCCGCTTGGTGGGTAGAGAT
>JAUQVI010000300.1:0-3659 GCA_039794885.1 Thermostichus sp. DG02_5_bins_236
C
The DNA here is from genome assembly GCA_039794885.1 of Thermostichus sp. DG02_5_bins_236. Taxonomy (GTDB): domain Bacteria; phylum Cyanobacteriota; class Cyanobacteriia; order Thermostichales; family Thermostichaceae; genus Thermostichus. The sequence goes on from JAUQVI010000300.1 coordinate 2, forward strand.
TTAATTCGGTGATCCGCATCACCGACAAGGGTAGAGTCTAGAAAAACCTGGAGTCAGGTGGTTGTTCTGCTCGCAGGGATGCTCTATGATACGTTTTAAGTGAGGAGTGGACGCCAATCGGGGGAAGCGGACGAAACACGGACAGTCCCTTCCCTCTTTTGGTATGAAAAAGTGCATGAATCCCTTCTCAAAAAGTATCCAACTTAGCTGAAAGGCGCGACGGTCTCTTCCCACTGTCTTTGCCAGGGCCAAACGAATTCCACTATGATGGGGTTAGCGGAGACGCATGTTTCCGTTCACTCCTCACACCATCTTCCGCTCGGCGTAGAGTCGGGCGGTTTTTTTGTGAACGGGTTCCCCAAAGCTTCATCCTGGGATCCGCCCTAGCAACGGTGCACAGGTCAAGGTTTGTTTGCGAATCACCTGCCGAACCGCGTGAGAGACCAGGTTGGTTTTGCGGCTCAGGTCTTGTTGATGCAAATCATACGCCCTTTGTTCCTCTTCCACAGCGCGGCGATCCTGCTCAAACACCTGACGGAAGGTGCCTTGATCCAACACCGGATGCAGCAATCGTAAGATCCACGGGATCCCTAACACATGCCGAAAGTAAAAAGTGGAATGCACCCAAATACTCGTAGAACTGGTGGGCACATACACCACAAACAGATAAAAAGCTCCGTCTTCTGAAGCCAAATGGAAATAGGGATACTCATAGGTGACCCGGATCCGATTTTTGCCCCGCTGCCCGATCAAAGTTGCCAACAATCGTGGCGCTTCTACTTCGTAAAGAGCCCAAACCCTGCGTTCGTCGCTCTCTAGGTGCAACAAAATCGGATTGGCCCAGGGTTGTTGGCTCTTGTGCAACTGGGCATGAAACGGATCGGTGGCATTTTCTGTCATGTAGCTGAAGTGGCAATGAACAGGCCCCTCCATCGGAATTGGGTGATAGCGGGGATCCGTAGCAGGGGGAATCACCGGCAAGGCACGCTCCTCAGCCCGAGTGGGATCCCCCCCAAACCCAGCCGCCATATTGCCGCACCGGGTAGCTGTTGAGGCAAAACTTGGCTTCGAGTCCGTCGAATCCGGGGGTGAGGCTGCATTTCCCTTGCGCCGTAAAGCGCCAGCCGTGATAATTGCACATCAGCTCGGATCCGATCACCTCGCCAAATCGGCTCAGCCTTACCCGCTTGTGGGGGCAAGCATCCTCAAACACGCTGTAGTAACCTGTGGGTGAGCGAAACACCAGCAGCTCCAATGCCCCAATCCGCACCCCCAATAGCCCCGTTGCCGGAAAACTGCGCTCATAGGCAACCGGCCACCAGTAATCCAGATTTACCCCACAGCGACGCACATCCTGCATAAGACCCCCCTGGCGAGCTGGCATGGGTTCGGGACACACTGGCAATCTCCCGCCCAGGACAATCAAAAGCTACAAACCTATTAAAAATGCTAGACTAGAGCGTCAGTGAGATTTGCACAAATTTCGGCATCCTTGCTCCGCCGCCGTCAATTTGCTGCACATTTTCTGAAGTCCAACCTTCTTCTGGCTTTTGCCGGATAGGATAGCCGAGAGCGAGCAGCACCGAGGATCCCATGGCCAAATACGACTCCCACTTGAAATGCTCTTTCTGCAATAAGTCCCAGGATCAAGTTCGTAAATTGATTGCCGGGCCGGGGGTCTACATCTGTGATGAATGTGTTGACCTCTGCAACGAGATTCTCGATGAAGAACTCTACGACGGCAACACCCCTCCCGCCGCTACCCCTGCTGCAAGCCGCCGTGAAGCTCCGAAAAAGGCCTCCCGTAGCCTGCCCTCTCTAGCGCAACTGCCCAAGCCCCGCGAGATCATGCGCTATCTCGACCAATATGTAATCGGGCAAGAAAATGCCAAAAAGATCCTGTCGGTGGCAGTGTATAACCACTACAAGCGGCTTTCTTCCAAAGCAAACTCAAACAACACTGCAGCAGCCTCTGAATTAGACGATGTGGAACTGCAAAAATCCAATATCCTGATCATTGGCCCCACCGGTTCTGGCAAAACCCTGCTGGCGGAAACCCTAGCTCGTATGTTGGATGTGCCCTTCGCGGTAGCGGATGCCACCACTCTCACGGAAGCGGGTTATGTGGGTGAGGATGTGGAAAACATTCTCCTGCGCCTGTTGCAGGTGGCGGATCTGGATGTGGAAGAGGCGCAGCGCGGCATTATCTACATCGACGAAATCGACAAAATTGCCCGCAAGAGTGAGAACCCCTCCATTACCCGCGATGTCTCCGGCGAGGGGGTGCAGCAGGCCCTGCTGAAAATGCTGGAAGGGACCGTCGCTAACGTGCCACCCCAGGGAGGCCGCAAGCATCCTTACCAAGACTGCATCCAAATCGATACTTCCAACATTCTCTTCATTTGTGGAGGGGCTTTTGTTGGTTTGGAGAAGGTGATCGAACAGCGCATCGGCAAAAAATCGATGGGCTTCATCAAACAAGGGGAACAGCTGTCGGTCACCCGCGACCAGCGCATGGCAGATGCCCTCAAAGCCTTGGAGCCCGATGATTTGGTCAAGTACGGTATGATCCCCGAATTCACTGGGCGGATCCCGGTGGTGGCCACGTTGGATGCACTCGATGAAAAGGCTCTGGAGGCGATCCTGACCCAGCCGAAAAATGCCATTCTCAAGCAATCGCAAAAGCTGCTGCGGATGGATGGAGTGGAGTTGGAATTCGACCCTGCTGCCATTTCCGCCATTGCCAAAGAAGCCTACCGCCGCAAAACCGGAGCACGGGCCCTGCGAGCTATTGTCGAAGAACTGATGTTGGAGGTGATGTATGAGATCCCTTCTCGCCGCGACATCAAACAAATGCGCATCACCGCTGATATGGTGGAGCGCCGTTCCACCAGCGAGCTGATTCCTCACCCTTCCACCTTGCCCAAGCCTGAGTCTGCCTAGATGGATGTATGATCCGTTCGTTGGCGGTGAGGGGCGAGAAGGCGAATGGCTCGGCAGCGGGTGGATCACGAGTATGCAGTGATCGGGCTGGGACGCTTTGGCTCTAGCTTGGCCATGACGTTGGTGGAGCGGGGGCACAATGTCTTAGGCATTGATCGCAGTCGAGAGATTGTGCAGCGATTGGCGGATCAACTCACCCAAGTGGTGGCGCTGGATTCTAGTGATGAGGATGCTCTGCGAGCGGTGGATATTCTCTCTTTCGATACGGTGGTGGTAGCGATTGGGAGCGACTTTGAGAGTAATCTGCTGACGACGGTGGCCCTGAAAAGTTTGGGGGCTCGCAATGTGGTCTGCAAAGCTTCCACAGAGCGTCAACGCTCGATCTTGCTGCGGGTGGGGGCGGATCGGGTGGTGCTGCCGGAACAGGAGGCAGGACGTCGCTTGGCGCAGGTTTTGACGGCGCCGGGAGTTTTGGATCAGCTAGAGCTGGAGCCGGGCTACAGTATTACGGAGCTAAAGGTACCGCGGTCGTTGATGGGTCACACCCTCTCGGAGTCAGATTTGCGGCGTCGTTTTGGTATTACGGTGTTGGTGGTGAAGCGCAAGCAATCTTTGGTTGTTTCGCCTCCGGCAGATTATGTGTTGGAGGAAGGGGATCTTTTGGTGGTGCTCGGTGCTAACACCAACATTAGTCGCCTCAATGAGCTGTGAGGGA
>JAUQVI010000301.1:0-3648 GCA_039794885.1 Thermostichus sp. DG02_5_bins_236
AAATCCGGCAGCTGGGATAAGAAACCATCCGCCAGCTTTTCATCCTCTGGCCCCAACACCAACACCAACGGCAACTCGGGCCGTTTTTCCCGGAATCCCTTGATCACCTTCACCCAATTGGCGGGGGGGTACACCTTGCGGATCCCCTTCTCTAAAGACAGTTGGCTGGCTCCCGGGTGCAGCAGCACGTAGTCTTTGGCCGCATCCCCCAAGAGGCGTTTCCGTTCTTGTTCTGCCCATTCCAGGTGGCTCTTTTTCAGGCGAATTTGTGGGATCCCGGCCTTAGAGACAATGCCGAACCCCTGCAACAGATCGTGGTACATTTCCGCTGCATATTGGGCAGGCTTCAAAAGCACCGGATCGGTGAGCCAAGGTTGCCCAGGAGGAGCATATCCAACCCGTTTCGGGATCCCGGTCAGCCAGAGGAGAAGTTTTGCCCCAAAGCCCTTGCCCAAGCTCAACACCGCGTCGTACTGACGTTCGCGAATTCGCCCGAGCAAATCGCTGAGATCCCCCAGAGAGACTTGTTCCTTGAACGGGAACGTCAGCACCCTATTCACGGAAGGACACACCTCATAGGCAGAAGCGGCCCGTGGCTCCACCATCACCTCAAGCTCGGCTTCTGGGTAGCGTTGCCGCAAATCTGCCAGAGTGGGAAAAAAGAGAATCTGGTCGCCAATCCCTCCAGGGACAAGAGCAAGGATTCGTTGTGCCAAACTGCCGCGAACTTGTAGAGAAGCAACCTGCATAGATCATCCTGAATAGATGGCCACATCCAGCCGATGGGATCCCTAACCAGGGACATACCGCGTTAACTCTATCTCAGATTCGGATCGGGATGGGATCCAATCGACACACCCAGAAGATAAGCTACGAAAGTATGATCTAACCAAAGGCAAAGCCCGCATGGCCAATGCCAGTACAGAGGGTCGGCTTGATCGCATAGAGCAACTGCTTATGCAAGAGGCTGAAGTGATCCGGCAACTTCGTCAAACCCAAGCCGAAGAAAGTGAACGGATACGTCTAGCTCAAGAGCAAGAGAGTGAGCGGATTCGCCACATTCGGGAACAAGACCAGGCAGAGTTCTACGCCAGATTAGAAGCCTACAATCAGGCTTGCCAACAGGAAGTTGAGCAAATCTGGCAAACCCAGCAAGAAGATAGGGCTAATGTTCGGAGCGCTATCACTGAACTGCGCCAGGCTCAAGCTGAAGAACAAAAGCTCATTTCTGATTTGCGAACCCAACAAGCGCTCTTGGGTGAGAGAGTGGCAGGGATTGTCACTGCTATTCAGGATAGGCACGAAGCTGTACTGGAATGTGGCCAGGTGATTACAGAGACAGTTGAAGAGTTGAGGGCTTTCCATCGTAGGCAGGATCGCATCCTTGATGATTTGCTGGGGCAGCAACCTCCCCGAGAGGGAGAACCATGACGGATGAACCTATCCCGCTTCTGGATCTGACCCTGCAATATTGTGCTCTGGCCGGCGAAATTCAGCCTCAGGTGGAAGCACTGCTGGCCTCTGGTCAGTACATCGGTGGGGCTGCTGTCCGGCACTTTGAGGAGCTGTTTGCCCAATTTTTAGGGGGCGGCGAACTGGAGACCATTGGCTGCAATTCTGGAACCGATGCGTTGGTGCTGGCCTTGCGGGCCCTTGGGATCCAACCCGGCGATGAGGTGATCACCACCGCCTTTAGTTTTTTTGCCTCTGCGGAGGTGATCGATTTGGTGGGGGCACGCCCGGTTTTTGTGGATGTGGATCCCCATACTTTTAACCTCGACCCAGCTCTCCTGGAAGCCAAGATCTCTGCGCGAACCAAGGCAATTATCCCGGTGCATCTGTTTGGTCTGGCAGCCAACATGACCGAGATTCTGGGGATTGCACGGCGGCATGGATTGGCGGTCATCGAAGATTGTGCCCAGGCAGCTGGAGCCTGCTGGGGAGGCAAACCCGTGGGTACCTGGGGGGATGTGGGCTGTTTCAGCTTTTTTCCCACCAAAAATCTCGGTGCTGCTGGGGATGGGGGAGCAGTGGTTACCCGCAATCCAGAATTGGCTCGCCAAATACGCATCCTCAAGGAACACGGCCAAGCCCGCCAATACCAGCACGAGTACATCGGTATCAACAGCCGCCTCGATGCCCTGCAAGCGGTGATTTTGTCGGTTAAGCTAGCCTATTTGCGGGAATGGAACTGGCGCCGGCAGGGGATCGCGGAGGTTTACCATCGCCTGTTGCAAGGGATCCCTGGCCTGATCCTGCCCAGGGTAGCAGCAGGGGGAAACTCTGTCTGGCATCAATACACAGTGCGGGTTGCGGGCACTGACCCGACGGATCCTCATCGCCGCGATTCTTTACAACAGCACCTGAAAGATCGGGGAATTGGCAGCCGCGTTTACTACCCCGTCCCCTTACATCGACAACCGGTATACCAAAAACTGGGGTACAAACCTGGGGATCTGCCCCATGCAGAAACCTGTGCCGCCCAGGTTCTCTCGCTGCCCTGTTTTCCTGAACTGACCCTGCACCAGCAAGAGCGTGTGGCAGAGGCCATTGCCGAGATTCTCGGAGAGGAAACCCGTTCATGATTAACAGATGTAACGCTTAGGTGGTTACCGTGTTGACCAGAGTGTCTCGGTTCTTGTCTCAGTCGGGATCCAAGTCCAAGTTTCGCTTTCCGCGCCGTTTCCGCTCGACCCGAATTGGACGGCGGTTTATTGGGATCACCCTCTTGGTCAGTGTCGCTGCTTTCAACACGGGCAATAATCCCCTTTATTTGTTGCTGGGGATGCTGCTCAGCTTGATTTTGATCAGTGGAATGCTCTCCGATGCCACCCTCAAAGATTTGGACGTTTCTCGGCAGTTGCCCAGCCGTATTTTCGCCGGTCAGCCCGTTTTGGTGGGCCTTACCCTCACCAATCGCAAACGGCGCCTACCCAGCTTTTCTTTGCAAGTGAGCGAACGCATTGAGGGTCTCAAGCGAGAAGACTGGCCTGCTAGCTACATCTTACGGGCTGATGCCCAATCCAGTGTGAATACCTTTTATCGGCATATCTTTCCTCAGCGAGGGGTGTGGCAGTTACAGGGCTTTGAGATCGCTAGCAGCTTTCCGTTTGAATTGTTCCGCAAGGCTGTTGAGATTGCCGATCCCCAGCCCGTGATCGTGTTTCCTCAGCCAGTCCCTGTTCAGGGGTTGAGAGTGTTGGATTTTCTCAGCGGTGGCAGCCAATTGCGCCCGCAACCGGGTCAAGAAGGTGACTACCTCAGCTTGCGACAATACCGTCCTCAGGATGATATTCGTTCTATCCACTGGAAGATCTCCGCCAAACGGGATCAACTGATCACACGAGAATTGGAACGACCCCGTTCTCAAGCCATCACCCTCTGTTTTGAAAATCGCTGGCACCCCCAAGGAGAAAAGCCTGAGACCCACCGGGAGCACTTAGAGCGGGCTGTGGAACGTTGTGCCGGTATCCTCTCTCTCCTGATTCAGGAAGGGCATCCGGTTGCGCTGGTAACGTTGCAAGAGCGGACTCGCTTTGGAGCAGATTTGGCCCATCAAGATCAGCTTTTGACGGTGTTGGCCCGGCTAACTTTTGTCAGGGATCCCCAACTCAAAACAGAGGCTAATTCTGAGGCTGTGTTTAGCCT
>JAUQVI010000302.1:0-3646 GCA_039794885.1 Thermostichus sp. DG02_5_bins_236
CGATTGGTGATGTTAAAGAGCAACCCGCCTTGCGGCTTTAGCTTGTTGAGGTAGAGGGTCAGGGCTTCTTGCGTGAGTAAATGCACCGGCACCGCATCGGAACTAAAGGCATCCATCACCATCAGGTTGTAGCTCCCATCCGGGATCCTCCCTAAGGCCAGCCGTGCATCCCCCAAAATCACTTTGGGGTGGGCCAAACTCAGATAGGTGAAATAGTCTCGGGCTAAGTGCTCTACCGCCGGATCCAGCTCAAAAAAGGTCCAAGTATCCCCAGGTTGGGCGTAGGCCGCTAGGGTACCGATCCCCAGTCCCAACACCGCAATCTCGGGATGGGGATCCCTAATTTGTTGGCGAAACTGGGCAAAAACCTGCCCCACCGGCCCGGAACGAGAAAAATAGGTGAGCGGTTCAGAGGCTTTTTCGGGATCCAAATTTTGACTGCCATGTAACGTAGTGCCGTGTAGAAGGCTGCGGAAGGATCCCGCTTCGTTGTGAGAGTCTACGATCCGGTTGAGCCCTAGGGCGTTGCGTTCGGTATGAATCACCTCTAGGCCCAGCCTCAGCCAAGGTTGCCCCAGCAGCAAAACCATCCCTAAGGTCATCCCAGCCCAAGTCACTGCTGTTTTCCAACCTGTTGCCTCCCTGCCGGTCATCACCCACAGCCAACCCAGCCCCAGCCCCAAACCCACCCCGGATCCGACATGAAGCCATTCTTGGAGCTGAAAGCGCACCATCAACAGGGGCAAGATCAGCCCCAACCCTAGCCAGAGGCCTACCCCCCCACCCCGCGCCGCCATGACCCACAAGGATAACCCCAGCAGCAGCGGATATTCCAGCAGATTGTGAAACACCTGCGCAGCCAAGAGGGCGGCAAACATTCCCCCCAGCCCCCCTCCAAAAGCCAGCCACAGGTAAAACTGGGTCAGCTGCTCTGCTGCCGGACGACGCTGGGCCAATTCGCTGTGACAGCTCCAGCACACCAGCCCAAAAGCCGTCAGATGGAGCGGTAATAACAGGAGCAATGGCTTCACCAAACCCAGCGCCTGTACCCCCACCGCCAAACAAGCCAAGAGCGCTGCTACCCCTGCCCCCACCCCATTGAGGTTATGGCCTCCAAACGCCAGCATGAAGGTGATCAGATAGATGGCCATTGGAATCGCCCACAGCAACGGCACCGCCGCCACATCGGTGGTCAGCAGTGTGGTGACTGCCACCAGAAGACCCGAAGGCACAAACGCCAACGCTGCCCAACGCCAGGGATCCCCTTCGCTCCAGGGGGAGTTGGTCAGCCCTTCACGCTGAGCACCTCGGTCATTGAATTGAGCACGGGAACGTTCACTCAGTTGATCCTCGTGATCCTCAGGAACACCCACTTGCCGATCGGGCTCTGTCGAGTCTTCAGATGCAAGAAAAGAGCTTTGACCCTCCCTAGAGGGTTTTGACCCTGAAACCCTCTGTCCCAACAGCACTCCACCCCCACAGAGCAGCACCAGCCCACAGACAAGCCCATAGGCGATCCCCCACAGGCGAGTTTGCCAGGCTAAAGGCAACCCCGGCTCTAGGAGCAAAGGATAAGCCAACAGCCCCGCCAAGCTGCCAGCATTGCTGGCTACGTAGAGAACGTAGGGATCCCTCATCGCTTGGGTTGAGGGATCCCTGCCCCCCACCGCAAACCAGTGTTGCACCAGAGGCGTTGTAGCGGAGAGCAACAGCATCGGCCCCCCCACCGCTAGGGTGAGCTGAACCCACAAAGCCAGCACCGACGACTGCACCCCCTCCGGGATCCCCTCTGAAATGCCCAGGCGAAAAGGCAGCAGGGTCAACCCCGCCAGCAGTAAGGCCCCGTGCATCAGCACACCGGCTCTTGGCGCAAACCCCTGCTTCACCCGATCCGCCCACAGGTAGCCCAACCCCAGCACCACCTGAAAAAAGGCCAGGCAGGTATTCCACACCAGCGGGGATCCCCCCCAAACGGGCAGCAGCAACTTGCCCACCAGCAACTGGCCCCAAAACAGACAAAAGGCACTACCAAAAAGGCAAAGGGAAAAGAGCCCCATCAAAGCCGCGCCGCCCAAGTCCTCCGCCTGACAGTATGCCCTAGCCTCGCCAAATACCCGCCGTCGATCAACGAGTCAGCACCTGCAGCGGATAGCGCTCGGCCAGCTCTCCTTCCACTTTGCTCAACCATTCTTCTTCAAAAACCCAAACTTGCCCCTGTTGCACACGACCATCGGGGTTCTGGGTCAGCTCTAGCCAATACACCAGTTGGTTACCCCGCAGCACCACCCCCTGAATGGCCAGAGACAAGGTAAAGGTTTGATTGCCCGCCAGGGCTTCCGGAGCAGGATAGCGGATCACCTCCACCGCCTGATCCAAATCCGCTGCAATTTCCGGCCCATAGACATCCCGAATCGCTTGAAACAAATCCTCCGGGGTCAGACCTTGGGGACGAAAGAAGGTCATCCGCTCCGAGCGAATGGTTTCTCGATCCAGAGGATTAACAATTCGTCCCGGCGGGGCCACCGAGGCCAAAAAGGTAAAACGGGATCCATCGGGATCCACACGGTTAATGTTCAGGGTTTCACCCGGGCGAGGCCGCAAAACAGGATTATCTCGCACCCAGGCCGCTGTTTGATCCGGAGACTGCCCAGGGATCCCCCAAGCCACCGGCTGTAGGCCCAACATCACCCATGAGACCATTCCCAAGCCCATCCAACTGGACTGTCCCATTCGCTTGACTGCCTGCTTGAAAACGGGCCACTTGTCACAAAGCACCTTCCTGATTCCTCCTGGCAAACACTGTTGTGGGTCACTTGCACGTTCTAATCATGGGCTTGGAGCAGGCCCTGCTTCTCAAGGTTTGACTGAGGTTCTGGGCCACCTTTCCCTTCCCTACTGTATCTGGACAGGTCGGGGTACTGATTGCGTCTGAACGCGGGCCTTACGGCCACTTACTGCAAGGGCGGCAAGGCTCCCTTAACGAGCAACCCAGATCGACCGGCGGTTTATCCCGCAAAACGTGAAAAGTATCTTAAGATCAACGGTAAGCAAATCTCACATGCGTTAAGTCAGCACCTCAGGAGGTAACCGATGGCTCTCGTTGCAATGCGGACGCTGCTGGATCATGCCGCTGAAAACGGCTATGGCATTCCTGCTTTCAATGTCAACAACATGGAGCAGATCCAGTCGATCATGCAGGCAGCCCATGAAACCAACAGCCCCGTCATTCTGCAAGCCTCCCGGGGGGCACGCAAATATGCGGGCGAGAACTTCCTGCGGCACCTGATTCTGGCGGCTGTGGAGACCTACCCTCACATTCCCATCGCCATGCACCAAGACCATGGCAACAGCCCAGCTACTTGCTACTCCGCTATCCGCAACGGTTTTACCAGCGTCATGATGGATGGATCGCTGAAGGCCGATGCCAAAACCCCGGCTAGCTACGAATACAACGTGGCCGTCACCGCTGAGGTGGTGAAAGTAGCCCACTCCATCGGCGTGAGCGTGGAAGGGGAACTGGGCTGCTTGGGATCTTTGGAAACCGGCCAAGGGGAAGCTGAAGACGGCCATGGCGCCGAAGGTGTGCTCAGCCATGATCAATTGCTCACCGACCCGGATCAAGCGGTAGATTTTGTCGAGCAAACCC
>JAUQVI010000303.1:0-3644 GCA_039794885.1 Thermostichus sp. DG02_5_bins_236
CGCAAAGCGCAGGCTACGCCAACGGCGGCATCGTAGCTTGCTTCGAGGGCATTGAACCCACTCAGCAAGCACGGCTTTCATCCCGACACTGACCTACAGTGCGGGGCTTCCCGCCGATTAAGCTAAATCCGGGCACCTGGCGACACAAACCCCTCTCATCGGCCACTCAAACCCTCGAGAAGCGCTACCGAGCCGCCATGAATTTACCCTAGGATCCCTTGCTTTTCATCTTTGTCCCGAACCCGAAATTAGGTGCTGGGATCCCTCTGGCCTACCCCAAAAGCCTCGATCTCAGCTTGATAGGCTAGGCTGGGCTGCGCTCCCGCCCGAGTGACGGCGAGTGCTGCGGCGGCATTGGCAAAACGCAACGCTTCCTGCAGGGATCCCCCGGCTGCCAAACAAGCGGCTAAAGCCCCACAAAACCCATCTCCAGCGGCAGTAGTATCCACCACCTTCACCGCATGAGCCGGTAGATAGCCCCTGTCTTCCCCATCCGCCCAGACCAACCCCGCCCCTCCCAACGTGAGGATCACCGTCGGGATCCCTTGCTTTTGTAAACGTTGTGCTGCCATTTGGGCTTGTTCAGGCGTTTTAATCGGGGATTGAGTGAGGCTGGCGGCTTCAGTTTCGTTGAGCACCAGGTAGCGAATTTGGCGCAACAGGGATCCAGGCAAAGGCTGAATCGGGGCAGGATTGAGCAAAATCGGGATCCCTTGGGCAAAAGCTTGCTCGGCCACCGCCAATACCGTCGGTATCGGAATTTCCAGTTGTAGCAGGAGTAAGGCAGCAGGGGTGAAGGGGGGCAAGCGCTGCGGAGTGTAGCGCCCATTGGCTCCTGGGCTGACCACAATCCTATTTTGTCCGCTGGGATCCACCGTGATCAGGGCAATGCCACTTGGGCCTTCAAGGGTTTGCAGTTGCTGGGTGTCGATGCCATTTTGCTCCAGATTGTCCCGCAGACTCTGGCCAAATCCATCGGATCCGACAGCCCCCCACATTTGTACCTGTCCGCCTGCCCGTGCTGTGGCCACCGCTTGATTGGCGCCTTTGCCGCCGGGGTAGGTGGCGTAGTCGGATCCCAGCACCGTTTCGCCAGGGAGCGGCTGATGGGGCACTTGCACCACCAAGTCCATATTCAAGCTACCGACTACTCGAATGGGTTTAGACATAAGGTTGTTGGTCAGGTTGGTGAGGGACACAAGTGCTGTTGTAGCAAGCCCGCATCTACTTCAGGGGTGGTGCAGCCTGTTTTGACGCTCATCCCGCTAACGCTAGCTGCAAAGCAGCGGCTAAGCCCTGTGGGCAGGCTGCGCCAACGCCAACGCCTATGGCGAGAGATTCTCCGTTCACAGAGTCTTGGCTAGATGCCCCGAAGGGCGGAGCACTGCGACGGATCTTGGGTGGGTATTGTTGCTACGCGACGGTCTGACTGCGAAGCCTTAATGAATGATCTGTGAAGCTGGTACGCTGTGGAAGCGGCGATCCTGAGAGGTGAATGAAGGTGCCTGGGAACTGGAACGTGGACTTGCAATTGTTGGTCACCGATTTGGATTACACCTTGGTTGGGGATCCCTCAGCGTTGCAGGACTTAAATCCCAGACTGGAACAGCTGCGTGCCCAAACGGGTTTAAAGATCGTCTATGCCACAGGCCGATCCTGGTATCTGTACCAAGAACTGCTGCGGGAATACCCGCTGTTGCCTGCGGATGCTTTAATCCTTTCGGTGGGCACTGCTGTGCATTACCAAGGACTCCCTGAACCGGATCCCGGTTGGACGAATCATCTTTCCCAGGGATGGGATCGGGAGACAGTTGCCGAGGTGGCGGCTCAATTTCCAGAACTCCGCCCCCAACCTGCTTCAGAACAGGGATCCCTCAAGCTCAGCTACTGGCTGGACGCCGGACGGGCAGAATGGGTGATTGCACAACTGAGCCGAGAACTGGCGCAACGGGGACTGGCGGTGAACCCAGTGTACAGCAGTGGTCGGGATTTGGACTTGCTCCCCCTATCTGGGAATAAAGGCTCCGCTCTGCGCCACTTGCAACAGGAGTGGGGGATCCCTGGAGAACAGACCCTGGCCTGTGGAGATTCTGGCAATGATCAACAGCTGCTCCAGGCGGCAATCGAATCCGGGGGCTACGGCATTGTGGTGGGCAACGCCCAGCCGGAGTTGCTGGATTGGTATCGCAAAAACCCTACTCCCCACTGTATTTTGGCTGCAGCTGCCTGTGCGGGTGGGATCCTGGAGGGGTTGCAACACTTTAGTTGCCTGGAGCGTCTCAGCTAGCCTGGAGAGATGCCGACCCAGAGGTTGAAGAATGTTGCTGTCTACCACTGATGTGTTGCAGGGTGTAGAAATTGAAAGCTATTTGGGCATTGTCACCGCCGAGGTGGTTTATGGGAGCAACGCCCTGCGGGACTTCTTCGCCGGGATCCGAGACATTATCGGCGGGCGCACGGGAGCCTATGAACGGGTTTTTGAACAAGGCCAGAAAGAAGCAATTGCTGAGTTGGAACGGCGGGCCAAACGACTGGGGGCGGATGGGGTGCTCGGCATTGACCTGAACACCGGTACCATTAACGTTGACCAAACCGGGGTACTGCTTTTAATCACAGCCACCGGAACTGCTGTCAAGATCCGCTGAAGGTGTTGTCCCCAATTCCAAACAGACCCAGCCTCTTAGACTAGGCTCTCCATCACTGCTTCGTCGATCTCAAAATTGGCATAGACATTCTGCACATCATCCAGGTTATCGAGGCGCTCCATCAAGTTGAGCACCAGCTTGGCCGTATCGGCATCCTCCACCTGCACCCCATTGGACGGGATCCAGCGAATGGCCACATCCTGAACCCGGTAGCCCTCTTTTTTCAGATGAGTGGCCACCTGCTCCAGCATTGTGTAGTCGCAATAGACTTCGGCCTCCGAGCCATCGATGGTTAGGTCATCTCCCCCAGCGTCTGCCACAGCCAAGAGCAAAGTCTCTTCATCGGGCACTGCTGACAGGCTGATCACCCCCTTTTGCTGAAACATCCAACTGACACAGCCGGTTTCCCCCAGGCTGCCCCCTGTCTTGCTAAAGGCTTCGCGCACTTCTGCTGCAGTGCGGTTGCGGTTGTCGGTCATGGCTTCGATCAAAACCGCCACCCCTGCAGGGCCGTAGCCCTCATAGCGAATGTCTTCTAGGGCGCTGTCGTCGCTCCAGTTGCCGGCTCCCTTGGCGATTGCCCGTTCAATGTTGTCGTTGGGCATACCTGCTGCTTTGGCCTTATCCACCGCCGCCCGTAACTGAAAATTCCCGTCTGGATCCGGCAAACCGCTGCGAGCCGCCACGATAATCGCGCGGGAAAGCTTGGTGAATACACTGCCTTTCTTGGCATCTACACGGGCCTTTTGCCGTTTAATGTTGGCCCATTTACTATGTCCTGCCATGCTGCCATGTACCCATAAATCAAGCAACCAGAGGGATCCCCTTCTTTTGAAGCCTAGATCACCCTAGCCCCGGACTCAACCGGGCAGTGGAGGCCAGTTGTCCACACAGATTGTTGAACAGGATGAATAGACCCAAAAATAGAAGCTCCCAACCCGATTAGGGCTGAATCGGCTGCCGCTCAATGATATCTCCCTCCGGCGGGGGTGGGGCTGC
>JAUQVI010000304.1:0-3631 GCA_039794885.1 Thermostichus sp. DG02_5_bins_236
TTGGAAGTGGCCTCCAATCCGGTGGACGTCAGCCAATTCCCTTCAACTTCCACCACTGCCTTTTTGCAAGCCTATGCTGCTCTGCAAGCGGGTCAAGCGGAATTGGCTCTCCGACACTTAGAGGGATTAGAAGACAGCCTGCCCGTTCTTACGGATGAAATCTGGAAGTTGCGGGCGCAATCCTACGAAAAACTCCAAGACAAAGAAACAGCGCAAGGGATCTGGTGGCCAAAAATCCTGGCGGAGTATCCCAATAGTCCGGTAGCTGCGTATGCCCTTTGGGGGATGGGCAAGGTGGATCAACTGCGGCAGCAATTTCCCACCCACCCGGTGACTGGGCGTGCCCTTAAGTATTTGCTCACCCTCAGCCCGGAACGCTACGACCTGCTCCGGGATTTAGCCCAACACCATCCCCAAATTGCTGGGTTAACGCCACTTTTGGATCGCTGGCGGCAGGCCCAAGAGGGATCCCTTTCTTCCGCCGATTGGCAGATCATCGCCGATGCCTACTGGGAGCAACGGGAATACGGCAAAGCGGCACGCGCCTATGGTCGTGCGCCGGCAACTTCGCAAAATCTCTACCGTTGGGGTCGCAGCCACCAAATCTCACGGGAGTTTCCACAGGCGATTGCTGCTTACCAAGCGCTGCTGGCGCAATTTCCGGATGGACCGGATGCCTCTCTTACCCGTCGGCGTTTGGCGGAGTTAAGTGATTTGCCGACAGCAATTGAACTGCTCAAACAGGTGGGATCCGGATCGGACAAAGAGGCCCCCGAAGCGCTGCTCAGCTTAAGTCAACTGTATGACCGCAATGCCAGCCCGCAATCGGCCCAGGCCACCCGCCAAGCCCTTTGGGAGCGGTTTCCCGAAAGTGAAGCCGCTGCCAATGCCGCCTGGATCATCGCTTGGAACCAAGCCGAAGCCGGTAACCTCAACTCGGCCATTGCCATTGCCCAACAGGTGGGATCCGGGCAACAGGATACGGAAATGGGAGCCCAACTGCTTTATTGGGTGGGCAAGTGGCGAGAACAACTGGGAGATGCCGCGGCAGCCCAACAAACTTATCAGTTGGTATTGAACCAGTTTTCCCATACCTACTATGCTTGGCGAGCGGCGGTGCAACTGGGCTGGCCTGTCGGCGATTTTAGCAGTGGCCGCAAGAGCGTGGAGGTGGATTTTGAGCCGGTGCGCCAACCGCTGCCGGGGGTTTCTGACGCTACCCAAAGCTTACATCTGATGGGAGCTAGCCAACTAGCCTGGGAACGCTGGCAAGGAGAAAGTCCCACCCAACGGGATCCCCGCCAGATGAGCATCCAGGAGCGGTTTGTTACCGGTATTCTGCGCAACAAGGCCGGGGAGCATCTGCGGGGCATTAACCAGGTGGCAGCCTTACGCTTCAGCGACGATTCGGATCCCGTATTGGATTCTTTGAAGCAACGGCAAGATTTCTGGCAAGCCATTTACCCTCTGCACTATTATGCCAACCCAGACAATTCTTGGGGCGGGGATCCCTATACTCAGTCCGGTATGGCCCGCTGGTCAAGGCAATTTAACCTCAACCCGCTGATGGTGGCTTCTTTGATTCGACAGGAATCCCGGTTTGAGCCGGAGATCGTTTCTGTATCGGGGGCTTTGGGCTTGATGCAGGTGATGCCGGCCACTGGCCAGTGGATTGCACAGCAGATCGGCCTAGGTCAGTACAGCCTGACCAATCCTGCCGATAATCTTTACTTGGGAGCCTGGTATCTGGACTACACCCACCGTACCTACCAAGACAACACCCTGTTGGCCTTGGCCAGTTACAACGGCGGCCCCGGCAATGTTGCCCGATGGCTGAACCGCTACGGCTTCGCGGATCCGGATCTGTTTGTGGAGCAAATTCCTTTCGCAGAAACTCGTGGTTATGTGAAGTCGGTATTTGGCAACTACTGGAATTACTGGCAGCTCTACACCCAGGAGGGCCGCACCCTAGTGAGCCAGCGCCTTTAATGCCCATGGTTACTCTGAATGGGATCTCAGGTTCCCATGACCTCTTAGGCATCCTCGAGAGCAGTATCCTGAGAAAGTCGGGGTTTGGGAGTGCCAATGGTGTCTGAGGTTGGGCGCAGCGGAGAGGATCACCATGCAGCGGAGATGAAAAACTCGCTGGACGGATTGGCTGTAGATTTTATCCGCCATGGCATTGCTGAAGAACCGCAGGCTGAAATGGAGGATGCCTTTCGGGCGCTGACCGATGAAGGCCGCAAACGCTGCCGCAAGATTGCTCGCCAACTGAAAGAGATGGGCTGGAGGTGGAACCTGATTCTGACCAGCCCTCTGGTGCGGGCTCGGCAAACGGCTGAGATTTTTGCCGATGAGGGACTCTCCAAGATAGTGGAAGTGTTTGAGCCACTGGCTCCCGGAGGCAGCTTGGCAGATTTGGTGCGCTGGCAAACCCAGCAGGATCCCCTCACTTCTTTGGCTTTGGTGGGGCACCAACCGGATTTGAGCCTGTGGGTGCAAGCGGCAACAGGGCTACGGTCTACCAACAGCCACATCCATCCAGAAGCCATCACCCTCAAAAAGGCGGGCTTGGCCCAGGTGCGGTTCTCACAGGGTCGCATCGATTATCGCCAGGGATCCCTGGTTTTGTTGCTCTCCCCCAAGGTGTTGCTGCGTTAGG
The DNA here is from genome assembly GCA_039794885.1 of Thermostichus sp. DG02_5_bins_236. Classification (GTDB taxonomy): domain Bacteria; phylum Cyanobacteriota; class Cyanobacteriia; order Thermostichales; family Thermostichaceae; genus Thermostichus. Next base: position 2,663 of record JAUQVI010000304.1, read on the forward strand.
CCATTTTGCCCCCATAGGGGATCCCAGGTTGAAATCTCTTCTTGGGCTGGAGGGCGCTTAGGAGCAGATCCCTGCAGGACTGGCGACGTATTGTGGCGCACATGGTGGCATCCATTAATTTTTGTTAAGCTTTGGGAGAAATCACGTCAGTTTATGAGGCTAACCTTGTGGCTAAGATCTTCACTCCTGAATTCAACCAGTTCGAGACCATCAACGCGACCCAGGCTTGGTCCTTGTTCTTTACCGTCAGCTCTTCTGATCAGCTTTTGGGTCAAAAGCCCGCCATCGGTCGTTACATTACCCTGGCCTTGTTCAGCGGCATCCTGACCGGGATCCTGAATGTGCTGGTGGCTTCTGTGTAGTTTGTCGATAGGAATCCGCTAGGCGTTCTTTTTTGGGGATCCGCCGGTTGACCTGGGGGGAAGGTGTTCTTTCTCTCAGGTTTTTGGGTTTGAAATGGGATCCCTGCCGCCGAGCAAATGCTCTAGGAAGCTAAAATCATGGGCATACCCCAAATCTTCAGGTTGGCTCACTCCGGCAGCCGCCCCAGCCCCACACCCCGATAGTAATAGGCCAAAATTTGTTGGTAATTCCAACCTTGGCGGGCGAATTCTTGGGCCCCCCACTGACTCATACCAATGCCATGTCCATGTTTGGGATAAGGGCTGACATCCGGCAAGCTCATTAAATAAGGGATCCCGCTCACCCCAACCGTTTGGCCGCCACTACTGGCACTGTACATGGCGTTAACAAACTGCCCCCCGTAGACCATCACCACGCCACGAGTGGCCCGAGTCGCTTCCAGAGCGGCCACCGATCGCTGAGACAGACCCCGGTACACTTGGGAGCGAGTGTCGCTAAATACGTCAAACCAGCCGCGTGAATTGCGGTGATAAAGCACATAACTGCGGGCCGCAACCGCCTGAGCCTTCAGGGCCTCCGGAAGGAAACTCGCTCCCATTTCCGCAT
>JAUQVI010000305.1:0-3522 GCA_039794885.1 Thermostichus sp. DG02_5_bins_236
GCTTCTGCTTTGGGAGGGACTGTAAGACCAAAGGGAGGAAGGCGCAAGTCTACCCTCTCGGAGGCAAGTCCCGATGAACAAAGAAGCCCGCGCTCTATTGCGTAGCAATGAGCGTCGGGTACTTCACACATCACTCTGGACGTAAGTAGCATTTATGAAGATGTAATTTTAGAATCAAAGCCTAAGGATCCTGATTTTAATCTCGAAACACCATCTTCTCGAAACACTATCTTCTCGAAACACTATCTTAATGAGTTCACCTCAAAGGCTTGATCCAGTTCAAGTCTGACCAGTCAACGGCACAAACCTGCCAACCTGGAGGTGACTGGAGCCGACACCCTGATTGGCACAGGGATCCGGCAGGAGCTGATTGCTCTTGAAGAAGCCTAAACTTTGACATGAGTCCCAGAATTGCTGAAGGGCACTTTTCTATTCTAAAAACGTACTTTCTTGTTTGATAATCTTTTGTTAATAAGAAGATAACCTTTTAGAGTTGAGTGTAGCTATTCCAACCACCTAAAATCCCCTGGGCTCAAGAGCATAGATCCTCGATTGATTTTAAGATTGTTCTGAGTCGCGGTACGGTGAATGCAGAAGACAGTTCTGGAATTGCTTATGAGGATCACCGTGCGTCCTTTATCATTCTTGGCGGTGCTGTGTGGGGTTACTTTTGCCCTGTCCCTTGTGGAGGGATCCCTGAATCCAGCGCTTGCGCAGCCCTCTGGAACCTTGCGTTTGTACACCTCCCAGCCGGATGCGGATGCTCAACAGACCGCTACTGCTTTTCAGGCTGCTTATCCAGGGATTTCTGTAGAGATCTTTCGGTCGGGTACCGAAGAAGTGATCAGCCGGTTTTTGCTGGAAGCCGAAGCTGGGGCACCCCAAGCGGATGTTTTGTTGGTGGCCGATGCGCCGACCTTTGAATTGTTGAAATCCCGCGATTTATTGGATCCCTACTGTAGCCCTGAGGCTGAAACCATTGCTCCCACTTACTACGATGAAGACTGCCACTACTTCGGCACCAAGATTCTCGCCACTGTGATTGTCTACAACACGGCTTTGGCTGAACCTATCGACAGTTGGGCCGCTTTGGCGGAAGTTCCCGATGGTCAGGTGGTTATGCCTAGCCCCACCTACTCAGGTGCTGCAGCTTACAACTTGGGAGTCATTACCCGTAACCCGGCACTGGGGTGGAGCTGGTACGAAGCCCTCAAGGATAAGGATGCCGTCTTGGTTCAGGGCAATGGGGCAGTGGTGCGTAATGTGGCTGCCGGTGAACAAAGCTATGGGATGGTGGTGGATTTTCTCGCCATTCGCAACCGTAATGAGGGATCCCCTGTGGATGTGATCTATCCTCGTGAAGGGGTGCCGCTGATCACAGAGCCTGTCGGCATCGTGAAAGGAGCGGCCAATTTGGAGGCGGCGCAAGCTTTTGTGGACTTTCTGTTGTCTCAGGAAGGGCAGCAGGTAGCCGTGGACATTGGCTATATGCCGCTCCGGGAGGATGTTACGCCGCCGGAGGGCTTTCCTGCTCTGAGTGAGCTGACGGTTTTAAGTGCTCCTGCTGCGGAGTTGGCCGAGACCCGCGAGGTGGATAAAGCTCGCTTTTCTGAGCTATTTGGGGAGTAAAGCGAAAGGATCTGATCCTGCCAGCTAATCAAATAGACTGCTAAGACAGGTTAAGGAGACTCTTGCGAAAACGCAGCGATTTTTCCTTCGGATGGAGGAAGGGGTTGAGGCACCCTGTAGCGCCTTGGCTGATGGGGGTAGCTGTTATTCTTGCTTTCACCCATGGGTATCCCCTCCTGATCCTGATGCAGCGGGCCTCGAGCCGTGAGGGAGGGGTCAGTCTCGAGAATATCCATTGGTTATTGGAAACCCCGCGAGTTCATCTGGCGCTGCAGCACAGCCTTTGGGTATCGGCGGCCTCAACAGGGTTAGCCCTCATGGGTGGCCTGGTACTGGCAGTGATCACAACCCAAACGGACTTGCCGGGTCAAGGGATCCTGCGGGTGCTCTTTTTGTCCCCTTTAGTGATTCCGCCTCAGGTCTTGGCCTTGGCCTGGATCCAATGGGCTGGTCCGGTCGGCTACTTACAGCAAGGGCTACGGCTGGTTTTGGGTCGACAGGGAGCGCTATGGAGCCTTTACACGCCGGGGGGGATCATCCTCCTTCTCAGTCTCTTTACCCTGCCGATTGCTTACTTGACGCTGGTTGCGGGGCTAAGTCGGCTCCAGAAACAGACGGAGGAAGCGGCTCGCTTGGATGGGGCTAATCTGCCGCAGGTTTGGCTCTACGTCACGTTGCCTCTGTTGCGGCCCTATATAGGGGCAGCGGCGGTGCTGACCTTTTTGGGAGCTTTGGGGAATTTTGGGATCCCGGCCTTGTTGGCGATCCCAGGGCGGTACATCACCTTGCCCACCTTGCTGTACCAGGAGGTGATCAATTTCAGCAGCGATGGGTTTGGGCGCAGCGCGGCGCTGGCGTTGTTGTTTGGTCTACCGGCCATTCTCTTTCTAGGTCTACAACAGAGGGGGCGCGGGCAGGAGGGTTTGGATCCCGGTCATGAGCCACCCGAACGGTATCGACTAGGTTGGGTTCGCTGGTTGGGGAGTGGGATCCTGATAGGAGTCGCCACGTTGGTGATCGTCGGGCCTTTGTTTGCGATGGCGAGCACTGCCTTGCTACGGGCCTACGGACTGCCTCTGCTGTGGTCCAATCTCACTCTGGAGCATTTCCGCTTTGTGATTTTTGATCTGGAGCGGGCCCGCCGCGCCACCTTGCACAGTTTGGGTTTGGCCTCGGCAGCCGCAATACTCAGTAGCTGCGTAGCGGTGATTTTGGGCTACGCTCTGACCCGATTGAAAACGCCTCTGCTTCCGGTTCTTAGCTTAATCGTGGACTTGCCCTATGCTCTGCCGGGCATTATCTTTGCGTTATCTCTGATTTTGGTGTGGTTGCCTTCTCCTTTGCCTGGGTTAACTCTCTACGGAACCCTGTGGCTCATTTTGATTGCCTATTTGGGGCGATTTCTGGCCTTTGCGTTGCAGCCAATTCAAGCCGCTTGGCGTAGCCTCGACACCAGCTTAGAGGAAGCGGCCAGCATCGATGGGGCGGACATGATCCAAAGCTTCCGCTATGTTCTGCTGCCTTTGCTCACACCGGCTTTGGTGGCGGCAATGTTGTTGGTTTTCTTACAATCTCTTGCGGAATTAACTCTGTCCGCGCTCTTGGTTGGAGCGGGAACGGAAACATTGGGATGGCTGGTTTTTGGCTTGCAACAAGGGGGCTATACCCACCAAGCAGCTGCCTTGAGCACTCTCTTGCTGTTGACTTTGTTTACTGTTGCAGCAGGGATCCACCGGCTCAGGCCAAACTCTCTGAATCAGATGAAGCAGAGGTAAGGGATCCCTCCCAGTCGCTAGATAGAGCTCCCGACACAAGAACTCACTGCACCCGAGCTTGTGCTAGGTTTTTCCCTGTATGCGGGGAGGGATCCCCGCTGCTAAGGTAACGAGCCTT
>JAUQVI010000306.1:0-3521 GCA_039794885.1 Thermostichus sp. DG02_5_bins_236
CCCGATCACCTGCCCACTGGGAAAGCTGTAGCCTGACTCTGAAAGAATGGGATCCCACAAATCCGGACGCTGCCGGGAAAAGGTTGGCTTTAACACTCCGGCAATCACAGCAGCACCTAAGCCTGCAACGACAAGCCCCCAAGCTGTACGCTTTTCTTGTTTGCTCCAGAGCAAGGCATACCCACAAACCAGCAAACTAACCAACCCTATTGGATGTCCTAATGCCCACCCTACCAGAGCCAAGGGATCTAGCCAAGGGCTAGCCCGATGCAACACTCTCAAAATCCAAGCATCAATGGTTTGGCTGGGGGACTGCAAGCCTTCTAGGGCTTTGCTTAACCCCCAGAGGGCAACCGCAGAACCGAGGATCCCACCCAAGCCAACCGTTGCCGTTAGCATCGTCAAACTGGGAGAAACCCGCTTGACCCAAAAGATGGCAATTTTCTCGGCAGAGTTGGGCTTGCGGACAGGGGGTGCAATCACCGTCAGCCCTGCTGGAATCACCTCAATCTCCACAGGGGTTGTGCCCACCACCTCTCCATCGATAACCACCTTTTGGGGTGGGCTAGTCTCGACACGGATATGGGTAGCTTTGAAGGAGAGGATCCCTTCCAGTTTTGGAACTTGTTTGGCCAGAGAAGCTCCCAACAGATGCACCATATCCCCTAGCGGCTGCACTCGTCGGGCCAAAACCTGGGGCAACTTACCGGGGTTAGATTCATCTTGCTTAAGCACCAAAGTCACATCCAGTCGCCCATCCCCCGGGTTCACTTGCCCTCGCCCCTGAGCCAAAACAGAAGTGGCCGGTGCTGCATTGGCAATGGTTATGGCGGTGGCCTGCAGGTGCTCTGGCTCAGAGCCATCCACCTGCATTGTGACCTGAAAAGGCTCTTGTTCCCCCAGCTGTTGCAAGCCTGCCACCAGGTACGCCAAAGGGCCCAAACGGGTTTTCAGCTCACGGCTAGCCCGCTCCACGGTTTCAGCTTCAAATCCAATTCCTGCTAGCAGGATCATCGGTTGACCCTTGCAGCGAGCAGCATCCACCACCCGTGTTGATCCGGCCAAGATCAGATCGCAGGCCTTTTCCAGGTCATTGGGGATCCCTAGTGCCGCCGCAAAGGCATTGGCCGTTCCGCGAGGGATCACCCCTAAGGGAATACCGGAACCAAACAACACCCCCGCCACTGCCGAAACCGTGCCATCTCCTCCAGAGGCGATGATTAAATCCGGCTGGGCCGCCAAAGCCTCCTCCGCTAGGCTCTTCGCATCCCGATCCGGCTGGGTCAGCAGTACATGCAGCTGCATACCCACGCCCAATCGCTGTCGGATCAAAGCCAACTGTTGCGTCTCATCCCCTTGTCCGGAAATGGGGTTAAAGATCAAATACCCAAATCGCTGCCCCGCCCAGGAGCGCAGCAGCATCTGGGCTGTCGTCAGATTCAAAGCCAGCGGCACCTGAGCCGCTTCACAGCGCGCCACCCATTCCCGCAACTGCTCAGGTTCTAGCTCGGATCCCGGCAATAGAATCACCATCTGGGCAACCGGGTTTCCCACCCGTTGTGCCAGTTCTGCCTGAGAAACTAGCCACTGTCCCCGCCATTTTGCTCCTTCTAGACGGGCCGCCAGGGATCCCGCTGCCACCACCTGAAAGTGAGTCAAAACCCCCCGCTGCTGCTGCAGCCAATCCACCAAGGCCTTTTGTTCAGTTTCTGCTGCCCATAGCAGAAGTTCAGGTTTCATACCCGAGTCCATGGTCATCCTCCAGATCTACTTCGGATCTGTGGCAGATCTTCGGAATCAGGCCTGTGCTAACGGGATCCCCAACACCTGTACCAAAAAGGCCCAGCGATCGGCGGCTTCCTCGATTAACTTGGTGGTGGGTTTACCTGCCCCGTGGCCAGCCTTGGTTTCGATGCGAATCAGCACTGGTTGGGATCCCTGCTGAGCTGCTTGTAGAGCCGCCGCAAACTTGAAGCTATGGGCAGGCACCACCCGGTCATCATGGTCGGCAGTGGTGATCAGGGTGGCAGGGTAGGCCGTACCGGGCTTGAGGTTGTGCAGGGGTGAATAGGCGTAAAGGGCTTGAAACTCCTGCGGGTTTTCCGGGGATCCATACTCAGAGGTCCAGGCCCAGCCGATGGTGAACTTGTGGAAGCGCAGCATATCCATCACCCCGACCGCCGGCAGAGCGGCTGCAAAGAGATCCGGTCGCTGGGTCATACAGGCTCCCACCAAAAGACCGCCGTTGCTCCCCCCAGAAATGGCCAGCCGGGAAGAATGGGTATAGCCATTGGCAATCAACCACTCAGCCGCCGCAATGAAATCCTCGAATACCCTTTGCTTGTTGAGTTTGGTGCCTGCCTGGTGCCACTCTTCCCCGTACTCACCCCCGCCCCGCAAATTGGGTTGGGCATAAACTCCCCCTATCTCCAGCCAAGCCACCAGGCTAATGGAAAAACTAGGGGTTAACGACACGCCAAAGCCACCGTAGCCGTAGAGCAAGGTAGGTAGATCCCCTGTCAGCTCCAACCCTTTTTTGTGGGTAATGAACATAGGCACGCGGGTGCCGTCGTGGCTGGTGTAGAAAACCTGTTTCACCTCATAGGCATCTGGGTCAAAGTCAACCTTGGGCTGACGAAACAAACTGCTGCTGCCGGTGGTGAAATCGTAGCGGTAGATAGTAGGCGGGGTGGTAAAGCTGGTGAAGGTATAAAAAGTTTCGCTATCGTAGCGTTTGCCGGCAAACCCACCCGCCGAACCTAGGCCGGGCAAAGGAATCTCCCCGAGAAAGGTGCCATCGAGGGCGAAGGTTTTAATCTCGGTGTGGGCATCTTTCAGGTAAAAGGCCACAAACTGGTTGTGGATGAGGCTTACCCCCTGTAGTGTTTCCTCTGCTTGCGGGACCACCTCCTGAATCTGATCCGGTTGCTGGATATCGATGGCCAGCAAACGGCGGCGGGGTGCCTGAAAATCGGTAACCAGCCAAAAGCGGGATCCCTCATTGCCCACAAAGCTGTATTCTGCTTCAAACTCGCGGATCAGCTCTACGACCGGTGAGTTGGGATCCCGTAGATCCTTATAGAAGATGAGATTTTTGGGATCCGTACCCCGCCAGACAGAGATGATGAGATAAACGCCATCTTCGGTAACCCCTGCGGCAAATCCCCACTCTTTTTGATCGGGACGGTGATAAACCAGCTGGTCTTCCGACTGGGGGGTGCCAAGGCGGTGGTAGTAAAGTTTTTGGAAATAGTTGGTTCCCTCGTACTCGTTGCCTGCTGCCGGCTCATCGTAGCGGCTGTAGAAAAACCCTTGACTGTCTTTAGTCCAGCTTGCCCCTGAGAACTTAACCCAGCGGATGTGATCCGGCAAATCCTCACCGGTTTCAATATCCCGTACCCGCCATTCTTGCCAGTCGGAACCGGACTGGGAAAGGCCATAGGCCAGGTAGCGCCCATTTTCGCTAATGGCAATCCCCGATAGAGCTACTGTGCCATCTTCCGAGAAGGTGTTGGGATCCA
>JAUQVI010000307.1:0-3497 GCA_039794885.1 Thermostichus sp. DG02_5_bins_236
GCACAGCGACATGCCCGAGTTGCTTGAGTGTCATGCCATCCTCTCCGCTGAAAAAGGCGATTCTTCTCCTCCTCTCAGCATAACTTGAAGCCAAGCCGACCTAGAGACGGAACGGCTACCCGTCTTGTAGATTGACTGGGTTGTTACCCAGAATTTGCCTAAGTTACAGGTTGCTGGGCCAAAAAAAGTTCCAGCCCACTCAGCGCTTCCGCATCTATTTTGGTTTGCATTGGGCAAAACTTTGGCCCACACATCGAGCAAAATTCAGCAGTTTTATAAATATCGGCAGGTAAGATTTCGTCGTGATATTCTCTGGCGCGCTCTGGATCCAATGACAACTCAAATTGTCGGTTCCAATCAAAGTTATAGCGGGCCTTCGACATCTGATCATCCCGATCCCTTGCCCCGGCTCGATGTCGGGCAATATCGGCAGCATGGGCAGCAATTTTGTAGGCAATCAACCCATTGCGCACATCCTCAGCATTGGGCAAACCGAGGTGTTCTTTGGGGGTGACATAACAGAGCATCGCTGTACCATACCAACCGGCCAAGGCTGCCCCAATTGCCGAACTGATGTGGTCATAACCTGCCGCGATATCGGTTACCAAGGGCCCCAAAACATAAAAAGGAGCTTCGCTACATTCCTCCATTTGCTTGCGCACATTGAATTCAATTTGATCCATGGGCACGTGGCCGGGGCCTTCTACCATCACTTGCACATCCTGCTCCCAGGCTTGACGGGTGAGTTGTCCTAGGGTTTTCAATTCCGCCAGTTGTGCTGCATCAGAAGCGTCATGCAAACAGCCCGGTCGCAAAGCATCTCCCAAACTAAAAGAAACATCGTATTTCTTGAAAATCTCAATAATGTCGCGGAAGTGGGTGTACAAAGGATTTTGCTGGTGGTGGGCCAACATCCAACGGGCCATAATCCCACCGCCACGGGAGACAATTCCCGTCAAGCGATGGCGCACCAAAGGCAGATGTTCGATCAGGATGCCAGCATGGATGGTCATGTAATCCACCCCCTGCTGGGCATGTTTTTCAATGACGTGCAAAATATCTTCTGCTGAGAGTTTCTCCACATGGCCATGTACACTTTCTAGGGCTTGGTAGAGGGGCACAGTCCCAATCGGCACAGGCGAAGCCTGGATAATGGCGGTACGAATCTGATCCAAATCGCCCCCACCGGTAGACAGATCCATGACGGTATCGGCACCATACTTAATGGCCAATCTGAGTTTTTCCAGTTCCTCAGCCAACCCTGAGGAATTGGGGGAAGCGCCGATGTTGGCGTTCACTTTGCAGCGAGAGGCAATCCCAATGGCCATGGGTTCTAGGTTGGGATGATGAATGTTGGCCGGGAGGATCATTCTGCCGCGGGCCACTTCTGAGCGGATCAACTCCGCAGGCAAGTTTTCCCGCCGGGCTACATACTCCATCTCTTCGGTGATCAATCCCTGACGGGCAAAGTGCATTTGTGTAACATTTTCTTGCCCACGACGGCGGGCAATCCATTCGCTGCGCATGGTGTTTTCTCCAGTGTTTGCTTTCCTACGCTGGTGTGAGCCAGTTCAGGTTCCAAGGATGTAATCTCAGCCTGGGAAGGGGATCCCAGACACTCCTAGCGTGGTGTCATGCTATCACCTCTGTTGAAGTTGAATGGGGAGCTTCACAATTTGTTCGCTTCAGCTGCTTGATCAGCTGATCCTGTTCAGTTGATTGAGATTTTTGGGTTATTCGACTAGGGTTTGTTTGAGGCCAACTCGTCGCACCGACACAACAGAAATCCAGGCCAGCAGCACGGCCATTACCCCCATGGCCATACCGGCACTGGCGCTCCCTTGATCAAACTGTCCTAGGATGAAGGTGGAGGTGGTTTGTAATCCTGGTGGCCGCAATAGGGAGGATCCCACCAATTCTCGGAAGGCGATTGAAAAAATGAGAAGGGCTCCTGCCAAGGAGTGGGGCCAAAGCAACGGCAATAGGATGCGAAAAAAGGTTGTGCTTGCTCCTGCGCCGTGTAAACGAGCGGCTCTTGCGTAGGAGATGGGGAGGCCGGCATTCCCTGCTTGGGCATATTGCACCGCATAGGGTAGATATTGGGCGGTGTAGTATAAGCCCACCAGCAAGGCTGTCCCGTAGAGTGGGATCCCATGCGCCCAAGGGGCATTCCAAGCGCGAATGAACCCGACGGCAGTGGTAATGGCCGGAATGGCAACCGGAATTGTTGCCACTGTGGCCATCCATGGACTTACCCGTACCGCCAGTAAACCAACCAAGGTACCTAGGGTGGCAGCCAGTAAGGCCAGGCCTAGGCTGGTGGTCAAGGCGCTAAATCCACGGGATCCCACTTGTAGGAGGGTGGCATAGTGCTCAAGGGTGAGGTTATCCCAAGCGGGGCCACGGCTGAGCAAACGCAGGAGAGAGGTGGTGCCGATCGAACTGTAGGGAAGGATAACCGCCAGCAGGGCATACAGGGCCGCTAACCCCCAGCATCCTACCCGTGCCCATGCTGCCAATAGGATCGGTGGCGGATAATGGCTGCGACTGGAAGTGAGGGGGGATGGTTGCTGCAGTAAACGACTGAGACAGTAGAAGCTAGCCCCCGTGATCAGAAGCAGGGATCCCATGGCTGAGGCCAGGGTGAGGTTAATGGGCGAAACGTTAATTAAGCGGGCAATTTCTGTGGCCACAACCGGAAAGCCGATGCGATTACCGATCACCAGAGGGGTGCCATACTCACTGATGCAGGAGGCAAAGGCCAGAAACCCCCCTGCCCAAAACCCCGGTAAGACCAGCGGCAATAGAATCCGCCACAGCACCGAGCGCCGGCATCCCCCCGCCACTTGGCCCGCCCAAAGTAGGGATCCGGCCACGCCACTTGACTGAGCTCGCAGGGCAAAGTACACCATCGGCGTATAGTTCAGCGACATCAGCAGGGCCAATCCCCCTACCGAAAAGAGGATCCCTTCAGCAGCGGATCCCGGCAATCCCCAGCCGCTCAGGTACCCGCGTCGCCCAACGGCCAAGGTCCAGGCCAAGCTCACCAAAAAAGGCGGGGTGAGAAACGGGATGCTCATCAACCCATCCAGCCAACGAGCCCACGGGGATCCCAACGCCAACAGGGCCAGGGGTGCTGCCCAAGCTGTGCTCAACAGAGTCACCCAAAATCCCAGCAGCAGGGTGTTGCGCCAGGCGGAAACGATGCGGGGAGTTAGGAGATCCCCCATTTGGAAAGGGGGTTCCCCAAAAGAGCCAGCAAAGACGGTGGAGACAAACACCATACCCAGAGGGTAGAGCACCAGCGCCCCCACCAGCAGCCACAGGGCAAGCCGCCCCAGCCACAGACCCATTTGCAAGGGATCCCAGTGCTTCTGCCGTATTGGTTCCATTGTCTCCCCCCACTTTTTCCCTCAATGTTGCAGCAAAAAGAATTCGTAAGAGGGAGTGGGGCATGGGTTTCCTTGCTTTCAACGCTGCAGAGATTGCCAGAAACG
>JAUQVI010000308.1:0-3494 GCA_039794885.1 Thermostichus sp. DG02_5_bins_236
ACTTTTATCGGCGCTTGGGGCCTCTCACAGGCGATGTCGCAGGCTCTTTCCACTCTGATTGGGGGTACTTTGCTGGATGTGGGGCGGATGCTCTTCCCCGGCTCGCCGGTGCTAACCTATGCCACTGTGTTTGGAGTAGAGGCAGGGGTGATGTTGCTGGCGGTGTATTTGCTGGGACGCGTCAGTGTAATGGAGTTCCGGGAAAATACCCGTCGGGTGCTGACGGATGTGTTGGCGCTGGAGTTGGAGGGCTAGCTGAAGGTAGGACAGTCGGGAGTGGATTGGCAGGGATCCCTGGATGTCGAGGCTGGGCAGGGTTAAGTATTTTTCTGAGGCCTTGAATGCTTCGGCCCAGACCGTAGTCGGTACGGCTGCAAAAAACTGCGGAAAAAAACAGTCGGTTGAGTAGCAATCATGGCTGCTAAGCTCAAAGCGTGTGCTACACCGGGTCATGGGTCTGATCGATCGCTGGAGTCAGCTGCGGCTTCTACCTGCTGGGTGGCAACGGCTTCCCAATTGGCAGCTGGTAGTACTGACGCTGCGGCTGGCCTGGGAAAATGCCATGCGCTACCGTCTGTTTGGGCTGGCCTCTGAAATGGCCTACAACTCCATGTTGGCCCTGTTTCCTTTTATTCTCACCATTCTGACAGCCATCGGGTTGTTTGCCGGATCCCCTGAACAAACATTTCAAGGGTTGATGGCCAGGTTAAGCCGGTTTGCTCCCCAGGAGGCCCTGGTGATTCTGGATCGCTATGTGCGTGACATTAGCTTTGGGCAAAACCGAGGCTTGCTCTCTCTGAGCTTCTTGGGTACTCTCTGGGCCGCTTCTGGGGCCTTGGGGGCGGTGATGACGGCGTTGGATCTCAGTCATGAAATCCCGCCGGATATGCGCCGTCCCTTTTGGAAGCGCAAGGTGATCTCCTTGGTGTGGATGTTGGCCACCCTGGGTTTAACGGGTTTGGCCAGTTTGATCTTCTTGTTTAGCGCCAGTTTTCTCCGTCTTTTGGCTTTGCAAACGGGTGCCCTGCCGGAAGGGGTGGCTGGCCCGACCCGCCTGGATCCCTTGCGGGAAATTTGGCTCAATCTCTGGGGGTTGCTGACTTTGCCCATTTCCTTGGGGCTGATCATCGTCTCCTGCTGGGTGCTCTACCGCTTTGGCCCCAGTTTGCGACGGCGTAAAATGCCAATTCTGCCCGGAGCCATTGCCGCCAGTGTGTTGTGGGTGATGGCGTCAGGGGGGTTGCGGTTTTATGTGGAGCATTTCGGTCAGTTTAACCAAGCCTATGGCACTGTTGGTGCCGTAATCATCCTGCTACTTTGGGTGTGGCTCACTTCTTTGGCCCTGCTCTTTGGGGATCAGATCAACATTGCCCTCTTCCAAGCCCGACAATTGATCCAGGAGCGGCAGCAGCAATCTAGCAAACATGATGCAAACGGAGATCCTCTCCCCTGAAGAGATTGAACGGGCAGCAGAAGCGCTGCGCCAAGGAGAGTTGGTGGCAATGCCCACCGAAACGGTGTACGGTCTGGCAGGAAATGGCTTAGATGAGGCAGCCGTTACCCAGATTTTTGCCGTCAAAGAGCGGCCCCGTTTCAATCCTTTAATTTTGCATCTGGCTGCCGGGATCCCTTTAGAAACCCTGCAGGGGTGGCTGCTGGATCTTTTAGGTTTTACCCCCCTGGCTCAGGAACGGTTGGCTGCTTTGACAAATACCTTTTGGCCCGGCCCCCTGACATTGGTACTGCCCAAATCGGCGCTAGTACCGGATTTGGTCAGCAGTGGATTGCCGACGGTGGCGCTGCGGGTACCTGCCCACCCGGTGGCGCAAGCGCTGTTGCAAGCGGTACAAATGCCTCTGGCGGCCCCCAGTGCCAATCGCTTTGGGCGCATCAGCCCTACTTCTGCCCAGGCGGTGTATGCCGAGTTGTCGGGACGGATCCCCTACATTTTGGATGGGGGCACTTGCTCGGTGGGGTTGGAGTCTACAGTGCTCAAGCTCAGCCCCGACGGGATCCCGACGCTGTTGCGACCGGGTGGGATCCCGCTGGAGACTTTAGAGGCTCACCTGGGTTTGCGGATCCGGTTGCCAGCTGAATCGACCGGTTCTTCTGCCCACCCCCGAGAATCTCCCGGGCAACTGAGTAGCCATTATGCCCCGAGCAAACCCTTATTGCTCTTGCCACGTGGGATTTTCCAGCTGCAACCGGCCGATTGGCAGCAGATTCAAAGCCAGAGTTTAGGACATGCGCGGGTGGGAATCCTAGGGTTTAGCCGTGAACCCGAAAAGCTGCTGCAGCACCTACAACCCCATTTCCCTGCTGCTACCCTGCACCTGGAAGTGTTAGATCCGAATCCCAGCCTGGCTGCTCCCTCCCTGTTTGCCAGTTTGCGTCGTCTGGATGAAGGGGCCGCCACTTTACTTTTGGCGGAGCCACCACCGCTGCAGCAGGGACTGGGTCATGCGATCATGGATCGGCTGAAACGGGCCAGTACGCCATGGAACCCTCTCCCCCTTTAATTGCCATTGTCATGGGCAGCGATTCGGATTTGCCAACGATGGCTCCTGCTGCCCAAGTGTGTGAACAGTTTGGGATCCCCTATCAAATCCAGGTTCTCAGCGCTCATCGCACCCCAGAAGCCATGGTGGAGTTTGCCCGCTCCGCCCATACCCAAGGGATCCGCGTGATCATCGCCGGCGCCGGAGGGGCAGCCCATTTACCGGGAATGGTGGCTGCCTTAACGCCTCTACCGGTAATTGGCGTACCGGTGGCCAGCAAACACCTACAGGGTTTGGATTCTCTCTACTCGATTGTGCAAATGCCGGCGGGGATCCCGGTGGCCACGGTTGCCATTGGCAACGGCCACAATGCCGGGTTACTGGCGGTGCAGATTTTGGCCTGCGGGGATCCCGATCTCCTGCAGCAGGTAATTGCCTACCGGCAAAGTCTGAAGCAAGCGGTAGAAGAGAAAAATGAGCAGTTACAAGCTCAAGGTTGGAAAAACTATCTGGCCAACCGGTGAAAAGGGATCCCTACCAACAGGCTAGCAGCATCTGAAATTGGCTTTCCCCTAGCAAAGTCATCTGCGGGTCAGGATAAGTATCCTGAAACCACTCCTGAAATTGCCGGATAGCAACCGCGAAGATCTCCTCCGGGATCTGCCAAGCAGCGCTGTAAGAGCGCTGGGCATAGAGCTCAAAGAGCGCCTGAGCCTGGATCGCTGTCTGCCATTCTGCCGCCACCACCCGGTCTAAGCGTGCCCCTTGCGCTTGCAGATACTGCTCCACCTGCTCAGCGTTGGCCCCCACCCGTTGGGGTTCAAAGCCCAGTGCCGCCAAAATCGCTGTCCAGCGCGGCTCAAACTCACCGCGAGCACTGATCACCCGATCCCCATAGCCGTAGAGATAGACCCCGCCCGGTTTCAAAACTCGCCGAATCTCCCCGATCACCTGCTGCCACTCCCGAATCAAATGCAGCACATGCACCGTCATTGC
>JAUQVI010000309.1:0-3461 GCA_039794885.1 Thermostichus sp. DG02_5_bins_236
CTGCAGACAAGCTCAAAGCGTTTATGGGAGAGAGTCTTTTATGGAAATACTGAATATCTCTATTCCTACCGATCTAAAAGAACGGATGAGTAGGTTTGAAGTGAATTGGTATGACATCTGTCGTAGAGCAACTTGTAAGCATTTACAGCACCTGTAGGGCTCCCAGCCAGTTAGCTCTCCAGAAGCTGAAAAGGATGAAAAATGGGTGTACAAGTTTCTGGATTCTAGTGATATTGATGCAGAAAGAGTTATTGTAAAGCACTTGTTACGCGATAAAGATAAAAAACATTCGGTCATAACTTTAGGACAACTTCTTCGAAAGATTATAGATGAAACTAGGACACCTAGTATTGGTGTCTTCAATTTTGCAGTTTACTACTCACGTCCCTTGGATAGATCCTATCAGATTGAAATGCTTTTCCCTGGGAAGGACTAGCTGGCTGGAAATATTGAAGCCAAGCTTGAGTTTTATCTAAAATGGCCAACTGGAAAAAGAGTTGGAGTTGTTGGAAGAGCAGATAAGTCAAGTGATGTCTTAATCCTCAGGGGATCCCACTTCTTCCTGAGGGGAACTCTTGAAGCTAATGCTACACTTTTCATCTAGCTTGTGCTGAAAAGCATAGGCTTCAAGGTCTGTCAAACCTCTAGAGCAATCCAGTCTAATTTTTTGTAAGCGTTAATCTGTCTAATAGTTTTGGCTGAGAATGGTTAGGCGAAAATAGTTCTCACTGTTCATTAAATAGAGATTACTGCAGCCCATGTTTAGTAAGTTTCAAGCTTCAAAATTGGAGAAGCCTCTGCCTAATCTGAAATGAGCCGGTCAAGCTGGGCTGGCCAGTTGTTGCTGACGCAGTTGAGCCGCTTGGTTAAGAAGGGCTTCCACAAACGTCATCACCTCTTGAGCCGAGTGGCCAGCCGTGAGTTGTGCCAATTCTTCGCGGCGTTCTTCTTCTCCCAACGAATCCACCCGCACGGAGGTTCGTTTTCTCTGCACGACTTTGTGTACGCGCATGTGGTGATCGGCCAGGGCAGCAATCAAGGGCTGATGGGTAACACAGAGGATTTGGTGATCTTGGGCGATGCTGTGCAATTTGGTGGCGATGGCTTGAGCCACTTTGCCGGAAACCCCAGTATCGATCTCATCAAAAACCATCGTGGCAACTGGATCGATACGGCTAAATACAGCTTTCAGAGCTAACAAAAAGCGGCTCATCTCCCCTCCAGAGGCGATGCTAGCCAGGGGTTGTAGCGGCTCACCGGGGTTGGGGCTAATCCAAAAACTGACCTGATCCCACCCTTCTGCAGTCGGGGATCCGGTTTGGAGCTGTACCTGAAATTGCACAGCGCCCATTCCCAGCAGTTGGAGTTCCTGTACCAAAACCTTTTCCAATTGGCGGGCTGCTTGTTGCCGCAGTTGAGACAGTCCTTGGCAATGGTGCTCTAGTTTTTGAGAAGCCTTATCTAGCTGAGCTTGCAGATGCTCCAAGTTGGTGCCATCCCCTTCAATTTGCGCCAGTTCCGCCTGTACCTGTTCCGCATGGGCGATCACCTCAGCCAGAGTGGGGCCATATTTGCGGCAGGCTTGCTTGAGTTGGGCCAACCGCCGTTCAATTTTGTTTAATCGACTGGGATCTGCCTCCAGCGTTTCTCCGTAGCGAATCAGCTCTCGTCCTGTCTCTTCCACCTGAATGAGCGCACTGCTAACCATTTCTGCCAGGGGAGTTAGATCGGGATCCACTTGGGCCATCTCCTGGAGCAACCGTTCTGCTTGCCCCAAGAGGTCGGCAATTGCCGGAGAGCCTCTGTCATTTTGGTAGAGCAGTTGGTGGGCTTCGTAACTTTGCTTTTGCAGTTCCACGCTGTGGGCGAGGCGATCCCGTTCTCGTTCTAGTTTGCCAATTTCCTCCGGATCCTCCAGGCGTAGGGCGGTGAGTTCTTGGGCTTGGAACTCGAGCATGTCCAGCCGTTGCAGGCGCAGTTGTTGGTCTTGCTGGCGGGACTCAATTTCGGCTTTTAGGTGGTGCCAAGTTTGGTAGAGCCCACTGACTTCGGCCCGTTTGCCCAAGAGCTCTCCCCCACCAAAATCGTCTAGCCAACGGCGCTGCGTTTGTGGAGATTGGATTTGAACCGTTTGTCCTTGGGCGGTGATCTCCACCAATTTGCTGCGCAGACTGAGCATTTGGGTTTTGTTCACCAGTACCCCATTCACCCGTGAGCGGCTGGTGAGCTTGCCGTTGCCCTCCCGCAACACCAGTTCCCGACTACAAACCAAGCCCTCTTCTAGGGGTTCAATGTCTTCTTGGTTCAACCAGGCTTGTAACTCCTTGTTTAGCAAAAAAACGGCCTCTACCAAGCCACGTTCGCTACCGCTGCGCAAAGCTCGTGTTGTACCGCCTAAGGCAGCATCCAAAGCATCAAGGATGATAGACTTACCTGCTCCGGTTTCGCCAGTGAGCACGTTTAACCCCGGCTGAAAGAGGATCTCCAGTCGCTCGATCAGGGCAAAATTTTCGATCCGCAACAGGCGCAACATAAGGGATCCCGTGTGCTCAGCGTGCCGTTGGCAGTTTAAGGATAGGGCTTGCAGGAGCCGTTCTGTCTCACGTTAGCGTACCTGCAACCACCCGGTAGACTGGTGCAGTGGCCGTTGGGAGATCTGAAGGAGATCTGAATGTGACTTTAGCCGCAAGTACCCCAGAAGAGATCCTCCGGTTTTGGTTCGGGGATCCCGCAGGCTCAGAATATGGTCTGTCGCGCCTGGAGTGGTTCAAAAAGGATCCGGAGTTTGACCAGACCATCGAGAAACAGTTTTTGCCAGTGTATGAGCAGGCAGCAGCAGGGCAGTTGCTAGCTTGGCAGGGGCTGCTACGATCCAGCGGCCAAGAAGACTGTTTCAGTTGTCTGGCCTTGATTCTGGTGTTGGATCAGTTCCCTCGCAATATGTTTCGCGGTACCCCGCGCGCGTTTGCGACGGATCCCTTGGCTTTGCAGGCAGCACGACAGGCCGTGGCCCAGGGGTTTGACCATCAACTTTTGCCGGTACAGCGTTGGTTTGTTTATCTCCCTTTTGAGCACAGCGAGGATTTGGCGGATCAACGCCGATCTGTGGAGCTATTTGAGCAGTTGCAGTCGGATCCCGCTAGCCAGAATGCCATCGAATACGCCCGTCGCCATCTAGAGATCATCGAGCGTTTTGGCCGCTTTCCCCATCGCAATGCCATTCTTAACCGCTCCTCGACAGCGGAAGAACTGGAGTTTCTACAACAGCCGGGATCTTCTTTCTGAGCTGCGCCTCTACTTAATAATCTGCAAAACATCAAACATAAAGTAATTGACTCCGCCTCCTGCTCCCACCCATCGATGCGGCGACGGCGAATGCGTGGTTTTACGGTTGTAACCCCGCCATCTGGCGGACGATTACTCAGCGGAAATCCCTACGTGATCTTCCAGAAGATCGATTA
>JAUQVI010000310.1:0-3436 GCA_039794885.1 Thermostichus sp. DG02_5_bins_236
AGCAGCAGCGCCCTCTGAGCTGCCGCTGTTATTAATCGGTCATGGATCCCGGGATCCAGAAGGACGACAAGCCTTTCTGGAGTTGGCCCAAACCTATCAGGCTCTGACCCCCCAGCGGCCTGTCATTCCCTGCTTCTTGGAATTGACAGAACCCAGCATTGCCCAAGGGATCCAACAGTGTGTGGCTCAAGGCTGGCAGGAAGTGGTAGCGCTGCCCTTGCTGTTGTTTGGAGCCCGCCACAACAAGTTTGATGTAACAGTGGAACTGGATCGGCTGCAAACCCTGTATCCGCAGCTACATATCCACTACGGGGGGCCCCTAGGGATCCGCGTTGAAATCCTGCAGCTGCTGCGAGAGCGTTTGAGTGCTTTGCTGGCTGCTCAACCTCCAGGGATCCCGGACTCAGAAACCGTGTTGCTGTTTGTTGGACGTGGATCTAGCGATCCGGAAGCCAACGCCGAAACCTGTAAACTGGCCCGGCTACTTTGGGAGGGATCCGGCTACCGGGCTGTTGAAACCTGTTTTATCGGGATTACCCACCCGCGTCTGCCCGTGGGGTTTGAACGAGCTTTGTTGTGGCAACCGCGCCGGGTGATCGTTTTGCCCTACTTCCTGTTTACTGGCGTGTTGGTGAAAAAAATCGAGGCTGCTATCCAGGAACAACAACACCTTCATCCAGAGATTGACTGGCTGGGTCTACCGGAACTGGGCATTGTCGATACGATTTTGCAAAGCTTGCGTCAGCTAGAACAGGAAGCCCACCAGGGCCAAACCCAAATGAATTGTCACTTATGCAAGTTTCGACTGGCGGTAAAAGAATTGGCGAGTGCTCAACACACCCATCATCACGACCACGGCCACTCCCATAGCCACGGTCATCACAACCACAGCCATAGCCACTCCCATCATGGGCATGACCCTACCCACCCGACAGCTGCGGATCCCTGTGCTCAGCTAGAGGATTATCATCAACGGGCCTGGCAAGTACCCTAGTGCGGGCGGATCCCAGACGATCGAGATCGAGATGAACAGGATAAACTCTATACAGGCCAGTTCTCGACTGGCTGATGCTCTGATTTGTTCGGGTTATGATGGTTTCCCGCTCCTCTTGGGTCTCTGGTGCCGCTGCTGCGGGGATCGGGGTCGTAACAATGGCTTTGGTGGTGGGGTTGTTGGATCAAATCCTCCCGACCCTGCCCAAACTGTCGATCTCGCTGGCTTGGATCCCTGGACTCTTGGTGGGCATTGGGGCAACTTATGGGGCTTTGAGTACCCTGAGACTGGCCCTGCAATCGGATTCTTGGGCTGACTTTCGTGCGTCGCTGTTGAAAATTTGGGTGCCTTTTGATCCGGCGGAACATGGCGGTAAGCCCCGGCAACCTGCGGAGGATCCCCGCCCTGGGCAAATTGCGCAAGAGATCCGACAAACTCAGCTACGCCATCAAAAGACCCTGAACCGCATCAAGCAACAGGTGCAAGCGGAGATCCAAACCTGTGAACGAGCCCAGGCACAACTGCGCAGCGAACAACAACGGTGTCAAGCACTTCAGGCCCAAGCCCAACAGTTGCAACAGCACCTACACACATTACCCCCTCACACCCCTCCCCCATGCCAAAAATCGAACAAGGAGCGAGAACTGCGCCAAAAGCTTCGTCAGCTTCAATCTCAAATCATTACCCTCAAAACAGAATTGGAACGGCAAGGGATCCAGCTGCAACACTCCGAAACGGAACAAGCCCAATTACAACAACAGCAGCAAAAACTGAAGCGCCTTTTGCACCGCACAAAAGCTGAAAACCAAGAACTCCGCTCACAACAAGAACATTGGGCCAAACAGATGGAACAAACCCAACAGGAACTACAAGCTTTGCAAAGTTCCTACCGTGCCCTACAAGTCTTGCAGGAAGTGGAGGCGGGTTTACTCCAAAGTGATTCTGTCTGAGTTACCTTTCCCCCAGCTATTTTTCGAAAAAAGGGTGGCCAGGGCGCAACGGAAACCCTTGGCACTGTGTAAAATCCCCTCAAAGCAGCACCATCAACCCAATGGCAACCACTACCCCAAAGACAACCCACACCAACTGCCAGAAGGGATGATGGCTGGTCACAACCTGGCCTTGATGGTTTTGGAAGCGGGCCAGATCCATCCAGGAGGCTACCCCACGGCGGAACCAACCCACAGCGGATCCCTGCTCACCGATCAACCTTTGCACCTGATTGGCGCCGAACAGGAAGTTACCCAAGGGTCCAAATCGAGAAGCATAGCGTAAGAAGAGGATCCCAGACTCATCCTGAAACTTCAGATCCGAGCCAAAACGATATCCGGCATCACCCCGCCCGATGATCCGGCCTTCCAATTGCATGGGTAAACCTCGCAAGGGGCTGGCATAGGGGTTGCTCATCGCCTTCAACACATTCAACACCAGAGGATTATTGAGGCTAGGGTACATGACCCCTGTCTGCAACAACTGCCCAACGCTGGCCCCCAAGATCATCAGACCCAGAAGAGTATTGAACTGACCTGCCATGGCGGCCGGGATCCCCAGCAGCACTCCCAAAATCGCTCCTATCCAAACTGCATTCAACAACACCAGATCCAGCAGAAAGCCCCCGTAGAGCTGTTGTCGATTCAGGTGTTTGCCCTGGGCCACCACGGCTGCCATATCAAATTCTGTTGGCAGATCCAGTTGCTCAGCATAGGTACTCAAGGCCCGCACCCGTTTGCCCGTCAAGGGGTGGGTGGAGTTCAATTCCATCCACCCGGCCCAAGGGTTAAACAGATCCCACAAAAAGACCTTGCCCACCTGAGCGGGATCCGCAGCTACCCGATAGGCAGTCCCAACAGTTGTTGCCGCTTTAGCATCGTAAATGCCCAAAGCACGAGTTCCTTCCAGCAAACGTCTACTGCGCTGACGGATCTCCTCATCTTGTTCCCGTTCTCCTTCTTGCACAATGCCATAGGCAATTTTGACCAAGGCCCGCGCCAAAGCATTGGGATTTCCCGTTACTTCCGCTGCAAAATGGTCGGCGAAGTACTCCCGTACCCGCGACAAGTAAAGCAATAGGTAGGATCCCGCCACATAAAAGATGTAAGCGATAAACGCTAGATTGTGAATCCCTTTAGTATCTTTGTTATCCTTACGACGAGAATCACGGGCATAGATGTAGATTAAGTAGGTGATTTGCACCAAGGTTGCAGCCAGGGTCATGATGGCAAAGTCCCAGTGGATGACGTGCCCCAACTCATGGGCATAGACGGTCGCTACTTCTTCATCCTCCAGGTAGGTGAACAACCCTTCACTGACGACGATGCGAGCAGTATTCGGCAGACTACCATAGGTGAAGGCAGTGGGGTTTTGGTCGCGGATCAATCCCAATTTCGGTTGTTTCAACTTCTGTTTTTGACAGACTTGCTCAATCACTGTAGCTGCTTCTGG
>JAUQVI010000311.1:0-3433 GCA_039794885.1 Thermostichus sp. DG02_5_bins_236
TCTGGCAAATTCCCGGATCCCTGCAAGGACAGGTGTGGCACACCCTCGGTTACCCGATTTTGGATGGCAGCTTCAGTGGTGGCTTTGTTTACGGCCTCAAAGACAACCGTCTTGCCCTTGGCTTGATTATCGGCCTGGATAGCAAAAACCCCAACCTCAACCCCCAACAGCGTCTGCAGGAGTTCAAAGGCCACCCTTGGATTCAATCTCTGCTAGAAGGGGGCAAGTTGCTGAAGTACGGAGCTGCCGTGATCCCAGAGGGAGGCTACTACAGTCTGCCCACCCGCTTTGGTGTAGAGGGATCCCTGTTGTTGGGGGATGCTCTCGGGGTACTGGATGTGGGCAGCTTGGCCGGGGTGGATAAGGCCATGGCCACCGGCTATGTGGCGGCAGGTTTGATTCATGATGGCTTTTTGAAAGGTAATCTGCACATTCAAGAGGCCTATCAAAAAGAAGTGATGCAAAGCTCGGTTGGGCAAGATCTGTACCGCAGCCGCTACTTCCGCGAAGCCTTTCTGGAAAACTCCCGTCTGTTGGAGGAGTATTTACCCAAAGTGTGCAGCAGTGTTGATGCCGGCCACCCTTGGTTGGGATCCCTGCAATTTGGCCTGCAAGACCCGGTTCGCCGGGGAGGGGAAGCTCTCCGTGCGTATACGCTCCTGACCGGACGAGTTAGCACCAGCACGCCCGCACCTCAGGGATACATGGCTCCCCATGCCGCCATTCAGGCGGATTTTGTCTCTCCCACCCCCGTTGCTGTACCGCAACTGGAGTCTTTGCGCGGCTATTTCTCTCGGCCTGATGCCGTCTTTTTTGCCGAACCTCGTTATCACGAAGGCAATCATCACATTGCCGAGTTCAGTGCCGAAACCTGTCGTCAGTGCATCGCCACCTATGACAAACTCAATCGCCCCACCCCCTGTATTTCCGACTGCACCGCAGAAGTTCACCACACCCAAGAACAGCACGGGATCCGTTCCCATGCCATGTCCTTAGAAAATTGCATTCAGTGCCGCACCTGCGAAATTATCTGTCCGCAACTCAATTTGCGGGTTAACCCCAGCTATGAGGGATCCGGCCCGGATTTCTTTGGGTTGTAGCCCTACAGCTGTGAGCAGATTTTCATGAACCCTCCTTCCCGCTCCTTGGCATTCCCTCTGGGGGCTTGCTTGGCCTTTTTCCTAGAGCAGCCTGCATTGGCTCAACCCCAGCCTCGGGATCCCCCGTGCTACACAGCTTTTTACCAGATCATCCGGCCCGATGGATCTGGCATAGAAGTGCAAAGTGAGTCAGGGGAGCGGATTCAGTGGAGCGATGATGGGGCTTTGGTGTTGTTTCTCAGTGCCCCGACCCAAGGAACCCGGGTGCGGGTGGCCCTGCCTGGGGGAGTGGTGGGTTATGTGGAGGAGGAGTATCTTGCCCCTGCCGAAATGGGTGGGATCATCTACAGTGGCCGCATGCAGGTCAAGACTTTAGATGGGGGGACGGTGAATGTGCGGCGCGATCCCAGTTTGGAGGCCCCTGTGATAGATACCCTAGCCGATGGCACTTGGGTCACAGAAGTAGGCTTTGCCAGCACCTTGCCAGATGGCACCGTTTCTCGGGAGGTGGAATTGGGCGAGTGGTCCGAAATCAGTAGCCCGGTGCAGGGATTTGTGGCCCGTCGCTTTCTGGTGTGTGCATCCGAGGAAACTCCGTAAAACTCCACAAATAGGAGCAGGGATCCTATGAAAGTATTCCGTGAATGGTGTAGTGGGTAACCATCCCATAGGAATGGGTTTGCTTAAATAGTCAAATCATGGATTTTCTGCAGCCTAAATGTTTCCTGTGCCTGAGTTTGGAGCCTCTGTCATGACCAGCATCATTCCGGAACGGACTGCGGATCCCCGCGAGGCGTGGGATCTGGTACAGCGAGATGGAGCAGCGATTCTGCGTTGGGAAGACCTCACGGAAGCAGGCACCACAGCTGCTGGCTACGCCTTTATGGGAGAGCACCTACGCGGCATTGGACAGGTGCATCGGGTCACCAGCGAGCCTCCAAAAAAAATTAAAGCCGTTCCTCCGACCGAAACCCTGCTCGCTCACACTGATGGGTTTGCCTATGGCCCTCGCAACCCCGACTATCTGACCTTGCATTGCATTGTGCAAGCTCAAGAGGGAGGAGAATCCTTTTTGATCGATGGCTATGCCTTGTTGCAGCGAATGGCAGCCAACTCCAACAACGAGTTCATCATTGCCGGGCAGCAAGCCAATGCCGCCCATTGGTTACAGACAGAAGTGATAGAACAAACGGAAATCTCCGAAAAAGGCTTTGCCATGGAGGAGCGCTACTTTGCCTCGATTGTGCAAACTCGCCCGAATGGCCGTCGCTGGATCCGCAATCACCCCTACCATCGGCCTCACCCCCAATCGCCGGATCCCGCCGGACAACAAGCCCTAATCGACTATTGGATGAGCACCCTACGGGCAGAAGCCGCTGCCGTTCAACGGTTCAAACTTTATCCCGGCGATGCCTTATTTGTGGATAACTACCGCGTTTTGCATGGACGGGATCCCTATGTGGCCCAGTCGGTTGGGGACCGGATTTTGCACCGCTTGTGGATGTGGTCACCGGATGCGGCAGGGATCCCTGAGGGCATCCAGTATTCAGATCCCGATGATGTGCTGGTGGCCGCTTCGTAAATTCAGGAAGCTTCAAAATACGCGAGCAGGCAGCGACAGATGAATTGACCTGACCCTAGAATAAAATTCTAGGGCAGCCTCATGGATAGATCAGGATGCCCGAGAATGTTATGTCTCAATTCTGGTAGCTCTTGTCAAGCAGCAACAACTAGGGGTCAGCAGATTGACTGATCCCGAAATCAGCGCTTCTAACAAGTAAGTTACGACAATTGACGCATGGGATAGCCGTAGATATCAGTAAGAATAAATACGTACAGCCCTTTGCCCTAGAGGGCACGCTAATGCGAACACTAGTCACCTAGCACAGGGTTAATTCCCAAGGTGCCTTTGAAATGGGTTAGAGACACAACTGTTGCTGTAGCAAACCCGCGTTCACTTCAGGGATGCGGAGCGTTAAAGGGCTGTAAGAGTAAATACAAGTAAATACATAAGTCTACCAGGGGCTAAAGCCAAGCCTCCTTGATAGGCTAACTGAGGCTGCTGCGTTGTCTAGATCAGCCTTGGGAGTCTGAGGGCCTAGAGTCTATTCTCGGATTCGAAGCGCTTCTCATCGCCAAGTTCAATCCCATTCACCACTCGCTGAAGATGTAAAATGCAGAGTAAAGATCGCTTCGACCAAATTGACTTCCGGCTCGATCGCCTTGTGGGTGCGGTGCTGACCTTAACCGACAGCGTGAGCTTTGTCAGGGATGACTTGACTCAATTGAAGGATATTTTCCAGAAACAGGTGGTGGTGGCTCAGGAGCACCAC
>JAUQVI010000312.1:0-3419 GCA_039794885.1 Thermostichus sp. DG02_5_bins_236
CTTCTGCTTTGGGAGGGACTGTAAGACCAAAGGGAGGAAGGCGCAAGTCTACCCTCTCGGAGGCAAGTCCCGATGAACAAAGAAGCCCACGCTCTATTGCGTAGCAATGAGCGTCGGGTACTTCACCTACCTATGAGACATTTAAGACGTCAGTCGTGCAACTGTTTATTGCTGGCTAGGCCGAGCGAGATGACCTGAGACCGACCGTGGTGAAGAGACGGGAGCGTTCGCGCCTTCCCCTCAGAGTGGCGCGTAGAGGGCGGGCTTCTCCAGTCTTTGCGCCTTTGGCACGCTGGCGCGAATGACCTTCGCGTTTTAATGCTGGGAGGTGCCAGCGGGGTTAACTTTGACGACCGCCCGCCCAGCCTTCGCAGCTTTGTACGGAAGTATTTCGTTACCAGTTGTGGCGGGGTCACAGTGTCCGTCCTGAAGCGGTACATTGAACAGCAAGATTCCCCTACTTCGGGGGCTAAAAATGTACACTAACAGAGGCCCATTCGTTTTCACTGGAACCGCTCACAGAGATTTTCCGGATATCTTTTATGGAATTATCTGAGATCGAGACAATCGAGTGGTTATCTTAACAGGTACAGGTAATTCTTGGATGTCGCAAATAGATTTCAATAGTCTATGCCACACCTGAATGCAGGAATTGTGCTCGGTGACCTCTGCAACGCTCCACAACAAAGCGACAGCTCCAACGAGGTTTTTCCACAGCGAGAGTCTGAGCTCTGTTTCTTACTCCGTAGAAAAGCCTCAATTCACGCCATAGTAGCTGGTATTCGCCTCAGGCGATTCATGGGGCAAATGGCCGCAAACAAAATGAATAGCTTGCTACCAGCAATATTTCTGCTGCAGCCTGGAAAAAGCACAGCTCTTGTCCCCTTTCCTCAATATGGGTAAGAGCTACACTGCCTGAGGTAGATCCGCCTAGCCCTACAATAGGATTCATGCGAGCAGCAACACCGATTCTGGCGATTGCAGGATTGACGGGGTCAGGCAAAACCCTGGCCATTCAGCAATTGGAACAGTTGGGCTATACGGGCTTAGAAGGGATCCCACCGGCTCAGGTTATCCCCCTGGTTGAGGCGATGCGTCCCCACCACACTGCCCTGGCCATTAGCTTGAACCTGCGGCAGCCCCACTACCTGGAGCAGTTACCCGCCCTGGATCTGTGGTTACAAGCCCAAGGGATCCCCTTTTTATTTTTGGAGGCTAGCCCCCAGGTCTTGCTCAACCGCCTCAGTGCCCACCGCCGTCCTCATCCCCAGCAATCCACCGGGTTGTTGGAGGCCATTGATCAGGAGCGTCTAGCGCTGCGCCCGGCCCGTGAGCGGTGTACCCACCTGCTGGATACTTCCGAACTCAACAGCCAGCAGTTGCGGCAGCAGCTGGAAGCCCTCATTCAAGGGATCCCTCAACCCCTGAACCTAAGCTTGATCAGCTTTGGCTTTAAGTACGGCGTTCCCCCGGATGCCAACTTGATGTTTGATGTGCGGTTTTTACCCAATCCCTTTTTTCAGCCTCACTTGCGCCGCCTTACCGGGCAGGATCCCCTGTTGCAAGAGTTTCTCTTCGCGGATCCGGTTACCCAATCCACCTACCGGCACATTTTCTCCCTGATTCGGGAGTTTTGGCCCCATTATCAGGCGGAACGCCGTCCGCACCTGACCCTTGCCATCGGCTGTACCGGTGGCCAGCATCGCTCTGTGGCTTTGGTGGAACGGTTGGCCCAGGATTTACAGCCTTGGGTGGCTGCTCCCGCCGAGCAGGGTCTGCCGCGTCTCAGTGTGCAGGTGCACCATCGCCATTTGCTAGATTCACAGCGGGAATTGGAGGCCCGCTTCGGCCCGGTGACTGAGGTTAGGATCCCGGATGACTACAGCACCCTAGCGGGAACGGCTGCTGTTCCTGTAATTCCCCATGGTTAAGCCTGTCCGAACCAATGGCGACAAATCCCCTCCCTCTCGCTGGGGTATGCACCATCACTTGACCGGTTGGCCAGGAACCGGATGGAAATGGCTCTCCCCCGGACTGTCGGTCAAACGCTGGCTCAGCTTGGCGATTGGGGGCGTTCTGTTGATGGTGCTGGGCATTGCCATCTGGACAGAACTGACTCCTGTTTTTCGTCTCAAACAGCTGATCGACTTCACCCTACGCCTGATTACCACTTGGATCCCTAATAACATCAGTGGCCCATTGGTAACCGGGATTGGCCTGGCTCTGGTGGTGTTGGGGTTCCGCAGCGCCATGCGCTCCATTGAGGATGTTCTGATCCCGGAGGGAGATGAAGCCCTTGTGGATAAGCTGCTGTCTCGCCGTCGCCTCAGTCGGGGGCCGCGCATTGTGGTCTTGGGGGGAGGCACCGGACTTTCCCATCTGCTGCGGGGTTTGAAACACTACAGCTCCAACATCACGGCGATAGTCACCGTAGCGGACGATGGCGGCTCTTCCGGGCGGCTGCGGCGGGAAATTGGCGTTTTGCCCCCTGGGGATATTCGCAACTGCCTCACCGCCCTGGCCAACGAAGAGAAGTTGCTCACAGAACTGTTTCAATATCGCTTCCAATCGGGGGATGGGCTGACGGGGCATAGCTTCGGCAACCTGTTCATTACTGCCCTGACGGCGGTTACCGGCGGCGACTTGATCCGGGCAATTACGGCCACCTCCCAGGTGTTGGCCATTCGGGGACGGGTGCTGCCTGCTACCTTGGCGGATGTTACCCTCTGGGCAGAGCTGAGCGATGGCCGCCGCGTTGTCGGGGAATCGAACATTGCCAAAGCCGGTGGACAGATCGATCAGATTGGGTGTGATCCTCCCAACCCGCCGGCGCTCCCAGAGGTCATCGAGGCTATCCAGGCGGCGGAGTTTTTGATCTTAGGGCCGGGTAGCCTTTACACCAGTGTGATTCCCAACCTGTTGGTGCCGGAAATTGTGGAGGCCATTGCCAAAAATCCTGCTCCCCACATCTACGTGTGCAACATCATGACGGAGCCGGGAGAAACGGATGGCTATACCGTTGGGGATCATGTCATGGCGCTGGATCGGGTGGCCGGTGTCCGCCTATTTGATGGGGTATTGGTGCAGCGGGAGTTACCCTCGCCGCGGGCACTAGAGCATTACCGGCGTAGCGGCTCGGAGTTTGTGCCGTTGGATCCGGATAAACTGGCCTACCTAGGGTGTCGGGCAGTGTTGGCCAACGTCATGCAAGAGGATCCCGAAACCGGGCTGGTGCGCCACAATCCAGAACGGCTAGCAACTATGCTCATGCGCTGGTTTGACCGACATCGCCCTCTTTAGCTATTAGGCGGGAAGCCCCGCGCTGTACCGGAACGGTCAGCGTCGGGATGAGAGCCGCGTGACTGAGCGAAGCGAAGGAACAAACTATCTAGGAATCCTGACAGATAAGCCTTTATCGC
>JAUQVI010000313.1:0-3392 GCA_039794885.1 Thermostichus sp. DG02_5_bins_236
CCAAGGCTTACGATGATCTGGTGGCTTTGATTCTGGTGGAGCGGTACTGTCGTGGAGTATCTGAGGCGACGTGAACTCCTGCACGGGATCCTGCTGGGGCTAGCGCTAGCGGGGTGTGGTGGCCTGGATCCGAATGTGCCCTTGATTTTGGCGCTGAAACAATCGATTCCCGGTAGTCTGCTCAACGAGCTTCGCCGCCGCACAACCGCTCGCTTTCAAGTGCAGCTCTTGGATGAACGGGCACAGCTCTTGGTGCATTTGCAGCAAAGGGTTCAGCCTTCAACTGGGTGGGATCCCTTGGGTTGGTTTCAACCGCGGTGGCCTGGGGTTGCTCTCTCCTTGCTGGGGGCGGATGGATTGGAGCGGGCCATCGCCTCAGACTGGTTGCAGCCTTTACCGGCAGAACTTTTGGGGGAGCGGTGGGCCGATTTGCATCCCCGTTGGCGGCAGGCAGTACAACGAGAGGGGCAAGTTTGGGGAGTGCCTTGGCGATGGGGGGTAACGGCAATTGCCTATCGTCGGGATCGGGTTACTAAACCGATTCGGGATTGGGCCGACCTGTGGAGATCGGATCTGGCGGGCAAAATTACCCTGCCGGATCATCCCCGGGAAGTGATTGGCCTCACCCTCAAAAAGTTGGGGCGCTCCTACAACGATCCCTTCAACCCCAAGGATGCGGAGCTGCGGCAAGCATTGGGATCCCTGCATCGACAGGTTTTGGCCTACACGTCTTCCGAGTACCTGCCCATGTTGCGGATTGCCGATAGCTGGGTAGCTGTCGGTTGGTCGCAGGATCTCTACAGTACCCAAGCCAGCTATCCGGAATTGGAGGTGGTGATCCCGGCCTCCGGCTCAGCCATCTGGTGGGATGTATGGGTGCGCCCGCGTGGCCTGGACTCTCAGGATTTGGGATCCCTTTTGGTGGATTGGTTTAATTTCTTGCTAGATCCAGAATTGACTCCCCGCTGGATTAATTTGAGTGGGATCCCTTCTGTATTGCTGGTGGATCCGGCTCAGTTGTCTTCCCGCTTGCAACAAAGGGAGGACTTCCAGCCTGCCACTTGGCAGCGATCTGAACTTTGGCAACCTCTTTCTCCATCTGCGGTAGTGTCTTATCTCAATTTGTGGGATCAGATGCGTCAGGGGCTCCTGTAGTTCATAGGTCATTCTTTGGAGAGACACGCTTGAACAAGGCATTTTTCACGAAAATTAGGCGAATTTCTCTTCGTGATTGACTGATAGCAACAGACTAAACTGTTTAGCTAAATAAAACTATCTATAGGTCTCAATGCTAGGACTCAGCAACAGAACATGCTAGGTTCAAAGAATCCACTGGATTAGGGTAGAGGAGGGCAATAATGAGTGCACAGGCAGTCATCGAATTCTTAACGAAAGTCACAGAGAATGAAGATCTGATGAAAGAGGTTATTCAGGTGCTGGATGCAGAAAATGATCGAGAGGCGGTAGCTTCTTTGGCTGCTCAGAAGGGGTTTGAGTTTACCCCAGAGGAGCTTTGGGCAGAAGTATATCGCCGTCAAGCAGAGTTCTCTCGTCGTCAGGATTTGGGTGAACTGATGGATGAAGAGCTAGAGGCCATCGCTGGTGGGGAGATGCTGGTGGCAACAGCCCTAACCGTTGGTTTGGTAACAGCATTGGGCAGCGCAGTCAGCATGGCTGCTGCTCCCAAAGTGAAGTGGTAACAATAGTTTTTGGGATTGCATTCACAATATCTGCTAGTTAGGTGGAGATTGACTTTAAGAAGCTGAAACAAAGATTGTGTATTCAAAATGCTCATGATAGACTCGATATAACTCTAGAGGTGGTTTAACTATGGGTAGGGAAGCTGCCACTGACTTTTTATTAAATGACTTTTTAGATCAAGTTGCACAAGACGAGCAGTTGATGCACCAACTGGTCTTGGCTCTGGAGGAAGATGACGATCGAGCAGCAGTGGCAAGTTTGGCTGTCTCCAAAGGATTCGATATCACTCCTGATGAACTTTGGGAGGAGGTAAAAAGCCGCCAGCAGGAAATTGTTCGCCATCAAGATAAGGGTGAATTAAGTGATGATGAGTTAGAAGCTATAGCAGGTGGAGGGTTACTCCTGACGGGCCTAGTAGGCTTTTTTGTATCGGGTGGAGGTCGCGGTTTTGCCATTTGTCCTGCAAAATGGTAGCTAATTTCCCAGCCCAGAAAGAATATCCACCGCTTGCTAAACTCGAAAGATGTCGAAACATTGGATTTGTTTGCTGGATTGGGGGAAGGGATCCCTTGAGGAAATCATCCGGAGCGGATGGGACCAATCCAAGAACGTACCTAGTCAATTCAAGACAGAAGAGTCTTTCTCCCAGGCAGCCAGAGTCGCCTTTCTATCTCAAAAATCTTCCTTGCGAACTCGGCTGAGCTTTGAAGTTGCGGTGGGTTTGTTGGGTGGGCAGCTTATTCCCTTAAGCCTTGAGGAAATCGGTTGGGGCTATCGGGAGTCTATTCAGGATTTTGCAATCACGCTGGGCCTTTATGTGGATGCTGTTGTCATTCGTTTGCGGCATCACGCAGAACTCATGGAATTGGCCCGCTGGTCTACTGTGCCCATCATCAATGCTATGACCGATTACAGTCATCCCTGTCAAACACTGGCGGATGTGATGACCCTAAAGCAGGAATTTGGCAGTTATGCAGGCTTGAGGATTGCATATGTGGGGCATAGCGCTCAGGAGGTTTGTCGTTCGTTAGCTTTTGCCGCCGCCAAGTTCGGGTTTCATCTGATGATCAGCAGCCCACCAGAATTTTGTCTTGACGCAGATTCCATTCAACGGGCTAACCAAGTCAACAATCATGAAGCCGTTACCCTCATAGCAGATCCTGTACGAGCCGTAGAACGAGCTGATGCCATCTACACGGATTCTTGGATCCCAACAGGCTTACCGAAGAAGGAAGTCCAATCCCGTCTCACAAAACTGGCTACATATCAGGTCAATGAAGCACTCCTAACTCACGCCCCAGCCCATGCCATCCTCCTGCACTGTATGCCTATGGAGAGAGGTCGAGAGATTACAGACTCTGTCGCAGACGGATCCCAGGCAAGAATCTTACAACAAGCTAAAAATCGTATCTATGCCCAGAAAGGGATATTGTCCTTTCTTCTCAGGGGCTAATTGGCTATTATCCTAGACCTTCCCTAGTTTCAGCGAAAGCAACGAGGTACACTAAGCACAATCGCCCTATCTTTCTAGCTTAGCTAAGTGATAGGACTATACAAGAAGTTTGTGAACTCTCGATGAAGATATCAGAAGCCCTGAGACAGCTATTTAAGATTGAAGAGTCAGAGCTCAGGGTTGTCTTCATGATGACCTTGATTCTTTTGATGAACTCGGTAGCTAGACAAATTTCTGA
>JAUQVI010000314.1:0-3326 GCA_039794885.1 Thermostichus sp. DG02_5_bins_236
AGGGGAGCTTTTATCGCACCGGGCCTGCCTGTGCCTGCTGAGTGTGGAGGGATCCCCAACCCCAATGGTGTTGTGGTGGTCAATCTTACCGGTGGGACTTCAGGGCTGATCCGATTTGAGGTTACGGCGTCAAACTAAGTCAGGAGCGCAGCCGGGCTTAACAACGTGAGCGGGAAATCCCCCTGACGCGATAGCGACTGGCGCCTAGTTCATTGCTTATCCCAGGGATCCGGTTAATCGCTGCAAGGTGGGAATGAAATCTGGGTAAGAGATGCGGGCACAATCGGCTCCAACCAAGGTTGTGGATCCCTGGGCACCCAAAGCTGCCACCATCAAGCTCATGGCAATGCGGTGATCCTCATGACTATTGACCTCCGCCCCTTGAAGTGGGATCCCTCCTTGGATTTCCAACCCATCAGGATGTTCACGCACGTGAGCCCCCATACGACCCAGCTCCTGGGCTATGGCAGCCAAGCGATCACTTTCTTTCACCCGCAGCTCTGCTGCATCTCGAATCACTGTCACTCCATCTGCAAAAGCTGCCGCCACTGCCAACACCGGGATTTCATCGATCAAGGTTGGGATCTGCTCGCCGGCAATGGTGCAACCTCGTAACGGCGCTGAACACACCCGCAAATCTCCTAGCGGCTCCCCTGCGATTTCGCGTGGATTCTCGATTTGAATGTCTGCTCCCATTTCCTCTAGCACCTGCAATACGCCGATGCGGGTGGGGTTCAAGCCAACGTTTTCTAGCAGCAATTCACTCTCGGGCAAAATTGAGCCGGCCACCAACCAAAAGGCTGCCGAACTGATGTCCCCCGGAACTGTCACCGCCTGCCCCCGCAACCGGGATCCCCCCACAACTGCCACCGTTTTCTCTTGCGGATCAGCTTTGATTTCAGCTCCAAAAGCCCGCAGCATCCGCTCAGAATGATCCCGCGAAAGCGCCGGTTCTGTCACCTGTGTGGTGCCTTCCGCCAACAGACCCGCCAACAAAAGGCAAGATTTCACTTGCGCCGAGGCGACCGGAGAGTGGTAATGGATGCCTTTTAGGGATCCCCCCTGTACGGCCAGAGGGGCTAGATTTCCCCCATCTCGCCCCCAAATCTGTCCTCCCATCTGTCGCAAGGGATCCACCACTCGTTGCATTGGTCGGGAACGCAGGGATCCATCCCCCGTCACGGCAAAAAAGCGCCCAGCATGGCTGGCTAGGATCCCCAACATCAGCCGCATCGTCGTCCCAGAATTGCCTGCATCCAAAACATTCGCCGGTTCTTGCAAGTGTCCCAAACCGATCCCCTGGATGCGCACCCATTCGGTATTCAGCGCAGAAATCTCCGCCCCCATGGCCCGAAAGCAAGCCGCCGTACTGCGGGGATCCTCCCCCAGCAGTAGCCCCTGAATCGTGGTCTCCCCCTCCGCTAGGGATCCCAGCATCAAGGCCCGATGGGAAATGGATTTGTCACCGGGAATCCTAACTTGGCCCCGCAGACCGGAGACCGGAGACAACAGCAGAGCAGCGCCAGAAGAATCGGTTTGCAGCACGGCAGACATGGGTTGCAGGAGCAGTTACAGGAGTTGAGGCAGTCTCATCATACTCATGCCTGTACCTCTGCAAGATGCCCCTGACCAGTACGACAAGCTGTCTTTTGACGAGATCTATTGCTGTTGGGGAGGATAAACACTAACAACATGGATTCCTAGGTCGAGGTTGGTCTCGACCTTTTTTATTTTGGCGGGGCTTTGTCCCTTTGCCCACAAGGCAAGGCCAGGCAATCCTGATTAAAATCGAACAAGTGACTCCCCAATCAATTTGTGTCTTCTTCCAGCAAGCCTGCAGAGCCTCTCTCCAGACCCACTAATTGGCCTTTGAGTCGGATCCCGGGGATTAGCGCCGTCGATCAATCCTGCCTGAAGAAATTGGGTATTGAATCTACCCAGCACTTGCTGGATTGCTGTTCCACTGCCACACAGCAGCAGGCCCTTTCCAGCCAACTGAAAATCCCTTTGCGCCTTATCCACAAATGGGTGGTGCTAGCGAAGTTGGCCCAGCTCCCTTCGGTGGGGCCAGAAAGTTGTGGGCTATTGCTACATGCAGGCATTCTGTCGGTGCAGCAGTTGGCACAGGGATCCCCACAAACACTGCACCGCAGCCTCTGTCGCCTCCAGGTGAGATCCATCGGACAAAGGGGAAACCAACCAAGTTTTGCCGAGGTCGCGGAGTGGATTCGCCAAGCCCGGTTGATATTGAAAACGCAAGGGGATCCCTAGTGGTGCCCATCCCCAATCGGCAAATCCTGCCGCCGCCCCTCTACCCCGTGCTACACTTCGGCCTCAAAACTCTTTTCCCAAACTGTCTGTGGGAATTGTCCCCCCGCCCTCATGGTCGGCAAGTTGCCCTCACCTTTGACGATGGCCCCCACCCAGACTATACCCCTGCTTTGCTGCAGGTTTTGGCGGATTCTCAGGTACCTGCCACCTTCTTTGTGCTGGGGGAACGGGTGCAGCACTGGCCTCACTTGGCCCACCAGATCCACGAACAAGGACACCAAATTGGCCTCCACGGTTGGCAACATCGCTCTTTCACTCAACTCACTCGTAGCCAGCTACACCGGAGCCTAGAGTGCACCCAAGCAGCCTTGGCCGCTGCCTGTGGCGGCAGCCCCAGTGATTATCGAACGGTGCGCCCCCCCAACGGCCTGTTTTGGCCTCAGACCCTTGTAGATTTGCACCGTTGGGGGTTTTATCCAGTCATGTGGAGTGTGGTGCCGGAAGACTGGTTAACCCCACCTGTAGAGGTGGTACTGGAGCGTATCCTTACCCAAGTCCGTGCTGGATCCATCATCGTGCTTCATGATGGAATCCATGGGGGATCCCAAGTTGCAGCCATCACCCAGCAGTTGATCCCTAAGTTGCAGAAACAGAGCTTTCAGTTTGTTCGCCTCTTGGATCCCTGAGAACTATTCCGGTTGCGCGAGAAATTGAATACAGTGAAGTCAGGCACAGGCATGGGAGCAAGGCCATGAGCGCACGCAAGGTGATCTACGGTGTTTTTGGGCAACGGGCAGGCAGTGTTATCGTTGGCACCTGGAACTGGCTGTGGGGAATTCCTGTAGACAAAGGCGGTACAGGAGCGGTCATGGTGGCGGAAGAATCCCTCCGCACCATGCAAGAATCTGTTCAGCGCCTCACGGAAGCCGTCGCTACTCAAGTGGCCTCTTACCAGCGGGCTGAGCAGAGGTACATGCAGAAGGTACGTGAATATCAAGCCCTGGAGAACAAAGCCCGCCTTGCCGCCCAACGGGGGGATCAAGAGGCGGCCCGTT
>JAUQVI010000315.1:0-3303 GCA_039794885.1 Thermostichus sp. DG02_5_bins_236
GGTTCTTAACCGAATTGCCGGAGCAACTGGTGGATGCCTTTCAAGCCACCCTAGAAGAAGTGACCGAAGCCGATGCTCTGCTGCATGTGGTGGATCTCTCTCACCCCAATTGGGAGGGCCAAATTGCTGCCGTCGAGAAATTGTTGGATGAAATGCCCCTGGCAACCGGGCCTCGACAACTGGTTTTCAACAAAATTGACTGTGTCGATCCGGAATGGCTGGAAGATGTGCGCTTGCTCTATCCGAAGGCTTTGTTTGTCTCCTCCATCACCGGCAAGAACCTGGATCAGCTGCGCCATACCTTGATGGAGTTCGCGCTGGCCCTAGGGGATCCCGATTCAGGGGGATGACATCCAGCAACATTGAGAAAACAATAGAAACACTAATATTCGGTTACATTGAGACTAGAACCGTTACTGTAGGCTTGACAGGAGGGAGCATGGCTGTCGTTACTCTCGAACCCCGTTCAGTTCAAGCTCATCTCACCCTACAAACCTTGCCCATTGGGGCAGATACCCTCGCTATCCGCTCTCAGGATTGGGATCGGGATCGCTTTGATATTGAGTTTGCCCTGGAGAACGGCACCACCTACAACTCCTTTCTTATTCGCGGTGAGAAGGTAGCTCTCATCGATACCTCCCACGAGAAGTTTCGCCAGTTGTACTTGGATCTTCTGCGGGGAATCTTGGATCCGGCTGAGATCGATTATTTGGTGGTCAGCCATACCGAACCGGATCACAGTGGTCTGGTGAAGGATTTGTTGGAGACTGCCCCTCACCTGACTGTGGTTGCCTCCAAAGTGGCGCTGCAGTTCCTAGAGGATCTCGTGCATCGGCCCTTTGAGCGGCTGTTGGTGAAAAATGGCGATCGCCTGGATCTGGGCAAGGGCCATGTGTTGGAGTTTGTTTCTGCTCCTAACCTGCATTGGCCGGATACCATCCTCACCTACGACCATGGCACCCAGATCCTCTACACCTGCGATGTGTTTGGGATGCACTATTGCGATGATTTTGCCTGGGATGAGCATCCCCACCTGCTGCACTCGGACTACAAACTTTACTATGACTGCCTAATGGGGCCCAACGCCCGCTCCGTCTTATCTGCCCTCAAGCGCATGGAGGCCCTACCTCCGATTGCTGCCATTGCTACCGGCCATGGCCCTCTGCTGCGTCATCACCTGTCCGACTGGGTGGAACAATATCGCACTTGGAGTCTGGAACAGGCCAAGACCGAACGAATGGTGGCCATATTTTATCTGTCGGGGTATGGCCAAGCGGAATCTTTGGCGCAAGCCATTGCCCGTGGGATCCAAAAAACAGGAGTCCAGGTGGAGCTGGTGGATCTGCGCCTAGTGGATGCCCATGAGGTGCGGGAGCTGATGAGCTTGGCCATGGGTGTGGTGGTGGGCATGCCCCCCCAATCGGGGCCGGATGCAGCAGCAACGCAGGTGTTGCTGAAAACCCTGCTGGCCTCCATCCACAGCAAACACAGCTTTGGACTGTTTGAATCGGGGGGAGAAGACGACGAGTCAGTCTATCTCTGCCGCAACACCCTGCAGGAAATCGGGGCCAAAGAAGTCTTTGCCCCCATCCTGCTCAAACAGCCCCCCAGTGAAGCACTGCTACAACTGTGCGAGGAAGCCGGTACTGACCTAGGTCAATGGGTGACACGGGATCGCAGCATCCAGCAGATGAAAGCTCTGGATGCCGACTTAGATCGCGCCCTAGGTCGAATTAGCAATGGTCTTTACATCATCACCGCCCAAAAGGGGCAAGCCCATAGCGCTATGTTGGCTTCTTGGGTCGCTCAAGCCAGTACGGAACCGCCGGGGATCACCATTGCAGTGGCCAAGGATCGGGCCATCGAATCCTTTATGCAGGTGGGAGATACCTTTGTTCTCAATGTCCTGCAGGAGGGGAGTTATCAAGCTTTGATGCGCCACTTCCTGAAGCGCTTTCCACCGGGGGCAGATCGCTTTGCCGGCATCAAAACCTACCCCGCCGCTAATGGATCCCCGATTTTGGCCGATGCCTTGGCCTATTTAGAGTGCTGCGTGGCCAGCCGCATGGAAACCAGTGATCACTGGATTGTTTACAGCATCCTAGAGACGGGCCGAGTCTCCAGCCTGGATGCACTCACTGCTGTCCATCACCGCAAAGTGGGCAATCACTATTGATGCTCAATGCTCACGTGATTATTACGCTCACGTTGATCTTTGATTGAGTCATCAAGTCATCGCTCCCACCCACTCAATTAATCCTGCAGATCCTACAGGGGTTGATTCTCTCAACTTCTTCCTTTAGTAGGATTGCCGATACACCAAGCCATCAGGCCGGAGGAAAAAAGGGCTGTTCTGGCCCAAGCTGATCCCACCCTGCTCCAGCTGAAAAGGTAGATCCTCCAGAAGTTCCTCAATCCAATCGGATCCCTGCTGGATTGGGCTATAGGTGGCCTCCCGTAACCCTCCGGATCCGGGTTGCGGAGCGTGAACCTGTTGCCAGTGCTGGTACGGGCTACTTGGGGTCGGAGTTATAGACGTAATAGTAGTCGGTTCCAACCGTGAGGATCCCCGAGCCGATGCTATTGGGTAGCGAAAAGCATGGCCACTGAGGCCTTCCCCATCAGGGCTCTGGAAGAACAGCAAGCTGTACTGAGTTTGCCCGTAAGCTCCCTGTGCCAAGGTTAGGCCAAGGATGCAGCTACCCCAGCAACAAAGAAGCAGATGTTTCATGGGCAGACCTCTAAAACTCTCTAAAACTACAGAAGGGCTGGAGCAATTTCTTAAAAACCCGCTGGGTACAGCGCCTCTCTATCTTGTCAATGCCAAGAGAAGGGTCAGGTGACGGAGATCAATGGAAGAGGGATTGTGCCAAAGCTGAGCGGGAGGATGCAAAAAATCATGGATTTATTGAAGCAAAAAATTTCCCCCAGACCCTACGCTGGAACGAAAGCAACCCAACTTCACCCCCACCGCAAGGGATCCCGAGGGGGCTACGTCCTGTTGTTTTATGTTTTGCAAAGTCGCTTTACAGCCCTTTTAGCTATTAGGCGGGAAGCCCCGCGCTGTACCGGAACGGTCAGCGTCGGGATGAGAGCCGCGTGACTGAGCGAAGCGAAGGAACAAACTATCTAGGAATCCTGACAGATAAGCCTTTATCGCAATGATGGGTTTATGTTAATATAAAGACATGTTGAAAGCAGTCAAGGTCAGAATTTATCCCACCAATGAGCAGTCCATCACGCTAGCCAAGCATTTTGGTTGTACTCGATGGCTGTGGAATCATTGCTTGTCTGTCATGACGG
>JAUQVI010000316.1:0-3295 GCA_039794885.1 Thermostichus sp. DG02_5_bins_236
CACAGCCATCGAGTACAACCAAAATGCTTGGCTAGCGTGATGGACTGCTCATTGGTGGGATAAATTCTGACCTTGACTGCTTTCAACATGTCTCTATATTAGCATAAACCCATCATTGCGATAAAGGTTTATCTGTCAGGATTCCTAGATAGTTTGTTCCTTCGCTTCGCTCAGTCACGCGGCTCTCATCCCGACGCTGACCGTTCCGGTACAGCGCGGGGCTTCCCGCCTAATAGCTAAGATTGTAAATCCGCCGCAGTGCCGCGCCCCTCGCGACCGTAGCCCCTTAGCCGTTGGCTTGGGGATGATCTAGACCGTAGGTCGTGGGAAGCAGCGGCGGGTGAGTTGAGGTGCATCCCTGAACAATGGGATAGCCAGAGAAGGGATAGCGCTGAAACGAGCAAAATGGTAAAGTTATGTTAGCGGCATTTGATTCTCGTCAATTCAGTCTGCGGCGGGGCATACCGTGGACTCAAAGCCAAAACGCCTGCGGAGTCGGTCTGGCGGGGATGGAGCCAAAGAGCTAGATCTAGCTAAGAGGCTCAGAACCAGGAATCTCCGACCCTCGCGACAGCGGTGCGTAGCACCTTACCCGTCAGGGTTAGGGGGAGAGTGTCAAACAAGGACAACCATGCTGCGACTGGAACACATTAGCAAGATTTATCCCACTGGCGAGGTGCTGCGGGACGTGAACTGGGAGGTG
Source organism: Thermostichus sp. DG02_5_bins_236 (assembly GCA_039794885.1). Taxonomy (GTDB): domain Bacteria; phylum Cyanobacteriota; class Cyanobacteriia; order Thermostichales; family Thermostichaceae; genus Thermostichus. The sequence goes on from JAUQVI010000316.1 coordinate 704, forward strand.
AAACCCGGGGATCGCATTGGCTTAGTGGGGGTGAACGGGGCCGGGAAAACCACCCAACTGAAGATCATCTCCGGGCAAGAGGAGCCTACCGCCGGAGAAGTAGTTCGCCCCGCCAGTCTGCACATTGCCTATCTCACCCAAGAATTTGAGGTGGATCCCGGGCGCACCGTGCGGGAAGAGTTTTGGACAGTTTTTGAAGAAGAAAATCGCATCCAACTGGAGCTATCTCAAGTCACGCGGCAGATGGAACAGGCGGATCCCGATACGCTGGACACCCTGTTGCACCACATGGATCGCCTACAACGGCAATTTGAGAGTTTACATGGCTACGAACTGGATGCCCGTATCGACAAAATTTTGCCGGAGATGGGGTTTGAGCCAGAAGATAGTGACCGCTTGGTCAGTGCTTTTAGTGGCGGCTGGCAAATGCGCATGAGCTTAGGAAAGATCCTATTGCAAAAGCCTGATTTACTGCTGTTGGATGAACCGACAAACCACCTAGATCTGGAAACTATTGAGTGGCTAGAAACCTATTTGAAGAGCCTAACCATTCCAATGGTGATCGTTTCTCATGACCGGGAGTTTTTGGATCGGCTTTGTACCCAAATTGTCGAAACGGAGCGAGGAGTATCCAGCACTTATCTGGGCAATTATTCTCAATATCTACTGCAAAAAGCCGAGCAACGGGAAGCCCAGCAGGCCACCTACGAGCGGCAACAGAAGGAAATTGACAAGCAGCAAGCCTTTGTGGATCGCTTCCGGGCCAGCGCTACCCGCAGCACCCAGGCCAAAAGTCGTGAAAAACAACTGGAGAAGATCGAACGGGTGGAAGCTCCAGTCGGAGATGTGCGTACCCTTAAGTTTCGCTTTCCCCCTGCCCCTCGCAGTGGCCGTGAGGTGGTGAAAATTAAGGATCTAACCCACAGTTATGGCGATAAAATTTTATTCTTGGGAGCAGAGTTGCTGATCGAACGGGGAGATCGAATTGCGTTTCTGGGGCCAAATGGGGCCGGGAAATCCACTCTCCTGCGCCTGATCACCGGCCTAGAACAGCCTGTCGAGGGATCCATCCAATTGGGGGCACACAACGTCATTCCCTCCTACTTTGAGCAAAACCAAGCGGAGGCTTTGGATCTCAACAAAACGGTTATGGACACCATCCATGATGAGGTGCCCGACTGGAAAAATGAAGAGGTGCGCACTCTCCTGGGTCGATTCTTGTTTAGTGGCGACGCGGTCTTTAAGAAGGTAGCAGCTCTGAGTGGAGGAGAAAAGGCTCGCCTGGCCCTGGCAAAAATGCTGTTGCAACCGGCCAATCTGCTCATTTTGGATGAACCGACCAATCACCTGGATATTCCGGCCAAAGAGATGCTCGAAGAGGCTCTACAGCACTACGATGGCACGGTGATCATTGTCTCCCACGACCGCTACTTCATCTCAAAAGTGGCCAACAAAATCGTGGAGATCCGCGATGGGGAATTGGTTGCCTATCAAGGGGACTATCACTACTACCTAGAAAAAACTGCAGAAGAAAAAGAAAAAACTCGACAGGAGCAGCTTGCTGCCGAGAAAGCCGCCAAAGCCGCTGAGAAACGGGCCAAAGAGCGAGAAAAACAGAAAGCCAAAAAGACAGCCAGCAAAGCCTAAAGTGGGGAGGCGAGTTTGATGTTTACGGGCTTGGTGCAAAGTATCGGTACAGCCCAGTTGATCAGCCCCTCACGGGTACAGGTCACCTGCCCAGCGCTACAGCCGCAACTGGCCTATGGAGATAGCGTCGCGGTGGATGGCCTTTGCCTGACGGTGGTTGAGATTCTGCCTGAGGGCTTTCTGGCGGATGTGTCTCCAGAAACATTGCGGCGATCCCTGTGGGGTCAGGGATCCGGTGTGCGCACGGTGAATTTGGAGCCTTCACTACGAGTAGGAGATAAGCTGGGGGGCCATTTCGTCAGCGGTCACATCGACGGGGTGGGGCAACTGTGGGATCAAACGGCCACGGATGCTGCCTGGGAGATGAGCTTCAAGGTTCCTGGCGATATTGGTCGTTACGTCGTGCCCAAGGGCAGTGTGGCGGTGAATGGGGTAAGCCTCACCATTGCGGAGGTGCGTCAGGGGGGCTGCTGGTTTAGTGTAGCCGTCATTCCCCAGACCTATCACGACACCAATCTTTCTCTATTGCAGGCTGGGGATCCTGTCAATGTGGAGGCGGATATGCTGGGCAAATATGTGGAAAAATTGTTGGGCTTGGGTTCACCCGAAAGTTCCATTTCTTTGGAGTTTTTGGCGGAACACGGCTATGTCTAAAAGTTCCGTCTAGGTGTGTTCTCCATTCATGATTCATCCAGAAGAAGCCGAGCGATTGCAGGGGGTTAATCTCTACCTGATCGGCATGATGGCCAGTGGAAAATCGACGCTTGGGGTCGAGCTGGCAGCACAGTTAGGGTTTCAATTTTTCGATACCGATGTGCTGGTGGAGCAGGTGGCGGGTTGCCCCATTCCAGACCTTTTTGCAAAACAGGGGGAAGCCTACTTCCGAGATCTGGAGACGCAGGTGCTAGCCCAGTTGAGCAGCTACACACGACTGGTGATCGCCAC
>JAUQVI010000317.1:0-3276 GCA_039794885.1 Thermostichus sp. DG02_5_bins_236
GTTGCCATCGGAGTCGCGGACTTGGATGAGCGGATCCAGTTTTTTGCCGAACAGATGGGGATGCACCTAAAGCGCCGGGGGACTCACAATGCTACCGGTGGGCGGATTGCCTTTCTCGCCGATGCGGCTGGGTTCAAGCTGGAGCTGATCGAAACCCCAGATCGGCAAACGGGGCTGATGCACATTGCCTTCTGAGTGGATGATATTCCCACCGAACACGACCGCTTATGTCAAGAGGGACTGACTCCCCTACGCGGGCCGCTGTATCTGAAGGCCGCCAAAGCCGATACCGCTTTGCTCAAGGATCCCGCTGGCATGGAGATGCAAATCATTCACTACGAGCCTGATAGTCCTGATTTGTAGAGAGCTTGAAAGGGATCCGGAAATATCTTTTCTTTTGATCGTGAATGATCCTGAAACTAGATCGTAATCGGGGCATCCACATAAATGGTGGGATCCTGAATTTCAAAGGCAATCCTATACTCCTTCAGCCTCTGGGTAATGGTTTCATTGGCCAAATCCAGCAGTTGTCGGCGTAAATCCATCGAAACTTCTCCGGATCCCAGAATAAAAAAGGTCAGTTGAGCCTGGCTACGGGCTGGCTGGGATCCCTGAGCATTCAACTCCCGAAAGGTAAGATCCGTATTGCGAGAATCAATGCCAAAAATATCGCGGGTACTCTCCAAAATCACCTGCCGAATCAGAGCTTTTTCTTCATCGGGCAAGAGGCGCTGAAAGGTCAGATAAATCAGCGACATCACCTTCTTTGCCCCAGTGAAGTTCTCGATACTCACCTGTGTAAGGGCACTATTGGGCACAATCACCAACGTACCTTTTCCAGAGGTGCGAATGCGGGTGGAGCGCAACCCAATCGACTCGACTCGACCAAAAGTGCCATCCGGCAGCCCAATGTAGTCATCCACCACAAAAGGTCGATCCACATAGATGACGATGCCCCCGAGCAGTTGCTCCAGGGTTTTCTGGGCCGCAAACGCCACAGCCAACCCCCCAATCCCCAAGCTGGCAAACAGCCCCACCACATTAATCTGATGACCTTGGGCAAAGAGCAACAACGCCAAAAAGCCAATCGCTAAGTTGGCACTAATCCGCCCAACAATCAGCAGCTCACTATTGACCTTGCGCCCCCCCTTAAGAGCCGTATCCCGCAGATAAACATCGGCAAAGCCTTTCACCAAGCGGGTCAACAGCCAAACCAGCGCTATCGTCAGGGCCAGGCTCACCCCCAGCTCCGTCAGGTGCAACCACAACCCACGCGGCAACACCAGCAGCACCACCTCGGCCAGTAGTAGCGTCACCACCAACCCGATCAACCCCGCGTAGGGATCCACCGTGCGCTCGTATACCTCCGCCACATCCGGGCTAGCTAATTTTTTTACCGTAGGCTTGAGCCACTGCGGAATCCAGCGACCCAACCCGAACGCCAGCAGCCCCACCAGGGTAATCACCCCCACCTGGGCCCACCCTTGGCTTATCTCCAGCCCTTGCAACCACTCCATAGGCAAACTCCGTTCAGGGGGCTTACCGTCTCAACCGGCCAGTTCCCAACAGATTCAATTGTTCATCTCCCGTTCCAGCTTAGCCATCGAGATTTGGCCTTCAACGCGGGAAATGCCCTCTCGAATCGTTACCATTTGTTCCTCCACTTCATTCAGAGATTTGCGCACCGCTTCAGCCGCACTCATATGTTGATTCCGTTGCACCAAAGCCTCTCGGGCCATACCGTCATTGTGGTGTTGGGTGGCCTGCTCGGCCCGGACAAACCAATCCTCTGCCTTTTGCAAAATCTCGTCGTACTGCCGTTCCAGTTGTTTGCGGCTGGCCAGAGTTGTGGTGAGGCTGCGCTGCAACTGTTTCAGATCTCGCTCCAGTTGCCGGATGCTCACTTTTTTCTGGCTCGGCTTTTTCCACAACAATTTGCTCAAGCCCACCATGACCACCACTGTGGCAATGCCCACCCCCGCAGCCGCCGTCGGGTTTTCACGGATAAAAGACCCATTCAACACATTGGCCCCGGCAAAGGCCGAAGTTTGTACACCGGTCTCCCGAAACTCCCAGGGCATCACCGGGTTGCGTTGCTGCCAGAACCCTAGCCGCGCCGCCTGTGCTCCTTCTTGAGCTTCCAAATAGCGCTGACGATTGGCCCCATGCAAAAAGCGCTCGTAAACCACCGCATGCCCCTGGCGCAACATCTCCAAGTTCACCAGACCCTCAGAGTTGTACACCTGAGCAATGTGTAACCCATCCGGAGTGACATAGAGGGTATCCACCTGCACCAGGGATCCCGTTGGAAGAATGGTTTGTAAAGCCTCCTGGGACAACCGCCCCCACCGTCCTTGGGTTAGCTCCGGTGCATCCACGTAGGAGAGTCGAAACCGGGTCGGTCTGCCATTCAAATCCGCCCAAAAGGTGTCCCCATCCACTACGGAGCGTACTCGCACTGTCCCTGAGGATTGAGCCGCTGCAGGAAGCCCACTCCAAATACTCGATACAGCGGCAACCGTTACCAGGAGGGAAGTTCTTGAGGTCATGGGGGTCACTCCTATAGAGCAGGGTAAGGGCAAAGATTAAGAAATAAAAAGCTGGGGAACTTCGGGAACCAAGGACAAGACGAGAACGTCAAAGAAGCTTGCAATAAAGACTATCCAGAGGTCCCTCCCATGAAGGTATTGGGGCTGACATTTTCCTATGCCAAAAAGTAAACTTTCTTGACAAAAGAGCTCGGCTCCTAGAAAGTCGGCCTGCAAGCTAAGGTTGGTTTGGGTTAGAGCTTAGCTCAGATGCTTTGCCAACGTCACAACCCTAAGGCGCAATTTTCTCAGATGCAGCGATAAAGGCACTCACAACCTACTCACAGGCGCAAAAGAAAGGGCTTCTCGTCGGGGAACTCCGGGAGGGGTGGGGGCAGGATCTCGATTTCGCCAGTTGGCAGCGTTTGTAGGACTGTACCCAATTGAGACAGTTGCTCTAAGACAAAGATGCGGGTATCTGGGTCGGTGGTGGAATTAAACACACTCATCCAAACATCAAACCGAGCACGGCGACTGAGGGGGCTACGGGCAATGTTGTCCCCCAATTGGCGAAAATCCTCCCCTGGCAGACCCACTTGCTCCCGCCAAGCGGCGGCTTGGTAGTAGTCGTCTCGGCCCGCTTCCGCATCTCCCAAAAACAAGAAGTTCAGCAAGGCGCGATCCACATAAAGCCGCCAAGCATCCGGGTTGGTTTCGGGAGTGAAGTGCTGAATGCCGCGATCCAGAA
>JAUQVI010000318.1:0-3246 GCA_039794885.1 Thermostichus sp. DG02_5_bins_236
TTCTGCTTTGGGAGGGACTGTAAGACCAAAGGGAGGAAGGCGCAAGTCTACCCTCTCGGAGGCAAGTCCCGATGAACAAAGAAGCCCGCGCTCTATTGCGTAGCAATGAGCGTCGGGTACTTCACTCAGAAGGACTCAACGAATTGAAGTGCAACAGGGATATCCAATCCCAGGGCGTTGAGCGCTGTCAGCCTGTTGAGATCAACTGCTTAACCTGCTCCCTGAAGGGACAAACCCTTTAGGATGGATAAGGTGGATACCGCTGACCCGACGCAATGGAGGATCTTCAGCATGAACCCAAACGGAACTCCGGATCCCAACATTTCCAGCGAAAATAAAGAGACTGTCCCGGCTCCCATTGAGTACGACGTGGAGGAGTTTAAGATCAGCGGCGATGATTTGCTGGCCAAAATCCGCGAGCTGATCGAAGAGGCCAACGTTCGTCGCATTCTCATCAAAAATGCCGAAGGTCACACCCTGATCGAGATTCCCCTCGGTGTGGGTGTGGCGGCGGGGGTTCTGGGAGCAACGCTGTTCCCCGTTTTGGCGGCTGTTGGCGCAATTGGCGCTTTGGTTGCCAAATTAACCATTGTGGTGGAGCGCACCATTCGCGATGAGGATCCCTAAGGGAGTGTTGGGGACGCAGGTAACATAAAAGACTGTCTCTGCCTCTTCTGGCCAAAGGGATCCCCTTAAACAAGCCGAACCTATCCCGATCCAAAAAAGGATGGAGCGATTGCGGTGCTTCTGGGCAGCCCTAACCTTTTACACCACCTTGCCCTTGGGAAGGTCGGAAAACCTAGAGTTTACCGGTATTGCTGCCTGGCTGCCGGTGGTGGGCTTGGTTATTGGCGGTATCCTCTGTTTGCTTGGCATCCCGTTGCAGGCCTTCCCGGATCCGGTACGCGCTGCGCTGCTCTTGGCCCTGTGGGTTTTGCTGACGGGCGGCTTGCATTTGGATGGGGTAGCCGATACGGCTGATGGCCTGGCCATCAATATCCACAAAGACACCTGTCCTGAAAGTCAGATAGAAGCCGGGGCAAAGGGATCCCGTCGCCGCCTGGAGGTGATGCAAGATAGCCACACCGGAGCCTACGGGGTGATGGCCCTGGTGCTGCTGCTGCTGCTGAAATTTGCTGCTCTCATCCCTTTGTCAAGTTGGCCGCTGTTGTTGTTGGTACCGGCCTGGGGTCGTTGGGGGCAGTTGCTGGCCATTGCCCTCTACCCTTATCTGCGCCAGCAGGGATCCGGGCGCTTCTTAAAAGAATCCACCCCCTTTCCGGCTGCCCTCTGGCCGGGTACGGCTCTGCTGCTGGGTTTAACGGTTGGATTCGTCTGGACAGGGATCCTAGACCGGACACTTGCATGGCTCTGGACAATCGGGGCAGTGACGGGGGCAGCTGGGGTTGGCTACTGGATCCACCGTCAGCTGGGGGGACACACAGGCGATACCTACGGGGCCACCTTGGAATGGTCGGAAGCGATAGCATTGCTGTGGGGATCCCTTCTTGGGTCTGGGTCATGACAGCCTTGCCAATGTCTGTTCTGCAAACCTCTTTTCAGATCACCCTGGCTCCCCTGTCCATCGAGCAGGTGCACGAAAAAGCAGCCCATCCCGGCAATGGTGCCGTGGTGATCATGAGTGGAACGGTGCGCAACACAACCAACGGTCGCCCGGTGGATCATCTGGAGTATCAAGCCTATGAGCCGATGGCCCTTAAGGTGTTTGCCGAGATTGCCCAACAGATTCAATCCCGCTGGCCACAAACCCAGAGCGTGGTGATTCACCATCGGGTGGGCAAGCTGCCCATTGGTGCCATCAGCGTTCTGGTGGCCGTGGGCATGCCCCATCGCTCCGAAGCCTTTGCCGCCTGTCAATTTGCCATCGATACCCTGAAGCACAATGCCCCCATTTGGAAAAAAGAGCATTGGCAGGATGGCTCAAGCGAGTGGGTGAGCATTGGCGCCTGTGAGGGTGAGCATTGATCCTGGATCCCCTGCCCGGTTCAGCGATTGCAAAAGTAATCACAAGTCATTAAGAAAGCTCCAAAAGCTGCCGTTGCTGTTCCCCCAATTTTTGGGAAGGAAACCTGACATTGCCGGTTTCAATGCGGATCTGAGGTAGACATTCGGGGTAATGGGTTTGCACAAACTTCAGCATCTGTTCCCGCACATCACAGCGCAGATCCCACGCTTTTGGAGAATCCATCGCACTGAGCAGGACCCGCAACTCGACGGTGCGCTCCTTCAGTTCCGTGACCTGCAGACAATAGACTCGCCCATCCCAGAGGGGATGATTCCGCACAATCTCGGCAAACTTTTGCCGCAACACCTCCACCGGAATGGTGTAATCAACATCCATAAAGATGCTGCCGATGATGGAAGCCGAGGTGCGTGTCCAGTTTTGGAAAGGCCGTTCGATAAAATAGCTAATCGGCAACACCAAGCGCCGCCAATCCCAGATTTTGATCACCACATAGGTCAGGGTAATCTCTTCAACCCAACCCCATTCGTTTTCCACAATCACCACATCATCCAGCCGAATCGGTTGGGTAAAGGCAATTTGGATCCCGGCCAACAGGTTCCCTAGGGCTTTTTGCATAGCAAACCCGATGATGATCCCGGCTACACCGGCTGAGGCAATGAGCGCCTGCCCGAACTGCCGAACGGCGGGAAAAAACAACAGCACAGCGGCAATGGTGAACAACCCCAGCAAGAATAGACCAATACGCTGGATCACATGCACCTGGGTGTAGATGGTACGTGCCCTTAGGTTGTCGGCGGCAGAAATGTCGAACTTGCGCAGAATTATATCGTCCAAATTGAGGAAAAACTGGGCCGCCACCCAAGCTAGGCTAAGAATACTGATGACCCATGACAAAGCCGTAACGCTCTCTTGCAGGGTCACAGGCACAGGCACCAATTGAAAAAACACCAGCACCGCCAACAACGGCGTAATCACCTCCAGACAACGGGCCGCCGTTGGGATCCAAATCGCGTACAGAAAGGAGTCCTGTTTGGTCTTGCGAGCTGCTGCTTTGGCCCGATTCCGCACCTGCTCCAGCACCAGCAACGTGAACCATACCCCACTTGCCACCGAAGAACCAACAATCAGGTAGTGCAGCAGCCGAAACATCTGCCGCCCTGAGATGCTGGGATCCTCCTCCAAGTAGGTGAGCAAAGGAGCAATCGCCAAGAAGCCCCCATAGATCCATATTTGCAAGCTGAGCGGACGAATCAGACTGG
>JAUQVI010000319.1:0-3228 GCA_039794885.1 Thermostichus sp. DG02_5_bins_236
GGTCGGCAAACCTATCCTGGGGGCAATGTGTACTGTGCCTCCAAAGCAGCGGTGCGGGCCATCTCAGAAGGATTAAAACTGGACTTATTGGGCACCCCAATTCGCGTCACTGAGATCCAGCCGGGCATGGTGGAAACGGAGTTTAGCGAAGTGCGGTTTCGTGGCGACTCATCCCGAGCGGCCGCAGTATACCAAGGTGTCACGCCCCTAACGGCGATGGATGTGGCGGAAGTGGTGGTGTTTGCGGCAACTCGCCCCCCGCATGTCAATATCAGCGAGGTCTTACTCTTACCCACCGATCAGGCCAGTACCACGTTGGTGCATCGGCACTAACGGCGGCATTTTTTCTGACCCTCTTTCAACGGCGATTCAGTTCAGTACCTATCCCCGCCAGTCTAAGCGACAATAGCGGCAAAGGGAGTTGAGTGCGGATGGGATTGGCAACCGGGATCCTAATCGGACTGGGAGTCGGGCTGCTGTGTGCTCTGCTCCTGCTGTGGCAGAGCCATCGTCGCTTCAGACGGGAGTTGCAACGGCTGGGATCCCTGGTCAATAGCCCCCTGCCGCTCCATTCTCCAGAGGAAATGCTCAGTTTGCTCAGTCGCCAGCTCCGCCAACAGCAACTGGATTGGGCCGGTCGAAACCAGCAATTGCAAGATTGGCAATACCTGAGTCAGCGCCTCCCCTGGGGTTATTTGCGGGTGGATGAGAACAATATTGTCCTGGAGTGCAACCCAGCGGCCCAGCGTCTTTTGCACATCAACCAATGGCAACCGGGCATCAAGCTGCTATTGGAATGGGTGCGTTCCTACGAATTGGATCAGCTGATCGAAACCACCCGTCAGCAGGATGCCGAAAGGCCCACCCAAAGCCGTGAGTGGATTTTTTATCCTTCGGGAGGGGATGACAAACCGATTCCGCTCCGAGCTTGGGGTCTGCCGCTGTCCCAGTCCCATGTGGCCATTTTTTTGGAGGATCGGCTAGAAGCAAAAATGCTAACTCAACAACGGGATCGCTGGGCTTCCGATGTGGCCCACGAGCTGAAAACCCCCCTGACCTCGATTCGCTTGCTGGCGGAAACCCTACACAGCCGCGTTGATTCAGCCCAAGTAGTTTGGGTAGAACGCCTGCTCAACGAAACGCTACGCCTTAGTAGCTTAGTGCAGGATTTATTGGAACTGAGTGCCCTCAACTTAGGGGCGGGATCCCGGTTGCAACTGCGTTCGGTGGATTTGGCTTTTCTGGTTCGAGAAGCGTGGCAAAGTCTCGAACCTCTGGCTAAATCCCGCCAGCAGGAACTGCATCTGACGGGGATCCAACAAGCTTTCCTCTGGGGTGATGAACAACGCCTGTATCGACTGATTTTGAACCTGCTGGACAACGCCATCAAATATGGCAGGCCAGGATCCGAGGTGCATGTGGTTTTGGCCGAGACAGGATCCGAGGTGGGTCTGGAGGTATACGATCACGGGCCAGGGTTGGCTGCAGATCAGTTTGAGTCGGTGTTTCAACCCTTCTATCGCACCGATACGGCACGCGCTCGCAGCAAGGGAGGCACCGGCCTGGGGCTGGCGATTGTGCGACAAATTGTTGAGGCTCATGGGGGCACCATTCGATTAGGGAATCACCCCCAAGCAGGTGGGCTATGGATTCGGGTGCACCTGCCGAAAAAACGACTGGATCCTCCGTGAGTTGTCTTGAGCTATCTATTTAACTGTGTTTAACTGAGGCTGTTCAGATGGGATCCTTTTGTAAATTGCCTGAGATCTCTTGCTTTTGGGGCTGTCCATCTCGCGGGGGATCCCCTAGAATTGGACTAGGTAATCCTTACACTCCACACCACAGGCATCCGGAATGGGCACCGACTATCATTCCGCAGATTTGTTGTCAGAACGGGAATTGCAAGTCATCGAGTTGATCGCGGCAGGCATGACCAATCAGGACATTGCGGAACATTTGGAAATTAGCAAACGCACCGTTGATAATCACATCAGCAATATATTGAGCAAAACTCGAACCGCTAACCGGGTTGCTTTGGTTCGCTGGGCCTTACAATGGGGAAAAGTCTGTCTGGATGAAGTGAATTGCTGCACCTTGGCGGATGACAAAATCGCTTAAGCTATGTCTCTCTCCTGAGCTGTTCCCTCAATCATCAACTCTTTTTCGGGTTTCCTACTCGCTAGAAAATCTTCTGTTGCATTATTCTTTGCAATGTCTGTGACCCTTGCTGACTTGAAACATTACGCAGTTCGTTTCGACACCATGCCCCTCATGGTTTACCGGGAATTGGCTGCCCATCTGGCTTGTGTTTCAGGGGTGGAAACCGAATTGGAGTGGAAAAAAGGATCTACCTTTCGCTACCAAGATAGCCAAGTTGAAGCCTTGCTTATTCATCAATCTCCTGAGGCGGATCCTGAGCAGATCAGGCGCATTCTTGATCATTATGGAGCCTGGCAGCACAGCACCTTAGACTAGAACACCCTCCGACAATCGTCCCAGGCTGATGTTTAGCTAATCGGCGGGAAGCTCCGCGCTCTCCCATGGGTAGAGTCTGCCCACAGGGATTAGGGGAGGGAGCGCGTCGGGATGTAGACCGTAGGTCGTGGGTAGCAAAGCGGTCAGCCTAGGGACTATGTCACTGTTTGCAGCAACCGGCAGACTCCTATTCCCCGCAGGAGGTTTTTGCTGCCCTGATCTAGAGACTTTACCGGCCCTAGCGAATTACCGACCGATGCCAGCACTAGCATCCTTCACTTCATTCCCTATCCAGCCGACACGTTCTATATCCTGAAAGAAAATCAAGATACCATCATCGTTCAACTGATGGATTTGGGTAAAAAATGGCAAGCTGATGAGGTGAGGGCACGCTAGTTGGGTGTGTCTCCAACAGTCGAATGCCAACGCCTGTAGCAGCCCATAGGGCAATGCTAATCACCTTACACAGGGTATGTAACCATGTTCCTCTTCCAAAAGCTGTCAGGGACACAAGCATTGTTGTAGAAAAACCGCAAAAGGGCTGTAAACCGATGTCTCTAGACACTTTCAAGCAGCTACATGACTTCTGTAATGGTCAGATGAGGTTTGGACTTCCTTGCGAACAATCGCCTCTATCAGTTGGTCTAGAGCATCTAGATCGGAGAGATTATAGGTCTGCTCCGAGAGGATTTTATTGATGGCTGACTCATGCTCCAGTGTTAAGACACAAGACTGCATAACCTCTCGGGCGAT
>JAUQVI010000320.1:0-3196 GCA_039794885.1 Thermostichus sp. DG02_5_bins_236
ACTGGCCTCTGAAATGGGGTAAAACGCTTGGGGAGAGCACCATCTCTGGCAGAGGAGGGAAACCAACTCTGGTAAGTGGACTCGCTGAACCAAGAATCCCACTGCCTTCAGGCGTGGGAGTGTCAACAGCACCCGTCAAGAGATGGAGGAGCAGTACTCCCTCTACCAGCAGTACCATCCCCAGCGCATACGGGTGATCCCACCGGGGATCAACTTAGAGCGGTTTCATCCTCAACCTCGTTCTGGCCGACCTCCTATTGCCGAGAGTCTGGAGCGCTTTCTCCAGGATCCCCACAAGCCTTGTATCTTGGCCTTGTCACGGGCCTCTTCCCGCAAAAATGTTGCGGCACTGGTGCGGGCCTACGGCGAGGATCCTGATCTGCAAGAGTTGGCTAACTTGGTGCTGATCCTGGGTAATCGTGAGGATATCCGCGATCTAGAATCAGAATCCCGTCAAGTGATGACGGAGTTGTTGCTCCTGATCGACCGCTACGACCTCTATGGTCGGGTTGCCTACCCCAAATCCAACCGTCCTGAAGATGTGCCAGCTCTATATCGTCTGGCGGCGTATCGACGGGGCGTGTTTGTCAATCCGGCCCTAACCGAACCCTTTGGGCTCACCCTGCTGGAAGCTGCCGCCTGTGGGCTGCCGATTGTGGCCACTCAAGATGGGGGCCCACGCGATATTCTGGCGGCTTGTCAGAACGGCCTGCTGGTGGATCCTCTGGATCTTGGATCCATTCAAACTGGCCTGAAAACCGCCCTCGGCCAACCGGAGCAATGGCAACAGTGGAGCCGTAATGGCCTACAAGGAGTACGCAAGCACTACACTTGGCCCAGCCATGTCAAACGCTATCTTAGCCAACTGCGCCCTCTGCTGAAACGACCGCCCCTAACCCTGCCCACTGGCCTGCGGAATTTGCCTCTCCCCAAAGCCTTACCGAGTTCGCCACATTGGGATCCCGTCCTTCCTCGTCGTAATCGGATCCCGCTATACCGTCGCCTGTTAATCGCTGATATTGACGGCACCTTGATCGGAGATCGGCAGGGATTACGAGAACTGTTGATCCACCTGCACAAAGCCAGACCCACCCTTGGGTTGGGTATTGCCACAGGGCGTTGCCTGGAAAGTGCTTTGCAAGTTTTACGGGAGTGGGAAGTGCCGCTGCCAGAGGTATTGATAACTTCGGTTGGGGGTGAAATTCACTATGGCCCACAACTCACCCTAGATCAGAGCTGGCAAGACTACATCAGCCCCAACTGGCAACCGGAGGCCATTCGCAGCGCCATGACGGAACTTCCTGGGCTCAGACCGCAGATTCCCGTTACCGACCGGCCCCTGAATAAGGTGGGCTATGTTCTCGATCCCGCTCAAGCTCCCAAACCCCGCCAGATTTTGCAACACCTGAAGCAGCAGCAGCTCTCCGCCAGAGCCATCTTCTGTCATCAGCGTTATCTGGATCTGTTGCCCCAACGGGCTTCAAAAGGAGATGCCGTTCGGTTTTTTGCCCACAAATGGGGCTATGCCCTGACGGATATTTTGGTGGCGGGGGATTCTGGCAACGATGAATCGATGCTCACCTGTGGAGCTTTGGCGATGGTAGTGCGAAACTATAGCCCAGAACTGAAGAAGTTGCAGCGGGGATGTCAGCCCATTTACTTTGCCCAACAGAGCCATGCTTGGGGGATTTTGGAAGCCCTCCACCATTTTGACTGGCTAGCTTAGAGAGAGGAGGAAAATCACTTGGAGATGAAATCATAGTGCAAGTGGCGCTTGCATCTTAGGAAAGTCTTAAAAGTCTGATTTGAGATAACCCCTGGATTTTGAGCAACATTAGACAGTTGTAGCGTAGTACAGAGCACTATGGACATCGGCAGCATCAATCAGTGGGTATGGGGTGGAGCGATCGCATTGGGAGCCATTCTTTGGGCAGAGATCGTGCGGGATCTGCGTCATTGGCTGGCTCATGTTTGGCCCTGGCTGATGCCCAAGCACAATCTGCACCATCGCCTGTTTCGCCGCGATCTCAGTGTGGTAGATGGGCAACTGTACCGGGAATCTCAATGGCACCACGATGTGCCGGAAGCCATCACGATGATGGTGGCAGGGATCCCTTGGGTGGTTTTATTGGGGTGGGGCTCCTGGCTAAATGGCGTGGCAGCAACGGTGGGCATTATCTACTCTGCCAGCTTTTTGGTCTCCGGGATGTTGCGGGGTTGGGGGTTGGCTTTGAAAACCGACATCACCCACCAACCGGGGCCTTTTCCTATGCCCCCTAGTCAATGGCATGTGAACCGCACTTACCACTGGCGACATCACTTCGACGATACCAACGCTTACTTTTGCGGCACACTGACGTTTGTGGATCGGATTATGGGTACCAGTCTTTCTCTCAAGGGCAAGCGAGTGGCTGTTACAGGGGCCTCTGGCACTCTTGGACATGGGTTGTTGAAGCACCTCCATCGGCAGGGGGCCAAAGTGATCGCCCTTAGCTCTCAGCCCCATCCTGTTCAGATTGAGGTGAACGGGCAAGAACAAGTTGTGGAAACCATCCATTGGCAAGTGGGGCAGGAGGGATCCCTAGCGGAGCTGTTGGAGCGGATCGACATTCTAGTGCTCAACCACGGCATCAATGTACATGGAGCTCGCGATGCAGAGGCAGTTCAGCAATCCTATGCCATCAACACCTTTTCTAGTTGGCGGCTGATGGAGATGTTTTTCCAGACGGTACGCAGCAACCCAGAGGTGGCCACCAAAGAAATCTGGGTGAATACCTCAGAAGCCGAGGTCAGCCCCGCCTTTAGCCCCCTCTACGAGCTTTCCAAACGAACCCTGGGAGATTTGGTTACCCTGCGCCGTCTGGATGCCCCTTGTGTGGTGCGCAAGCTGATCCTGGGGCCTTTCAAGAGTACCCTTAACCCAATTGGGGTCATGTCTGGAGATTGGGTTGCCGCCCAGATCCTGGCCCAAGCCAAGCGCGACTGCCGCAACATCATTGTCACCATCAACCCCTTCACCTACCTGTTTTTACCCCTGAAAGAGCTAGCCGTAGGCACTTATTTTCGACTGTTTAGCTATTAGGCGGGAAGCCCCGCGCTGTACCGGAACGGTCAGCGTCGGGATGAGAGCCGCGTGACTGAGCGAAGCGAAGGAACAAACTATCTAGGAATCCTGACAGATAAGCCTTTATCGCAA
>JAUQVI010000321.1:0-3180 GCA_039794885.1 Thermostichus sp. DG02_5_bins_236
TCTTGCAGGGGGATTTGTGGGTGCTAGGGGGAGAGGATCCCCTGTTTGTGTGGGAAGAGGCAATTGCGGTTGGCAATGTGCTCAATGCCCAAGGGATCCGTCAGGTCACGGGGGATCTGGTCATTGCTGGGCGTTTTTACATGAACTTTTTCCCGGCAGCGGAACGCTCTGGAGCTTTGTTGCAGCAGGGATTGGATAGGCGACGGTGGCCGGCAGAGGCAGAGGCTCAATTTCAAATGTTACCGCCCGGCACCCCCAAACCTGAGGTGGATATTCTCGGTTCGGTGCGGTTGGCGGACGGGATCCCTGCTGGATGGCAAGCATTGGTTAAACATGAATCGGCGCCGCTGCTCCATGTACTCAAGCTGATGAACCTCTACAGCAATAACTTCATGGCGGATATGTTGGCGGATGCGGTAGGGGGAGCCGAACAGGTCGCCCAAATCAGTCGGTCGTTAACAGGGATCCCGGCGGAAGAGTTGCAACTGATCAATGGCTCTGGGTTAGGTGTTGAGAACCGTATTTCTCCGCGTGGCAATGTAGCTTTGTTTCGGGCTATTCAATCTCTGTTACAGGAGAAACAGTTATCTCTAGCGGATGTCTTTGCGATTGTGGGGCAGGATGCAGGGGTATTGGAGCGGCGACTTTTGCCTGCAGTTTTAATTGCTAAATCCGGAACCTTGAATGCGGTGAGTACACTGGCGGGGGTATTGCCGACTGCACAGGAGAACATTTGGTTTGCCTTGATGAATGGGGGCACTGATTTGGTGGGTTTTCGCACACAACAGGGTCAATTTTTAAGCCAGCTTCAGGAGCAACACGGATCCCCGAGTGCTTTGCCTTCGCAGTGGATCCCTAAGCAAGTGGCAATTCAGTCTCAAACAGAATGGATAGGGGAATAGCTGTACCCTTCTGGGTACTCTCCGGAATCGATGAAAACCGCCCAAGATAAGAATTCAACAACAAGATTTCAACAACGGTAGAAGGGAATGATTTTTTGAGGCCGATCGTTGAGCATAAGGACTTGATCAGTGCAAGATGAGACATGAGAGATCCAACATCAGCTCCAGATCAGCCTCAGCATCCCAGCCTCAGCCAGTTGGTGGCCCAGTTTTTACAGGAGCGAGAGCGGGATTTGGCCCAGGCTAGCCGCCGCACCTATCGCATTGCTCTGGAACAATTTGCCAAAACCTGCCCCATTCCTTTGACGCAGATTCAGCCGGTACATGTGCAGACGTTTTTGAATGGCTTGAAGGGTCGCCCATTTCAAAGCCGTTCCGGCCAATGGATTCACCCGCCTGCTTCTCCCGCCACCTACAACCTGAAGCGACTGGCCTTGCAACAGTTTTTTGAATGGGCCAATGGACGCGGCTATTTCCAGAATCCCCTACCCACCCAAGCGATTCGGGCGGCTCGCCTACCGACCCGCCTGCCCCGAGATTTGGATCGATTGCTGTTGCAACGGGTGTTGGAACGTGCCCAAAGCCATTCGCTGCGCTATGCCGCTTTAATCCGTTTGCTGCTGGAGTGTGGATTGCGAGCGCAGGAACTGCTGGATCTAACCATCCAAGATTTTCAGATTAGCCCTGAGGGATCCCTGTTGGAGGTGCGCTGTGGAAAAGGCAGCAAACCTCGGGCCGTGGCCGTCGGGGATCCCCTGTCAGAACTGCTGCAAAACTATCTCAACCTGGAACGAGGTCTGTGTGCGCCGACGGATCCCTTGTTTGTCTCCCAATCCCGTTGCTTGGCCTACCAGGGCAAACCCCTCACCTACGATGGCCTGCGCCACATTGTGCTCAAGCTAACGGAGCCGGAACCGGGCCAGCAGACCCCCCACCAATTTCGCCACAGCTTTGCTACCTTGCTTTTGGATCGCGGTGTAGCTCCAGAACACATTCAGCACCTGCTCGGCCACACCACAGCGGCCATGACCATGCGCTACACCCAGAGGGCTAACCTGCGAGCTGCCATCGCCCGTTCCCGCGAGGTGTTGGATCAAGGCTTGATCTAGAGATCCCTGACCTCAAAGGCCCACAACCCTCGCTCCGCCGGGATCCGTTCCAATTGTCCGGAAGGGAAGCGCTGTTGCAGGTAGGATCCCTGTTGCTCCCAAACCTCCTGGTTCATCAGCAGGCTAAAGGGCGGTTCTAGCTCCTGGGTGAATAACTCCTCCGGGGGGAAAACAGTGACCGATTGCTCCCGTCCGGCAAAAAATTGCATCCAGCTCTGCCAAAAGAGGGGTTCTCCCCAACTGAAATAGGGGTAGGAGGCACTGGCCGCCAGGTAAAACTGATGGTCAGGATCCCTTTTGCGAGCCTCGACATAGCGCCCTGTCCCCGCAACATCATTACCCTTCTTCCAGCCTTCTTGCACAAAATCCCCAAAAATGGCCAGGTTCCAGGCCCCAATCAGCAGAACCAATCCCAGCCCTAGGGTAGCCGGTAACCCCCCTTGCGCCCGGGATCCGCAGCGCTGCAAAAGATCCGCTAGGGCTGCCAGGATCACCTGGATCCCTTCTAGAGTTAAATAGGCTACAAAAGGCAAAATCACCAGCAACCGGGTGTAGTTGGGGGCTTTGGTGATAACAAAGCTAAACAGCAGATAGAGAAACAAAAAA
The DNA here is from genome assembly GCA_039794885.1 of Thermostichus sp. DG02_5_bins_236. Taxonomy (GTDB): domain Bacteria; phylum Cyanobacteriota; class Cyanobacteriia; order Thermostichales; family Thermostichaceae; genus Thermostichus. Next base: position 2,618 of record JAUQVI010000321.1, read on the forward strand.
CTGCTCAGACACAGCCAATCGTGGGGCCGGCTACGTCCTTGGCTGAGGCGATACAGGCCGGATCCCAGACCCAACCAAATGAGAATGCCAGTCAAGGGATCCACAAAGGCATGTCCGTAATTGGGGTAGATGTAGCCGCGATCGTGTTGGGTGCGGTCATTGAACATGCTCAGGCCATTGAAGATGTTGCGCCGCACCGCTTCCCCTGGTGTTGCCGCGTTGACCCACATCTGTTGCAGCGCTTGTCCTTCCGGGAAAAACAGAAATTGTTGGCGAGAATATTCGGCACTTACAGCAGGAGAAGTGGCTGTAGCCACCAAAATGGGGGCGGCCATGAGAAAAAACCCCAAGGCCGCCGGTACGGTCAACTTGGCTAAGACCCAAAACGGATTGGCCTGCGGATCTCCGGCTTTCAGATCGGCTCGGCCCAAGAGCCAGTACATGCCCCCGAATAACAACCCCAGCAGGATTACCACCCGCCCCGGCAAATAACCGTATAAAGAAAAGCCCGCCGCTGCCCCTCCCAAGTAGAGCAACAGCGGATTTTTCTCCCGCACCCCTTT
>JAUQVI010000322.1:0-3165 GCA_039794885.1 Thermostichus sp. DG02_5_bins_236
GAACCCAGTGGTATTTTCAGCGTTATGTAGCCCATTTGCCGGCTGCTGGGGAGATTGTCATCTTCGACCGCAGTTGGTATAACCGGGCTGGGGTAGAGAAGGTGATGGGCTTTTGTACGGAAGAGGAGTACCAGGAGTTCATGCGCTCTTGCCCCGAGTTTGAGCGCATGCTGGTGCGCTCCGATATTATTCTTCTGAAGTACTGGTTTTCTGTCGGTGATGAGGAACAGGAACGGCGCTTCCAAAAGCGGGTTAACGATCCCCTGAAGCGCTGGAAGCTCAGCCCGATCGATCTTGAATCCCGCAACCGTTGGGTGGAATATTCCCAAGCCAAAGACATGATGCTGGCCCACACCAACATTCCCGAAGCCCCCTGGTTTACGGTGGAAGCCGACGATAAACGTCGTGCCCGCCTCAACTGCATTCACCACATCCTCAGCAAGATTCCCTACGAAGATCTGATTCCTGAGGCTGTGGAGCTACCCCCCCGCAAGGAAGGGGGAGAGTATCAGCGCTTACCCCGCAATGAGCAGTTTTACGTACCGTCGGTGTACTGATAACCCTATGACAAAATAGCTCCAGGGCTGGGACTTGGGTATGGCTTGGGCAGTCGGCGAGAAGCTACAGGGGGGGCGCTATCGGATTGAGTCGATCCTGGGGGAAGGCGGCTTTGGCATCACCTACTGTGTCTGGGATAACCTGCGAGCCGACCAGGTGGTGATCAAGGTGCTCAACGACAGTTTGACCCGGGATCCCGACTACCCTCGTTTTCAGCAGAATTTCATCAACGAAGCTCTACAGCTAGCCCGCTGCCATCATCCCCATGTGGTCAGGGTGGAAGAGGTGATCTGCGAGGGAGAGTGCTGGTGCATTGTGATGGAGTTTATCCGCGGGCAGACCCTGCATCAGCTGTTGCGGCAAAAGGGATCCCTGCCTTTGTCGGAGGCGCTGCGCCTGACGCGGGAGGTGGGATCCGCCCTCAGCGCTTTACACGAGCAAGGGATCCTGCATCGGGACGTGAAACCTGCCAACATCATGGTACGGGCCGAGTCTGGAGAGGCGGTGTTGATTGACTTTGGCTTGGCCCGGGGCTTTGCCCAAGGGATCCTGCAGCGGCACACCTCCTATGGCACCGATGGCTATGCCCCCCTGGAGCAATACGACACCTGGCGACGGCGGGGAGCTTTTATCGATGTTTATGCTTTGGCAGCTACCCTGTACACCATGCTGACGGGGGTAGTGCCTCTGTGTGCGCCGGTGCGGGCCACCGGTCGGGAATTGGATCCACCCCAATCCTTGAACCCGTCCATCCCTGACAGGATTAACCAAGCGATTTTGCAGGGGATGGCCTTGAAATGGGAGGAGCGCCCCCAGACGATGGCGGAGTGGTTGCAACTGCTCCCGGACAGTATTTCCCACGGTGTAGCTCCTCAAGGGGAGGACAGAGGTCAGCTTCCACCCGGGATTGGGCTGCAAAGCGCTGATCTGGAAGCTTTGGAGCAGCTCCTCAGTAAACCGGCACCGCAAGATGAGCTGGAGCAACTTATAGCCAATTGCTCGGCGGAAGAACTGGAACGCATTGTTGCTCCACCGACCCCTGCCACGGTCAAAATGGCGCCAGATCAAGGAGCACTGATTTTTCCGGAGGTACAGACGAAAACAGATTCGGGTGAGTCAGGATCCCAAGCCAGTCTGAATTCAGGCTCCCTACCTTGGCCGGAGTGGGTTGGGGAAGCAGCTCCTGCTTTCCAGAAATTGTGGGAGCGGTTGCAAGCCGGGCAATGGCAAGAAGCCGATCGCTGGACAACCGCCCTGATGCTGAAGATCGGTGGGCGCTTTCAGACGGGCTACTTTACGCCGGAAGATATTCAAGCTTTTCCTTGCCCGATGTTGCGGTTGATTGATCAATTGTGGGTAAAGTCCAGCCTGGGGCGCTTTGGTTTCAGTGTGCAAAAGCAACTGTGGCAAGGCCTAGACACAAGCGGGACATGGACAGAGAGCACCAGCCGGCGAAGTGCCCTCCCTCGGGAAGAACAGATGGCGGAAAAGGTGGGTTGGTGCGTGCAGGGCCGCTGGCTGGGCTATGAGGAGTTGAATACTTCTCTACAGGCGGCCAAGGGGCATCTACCCGTCGGGTTTTTTTGGGGATATGCGGGTGGATTGCGCTCCGCCTTGTTGCTGTTGGATCGGGCGGTGCTGAAAAAAATGAATGCCTGTTTCTAGGAGCAGTTGCAATTGGTGCTGTTGCGGTATATCACCAGAATCTTGAGTGGAGGGTCTGGCGGATTCGATTCAAACCAATTGTCAAACTAATTGCAGCCCAATTCACGAGTTTGACTTCGATGATCCGATGTCATCCGTTAGGCTAATTGTGCGCCTTGAGGACAAAAACACAAAACTAAATCCTTCATTGTGTCAAATTGGAGACAGACCTCATGTCCACTTCAGCTCCTGCTTCCCAGACTTTGCCTGCCCTCAGCTGGCATACTTTGCCAGAAGAAGAGGTCATTCGGCAAGTTGCTGTCGATGCTGGGGGATCCCTGACCCCGTTTTTGCAAACGGGCCTGTCTTTAACCGCGGTAGCAGAGCGACAACAGCAATATGGCCCCAACGAGTTAAAGGCCAAGAAGGCCACCCCCGCTTGGCTGCGCTTTTTGATGCAGTTTAACCAGTCGCTGCTCTACATTCTGATGGTAGCGGGTGCTATCAAAGCTTTCTTGGGATCCTGGCGCAATGCCATCGTTATCTGGGCGGTGGTGGTGATCAATGCTGTGATCGGCTATATCCAAGAGGCAAAAGCGGAAGAGGCCATCTCGGCTCTGGCCCAGTCGGTCACGACAGAAGCCACCGTGCTGCGGGGAGGACAAAAACTTAAGGTGCCTTCGCGGGAGTTGGTGCCGGGAGATGTGGTGCTGCTTACCTCAGGGGATAAAGTCCCTGCCGATCTGCGCCTGTTGAGTGTACGGGATTTGCAGGTGGATGAATCGGCCCTGACGGGAGAGTCGGTACCGGTGCAAAAAAAAGTGGGATCCCTGCCCGAGGATACCCCCCTTGCCGATCGTCAAAATATGGCCTACTCCGGTAGCTTCGTTACCTTTGGCCAGGCTATTGGGGTGGTGATTGCCATCGGGAACCAAACCCAAACGGGTCGTATCTCCGGGTTAA
>JAUQVI010000323.1:0-3121 GCA_039794885.1 Thermostichus sp. DG02_5_bins_236
AACCAAAATGCTTGGCTAGCGTGATGGACTGCTCATTGGTGGGATAAATTCTGACCTTGACTGCTTTCAACATGTCTCTATATTAGATTAGCATAAACCCATCATTGCGATAAAGGCTTATCTATCACGATTCCTAGATAGTTTGTTCCTTCGCTTCGCTCAGTCACGCGGCTCTCATCCCGACGCTAACCGTTCCGGTACAGCGCGGGGCTTCCCGCCTAATAGCTAAGGTACGACCGGCTCCAGGGGTTGGATTGGCTTTTTCTGCCATCGGATCCCCGCAAACACGGTAAGCTCAAACCACTGTGACTGAGAGCACAAACCCAGTGAATATTCTGGAGCAACACATCCAGGTGGGGAATCTGGACTGGTTCTTTCGCTCGGTGGATCCTGAACCGGAGGGTCATCTACCGCCAGTGCTGCTGTTGCATGGACTGGTTTCCCAAAGCTACGGTTGGATGCCCCTTTTGAAAGCCTTGGGAGAGCAGGGGTTCCGTGCCTTGGCCCCCGATTGGATTGGGTCAGGATTTTCAGCCAAACCGGAACGCTGGGAGTTTAACTACCGCCCACAGACCTTGGAGAAGGCCCTATCGGAGTGGGTGGAAGCCCAAGCCCTAGAGCGATTTTCGTTGGTGGTACAGGGGTTTCTTGGGTCAGTGGGGCTGCAGTATGCCCTGAAAAACCCGGATCGCATCGAACGCCTGATCATTCTCAATACCCCGATTGGCCAAGGGGCCAAGTTACCCTGGTCGATTCGTGCTTTCGGGATCCCTTTGGTGGGGGATATGCTCACCCAGGATCCGCTGTTGGTGGATCGCACCCTGGAAACCGGCGGTATTTACCAGGTGAAAGATCAAGATTTGGATGTGTATCGACGCCCTTTTTTAACAACTTCCGCCAGTGGACGCGCCCTTTTGGCAACGGTGCAAAACTTGAACCTGCCGCAGGTGATGAAGGAATTGGAGACAGGCTTTGCCACCTGGGAACGCCCGACCTTGATCGCTTGGGGAATGCAGGATCGTTGGTTACCGTTCGAGCTAGTCACGGCATTGTGTCAGCGGCTCCCAAAAGCACAGGTGGTGAAACTGGAGCAAGTGGGGCATTACCCACAGCACGATTGGCCAGAAAAGGTACAGGAGGCGGTGATCCCGTTTTTGCGTAAGTTGATTGTTTAAGGGATCCCCTCAGAATGAAACTCGTTGGGATACAGCAGTAATCAGGGGTGAGCATGGCAGAACTAGTGCGGGTAGATCCCCGACATCACACGCTTGCATTTGGGGGAACTGAAGTTAGCTTGTCTGGGCCATTTGCAGAGCTGATCCTGAAAGCTTTGCTCAGCATGTTGCCCGCTGAGAAGATGGAAATGATGCGCCCCACCACCACCCGCGCTTATACCCTGACGCAGATCTCCCCAGATGACTACGAACAACTGGTGGCCACTATTGCGCAGATTAACCAGGACTTTGGCCAAGAGGTTTTGCGAACCCATTTCCGTGCCCGAGCGGAGGGAGAACCCCTACAAGCCAAGATCCTGCTGGGGGAAAAACCCTTGGTAAAAGGGGTAGAGTTAGCATCAAACGGGGCAAATTCTCAATAGTTGTGTGAGGCAAATTCTCGTGCTCAGCAGTGTATCCGGTTCTGAGAAAACCACCGTTGGATCCCTGTTGGCACAGAAGTTGGGTTGGGTCTTTGTCGATTAGGAGGGTAGAGGTGTCGATGAACATCCGATGGCAAGGGCTTGCCACCCCAACAGCACTCTGCCACTGTGCTACCTGTGGGCAACGCTTTCTGGCCAAGAAACGGATTCCCCATCTGTTTAACGATGCCCGCTTGGATCTCGGCCCCCTCTGTCCCCAGTGTTTTGCCGCATCCCCTGCCCAATTGCGGGAACGTATGCTGCGCTACGCCTATTTGATCCGTTTGAATCGGCTACGCCACCCCGGATCCCAAGATCACGCCCGTCATCTGGAGCAGTCCGCCCGTGAGCCCTCCATCCGCTATCCGGGTCTATTCAGTTGGCTACGGTACTGGCGCAAGACATAAACACAAAAAGGGTGGACACCGCAAAGATGCAAGAGAATCAATTTAAGACCGGATCCCTGGGTAGGGATCTACACGCCTTTACACCTATTGTCATGAGGAAACCCGATGAATCTGGACAGCCTGCCAGAACCTGTCGCCGATGCCCTGATCAAGAGCCTGCTCACCGACGTGGAACATTTGATCAACCAACATGGCCTGTCGGAAATCTTGGTTGGGCTAGCCATGTATTGCAATGTGCAGTCCAAGGCCAAGTTTGACAAACCCAATCGCACCGAAAAGGATGAAGAGCTAGGATTTTATTTTCGGGATGCCGCCAAAGCCTTAGAAGTGGCTGCTAGCCTCACCTACCGCACCATGGATCGTTCCTCATCTGGTGGCTAAGGGGTGGGATCCGGCTCCTCAGTTTTGCTTTTGGCAAAGATAGGGTGGCAGAGGCCTGGCTGCGGTTCGTATGCTGGTGAGCGAAAAGTACCGATTGAGGCTGAGCGTGAGGATCGTCTGGGAACGCAGCATTTACGGCGGCAATGGCCGAGTACCTTGCATCATCTGCGGTGGGTGGGCCAACCCGATCCAGAAACGGGGGCATCAAGTCCTGTTGGCGGTGGTCTACAACGATCGCGGCCAGATCTACGGAGAAGCCTGCCGCAGCTGTGTCAACTTAGGTGCCCAAGGAATTAAAGAATGCTTACAGGAACGGATTGCCCGCCTGCGTCATCAACTGCAAGACTTGCAAGAACTGGAGCAAGGGGAAGTGGAGCTGCCTACTTTAGAGGAGGAGTTGAGTGCTTACTTGGAGTGATAGCCTCCTAGATCAACGTTTGATCTAGCCGCCCATTGATCGGGAACACGAGGCAAGATGAGGTCGCAGGTGAGGCCTGCGCTCTGGAGCAGTTGTGCATGGTGTTAACACGGCTTCAACCGCTGTCATGGGTTGCCACAGGGATTTGGAGAGCTCCCCTCTGCCGATAGATCAGGCAAGCAAACCTCAAAAAGAGTACGGTTGTCTCGGCTTTCCACCCGCAGCTTGCCCCGCAACAGCTGCACAGCCTTTTTAACCAGCGGCAACCCCAATCCGGTA
>JAUQVI010000324.1:0-3054 GCA_039794885.1 Thermostichus sp. DG02_5_bins_236
GATGTGCTGCGCCACTTGCATGAGTTGCCGTCTTTTTCGCCGGCATTGGCCCTCAAGGGGGATCCCCATTCCAGCTTGGATCTCAGCTTTGCCGACTTATCTGAGCAACACCGGCAGCTGCTGCAACGGGCCACCGAAATTGCCGATGAACGAGGTCTGAAGCTGTACTTGGTGGGGGGAGCGGTTCGGGATCTGCTTCTGCAGCAATGGGGACGACAGCCGCTACCGGATCTGGATCGACTGGATTTGGACTTGGTGGTGGATGGGCCCTACCCACTGCGGAGGGATGGTGCAGATCCAACGGGATGGGGGTTGATTTTGGGGCAAGCCTTGCAACAACACTTCCCGGAAGCGCGTCTGGAGATCCACGGCAAATTTCAAACGGCTGCCCTGATCTGGCCAGGGGGTGTTTGTGTGGATATTGCCAGTGCCCGTACGGAGTTTTATCCCTATCCGGCCTCTCCCCCAGAGGTGGCGATGGGATCGATCCAGCAGGACTTGTATCGGCGGGATTTCACCATCAATGCTCTTGCGCTGCGCCTGAACGGATCCCAGCGGGGACAACTGCTGGATTTTTTTGGCGGCCAAGCGGATTTGCGACAGGGGGTGATTCGGGTGTTACATCCCAACAGCTTTATTGAGGATCCCACCCGCATTTATCGCGCGGTACGCTTTGCTGTGCGCCTGGGCTTTTCGGTGGAGCCAAGCACCGAAGAGCGTATCCGTGCTGCTGTGGCCAGCGGTTTGCACGATGCTGTCGGCGGGGATCGTCTTAAGCAGGAGTTGGCTTATATTCTCGGATCCCGCGTTCGCGCTGGCGCGCCCTCAGCGCATTGGCCCACAGCCTTTCAGCGGCTATCGGAATGGGGGGCCTTGCGCTGTATTCACCCCGATTTGGAGTGGGATCCCTCCCTGCAGCAGCGGCTACAACGGGTTGGGGCTTGGGCCCATCACTTTCGCCATCTTTACCCTGAGTTGGGATCCCATGAGATCTGGCAACTGCGCCTCGAGGCCCTGCTGCTGACATTGCCCCAAGCCCCCCAGGTGGCCAGCCAACTCCACCTTACCCAGGCGGGCATCGAGCGTCTTAGCAACTACCCGTACTACCAAAAGGTATTGGCTCAGCTTCATCCGGAACTACCCCCCAGTCAAGTGGTGGAGCTTCTTCAACGGTTGCGGATCCCATCGGTGATTTTGTTGGCCGCCATTGCCCCCAAACCGGCTCGGCAGCTCATTTGGCGTTATCTGCAGGAGTGGCACTGGGTGAAGCCATTACTTAATGGTCACGATTTGCGTCGATTCGGGTATCGACCGGGTCGGCATTTCCAGGGGATTTTGGATCAACTGCGCTACCGCACTCTAGATGGCCAGCTCACGACTCCAGCAGAAGCAGAAACTTGGCTGAAGGAGCACTTTCCCCCCTGCCAACCAGACTCTCAGTCGTCTCAGTCGAAATAGAAGAGGGTTACCAATTTGTGTTGATCTTCTGCGTGCTTGCAGGCATCCAACAACGTGACGCTGTCGTGAAAGACAAAGCAAATCAACTGCTGGCACTTGCTGATGATTTCGAGGTTGCACAGGTGGCTGGCCTCTGCCAAGGAAAGATGGTCGTTCTCAGGGTGTTCTACCAGATGGAGCACTTGCTCCAGGCTGGCCCGCGACTCCGCCGGTTGCCGCTCCAAACTTTGCGGCAGGATCACCGTCAGGGATTTCATATCCGCTCGCACAGCCCCACGGATCACCGCCAGATTGGTGCCGATGGCCCCAGAGGTGAGGATGTGGTTGCCGGTTAGGGCTAGGGCGTAACTGAGGGTCTCGATCAAGTATTGGTGGGTAATGGGCACATGACGACTGCCCAGGATGGCGACTCGCTTCGGCCCCACCTGCTGAATGGCGGCCAACTCCTGCAAAAACGTATCGACGTTAGCGGAGATATCAATAGACTGGGTCAACGGGATCCCTCGGCAAACTCTCTAAAGCTTGGCTAAACTCCGTCATCTTACACCGCCACTTTGGGATCCAGCCAGGAACTTTTTCGGGTAGAAACTGCAATTAGATTGGCCAATTAGACGGGGTGCAAACTGGCTGCTGAAACCCGTTGGACTTGGCCTTGAGTACTGCTACTGACCTCTAGGTGGATACTGTAGTGCAAGCTGCTTTGAATGCCCTGCCCCAGCCAATGGCCACGGATCGGGGTTGCGCCGCTAGGATGAGCGCTGGCGGCCAAGGCCACATGCTGATCGGCTACCGCTAACCCTTGGGTGGGGTCAAACCCCCGCCATCCCGCCCCTGGCAAATAGACTTCTGCCCAGGCATGGAGATGGTAATGAACGGGATCCGGCTCCATTTCATCAGCTTCTCCTTCTGGCAACTCCGGCCCACTGACTTGGTCGTGCTGGAGTTGCGTAGCAACATAGCCACTGACAAATCGCGCCGCTAAGCCTACGGTTCGGCACACTTCTATAAACAGCAGGGTCAAATCTCGGCAGGATCCGGTTTTTCGCTGCCATGTCAGAATAGCAGGCCAGGGATCCCCTTTTTCCCGTAGGATGTAACGGCATTCTGTATAGATGCGCTGGTTCAGCGCTTGCAAAAAAGCGGTGCTTTCCCCGTGCACCTGATCCCAAACTTCCCAGGCTAGGGCTTGGAGACTAGCATCCGCTTGCGGCGTTAGGTAGGGTTGCAATTGGGCACCTAGGCTGCGGGGATAGTCGATGGGCAGGTGGGTGGCCCAGTCCAACAGCAGGTAGTCGAAGGGGTTGTGCCGCAAGGTTTGGACAGTCGCCTGAGTTTGGATGTGCAAATGTTCTGTGGGATCCCCAAACCAAACTTGGTCAGTGGCATTCCCCTCCAGATCTACTAGGGGGGATTGGCCAACTGGGAGCGGATCCACCTGTAACTCAAAGGTCAAGAGGGTCTGGATCCCGTCGCAGCGCGGTCGCAATCGCACCGTATGCGGTTCCAGTTGGGCGGGACAACTGTAGCGATATTCGAGTCGGTGGCGAATTTGAATTTGCACAGGCTGTCGTTAATTCCAGTGAGTGTGTAAAAGTG
>JAUQVI010000325.1:0-3043 GCA_039794885.1 Thermostichus sp. DG02_5_bins_236
TATGTGATGAGCTCCATGATCCACTTTCACACCGCCTTTCCGCAGCGGACCAACTTTTTGCCTGTGCTGGTTTGGAATGGCTACAGCCAGGAGCACCACAGCATGGTTTCGGCCATGAGCAACACCCAGATGGTGGATTACTGGCGGGGTAATGGCTTTGAGGAAGTGGTGCTGGTGGATGCCAAAGACTTCGACGATGCCGATCAGCCCGGCCCCTATGTGGATAGCACCCAGTTTTCTCTAGAAGGGCGGATCCACTTTGCCCAGAGGGTGATCACTGAAATGGAACGGGCCATCCAATCGGCAATGTCAGGCCAACTGACGGTCTTTATTCTCAAACAGCTGAAAGGGGCAGGAGTGCACGCTAAGGGATCCAAATCCCACAATCTCTATGGCCACCACACCCTAGATAACCCCGATATTGTTGCGGCTTTGCAGGCACGTGCTCTGGCTCCGGCGGCCTGGGCCTTGGTACGACAAAATTGTGAACGGGCAGCAAGAGGGCCGGCGGCAACCGTTGCCGTTACCGAGTCCATTCGCCCCTTACCGGAGCTGGGATCCCTGACGGTCACAGAATTTCCCCTGGGGGATAAGCAGGTTTCCACCACAGCCATCGGGGCAATGGTAGTGCAGGTGGGACACCAGGATCCGACCTTTTTGGTGGCCAACGCCGATGGCAATGAAGCTTCCGGCATTGCCAACATCAACCAAGGCCTCAAGGTGATTCACCCCACCGTGGATCCCCTCTACAACCAACAACCGCAGGGACAGGTCTATGAACCCCTGAGCGAAGATGCCTGTGCCGGGCTGACAGCAGGCTTAGCTCTGTTGGGGGGACGCTCCCTGTGGTGTTCCTACGAATCCTTTGCCATCAACGGCTTACCGATTTGGCAGACCGTCACCCAAGCAATGGCGGAATTGCGGCGCCCTACCCCCTCTCTGATTGCCCTCTACACCGCTGGCGCTTTGGAGCAGGGGCGCAACGGCTGGACCCACCAGCGGCCTGAAATTGAGGCTTACCTGGCGGCCATGATGCGCAACGGCAATGTTTTCCCGCTTTTTCCGCCGGATGCCAATTGTGCGCAAGCTGCCTACGAGTGGGCCTTAAGCACCTTCAACAAAGGGATCCCGATCATCGCCAGTAAAACACCTCTGCCCATCCGCACCGCCCTCGAGCAAGCTCGCCAAGCAGTAGAACAGGGCTACACTCTGCTCCAGCAACTGCCCGGGGCTAAAACGGTGGTCTTTGCCGTGGTGGGGGATATGATCCTGCTGCCGGTGTTTGAGGCGGCTGAGCAACTGAGCGAGCAAGGGATTGGATCCCGCATTGTCTCGGTGGTTAATCCGCGTCGCCTGTACCGCCCTGAGGATGTGGCCTGGTCAACCTGTGCCCAACCGGATGGAAAGTTTCTAACGGATGCAGAGTTTGAGAATGGCTTTGCGGGGAATGCCTTAATCGGGGTAACGGGGGGTGCCAGCTTGATGTTGGAGCCGCTGATGCTGCGCTACGCCGGCCCACGGGATTTCTTAACTTGGAAACGGGGGGAAACCACCGCTATACCGGCTGAGTTAATGGGCTTCAACGGCTTAACGGTGGAAGCTTTTGTGCAGCGGGCCCGCCAGTTGTTGGGATAGGGAGATAGTCTGCTGGGGAACTCGGCTTTAGCCCCCCAATCTCTTCTAGTCAGTCTCCATCCCAGGGGTGGGCAGCGTGTGGCTGTTCGGCGCTGTAGTTGTCTCTAATTCCAAACCCTTGGCTAGAATGTTGCAACCAGCATTTTCGTCCCTATCCATACCCAGTCCACAGGGGCAGGCGTGGGTTCTTTGGGACAATGTTTTTTAACAATGCGATGGCAGGCACTACATTCCTGGCTTGTATATTGAGGTGGCACGGCAATGACAATTTTGCCAAAGACTTGACCATAATATTCCAGCCATTGAAAGAATAGTCGCCACCCTGCATCGCTCGTACTTTTAGCAAGGCAATGGTTTTTAACCATATTCCGCATCTTCAAATCTTCAAACACCACCAAATCATTAGATTTGACCACGCACCTTGCTAATTTCACAGCAAAGTCCTTACATTGGCGAGAGACTTTTAGATGCTTTCTCCCTAGTTTCTTAATCGCCTTCTTCCGACTATGCGAGCCTTTCTGTTTGCGACTAACCTAGCGTTGAAGCCGCTTAAGAGACTTCTCCGACCTTCTGAGGTGACGAGGATTATCAATTTTGTTACCTTGATTATCTGTATAAAAGTGGGTTAAACCAACATCCAGTCTAATGACCTCTTCTGTGGGTTCCACCTCTTCTAATCGGTCATGTTTGCGCAAAATTGGACATAATACCCATCCGCTCTACGCACCACTCAAACTCTTTTAATTTGTTCAAGTTGATAGTAGTTAAGATCCATAGCCCCTCTCATGCGAAAGATCCCAGCCTTGAAGCCATCAGTGAATGTTAGGGATTGTCTATCTTCAGAGAGCTTCCATCCGCTAGTTTTGTACTCAACAGTTCGAGCCTTCTTGAATTTTGGGTATCCTTTCTTCTTGACCGATGGAACTTTGCAGTTGTCATAGAAACGCTTAATTGACTGCCATGCCCTTTCTACCGAAGCTTGACGGGCTTGGGAGTTAAGTTTTTTGCCCACTCATATTCCTTCGCCAAAATCCCACATAGGGCAGTCAGATCATATTGTCCGATAGCAGGATTATCCATCCAGTGCCGAATACAACTATTCCTGACGAAACTAGCTGTGCGAATCATTTCATCAATGACCGCAAGCTGTTTTGCTGAACCCCTGAGCTTAGCTTCAAGTACAAATATGAACGAGAGAGTGAAGTACCCGACGCTCATTGCTACGCAATAGAGCGCGGGCTTCTTTGTTCATCGGGACTTGCCTCCGAGAGGGTAGACTTGTGCGCCTTCCTCCCTTTGGTCTTACAGTCCCTCCCAAAGCAGAAGCCCCACTTCCTGAGGCCAAAATCCGCAAGCCTTCATTTCTGATATTGATCGCCGCATTGATGTCCCTATCATGCCGTTCTTG
>JAUQVI010000326.1:0-3036 GCA_039794885.1 Thermostichus sp. DG02_5_bins_236
TGGGTTGTTACCCAGTTTTTGACTCCCAGAAGATTCAAACCTGTATCACACAAGCTCAGGAGCGGTTTCAGGAGTATCGCTGGATCCCGTTTGCTCAGCGGGCCGTTTGGATGAGGCGGGTGGCGGAGATTTTGGAGGAGAACAAAGCCGAGTTTGGCCGCCTGATCACTCTGGAAATGGGCAAAACCCTAGCTTCTGCGATTGCCGAAGTGGAAAAATCCGCCTGGGTCTGCCGCTACTACGCTGAAACTGCGGAAGGATTTTTGGCGGAGCAACCGATCGCCACCGATGCCGGCTACAGCGGCATCCGCTACCAACCTTTGGGGGTGATTTTGGCGGTCATGCCCTGGAATTTCCCCTTTTGGCAGGTGTTTCGCTGTGCGGCTCCGGCCCTGATGGCCGGCAATACCCTGCTGCTGAAACATGCTGCCAACGTGCCTCAATCTGCTTTGCTCCTGGAGAAGATCTTCCGGGAGGCGGGCTTTCCCCAAGGGGCCTTTCAAACGCTGTTGATCAGGGCAGCTCAGGTAGCAGAAGTGGTGGCGGATGAACGGGTGCGGGGGGCTGCCCTCACAGGTAGCGAAGCGGCGGGATCCAGTTTGGCCCGTTTGGCCGGTCAACACCTGAAAAAGACCGTGCTAGAGTTGGGCGGGAGCGATCCCTTTATCGTTCTGCCCAGTGCCGATCTGGAAGCGGCGGTCACCACGGCAGTAACGGCACGTCTAATCAGCAATGGCCAATCCTGCATCGCTGCCAAACGGTTTATTCTGCACAGCAGCATTGCCGAAGCTTTTGCCTGCGAAATAACGGAGCGGTTCCGCCACCTCAAAGTGGGGGATCCCCTCGATCCGCAAACCGAGGTAGGGCCTTTGGCTACCCCGAGCATTCTGCAGGAGCTGGATGCCCAGGTGCAGGCTCTGATCCAGGCAGGGGCAAAGGTCCAGGTGGGCGGATCCCCGCTAGGGGGCAATTTCTATCCCCCAACGGTTTTGGTCGATGTACCCACAGAGCATGCAGTGGCCCGGCAGGAGATCTTTGGCCCGGTAGCGCTGCTGTTTGAGGTGCCGGATCTGGAGGCAGCCATCCGCTTGGCCAACAGTACTTCTTTTGGCTTGGGAGCCAGCGCCTGGACCACAGACCCAGCCGAGCAGAAGCGCCTGCTAGAGGAGCTAGAAGCTGGATCCGTCTTTATCAATGGCCTGGTTAAGTCGGATCCACGCTTGCCCTTTGGGGGCATTAAACGTTCCGGCTATGGGCGGGAACTCAGCCGGGAAGGGATCCTAGAATTTGTGAATATCAAGACTTTTTGGGCGAAGTAATGGCAGAGCAAAAAGAAGCTACCAACACCGGCACATCTGCCGGAGCGGATCCCTTTATCAAATTGGATCAGTTTCTCAAGCTCACCGGCATTGTCCCCACAGGTGGGCAGGCGAAACAGTTAATCCTAACGGGGCAGGTACAGGTGAATGGCCAAGTGGAAACCCGACGGGGGCGCAAGCTGCGCTTTGGGGATGAAGTGGTGGTACTAGGACAGCTTTGGCAGGTGCGTTGGGATATTGAGGCGGATCCGGATCCCTCCTCCCTAGACTAGAAGGATCAGGAGGGGGGTACTGGATGCAAGGGAATCAGCAACAGCATTGCCAGAGCTCCGACGCCTCCTGCAACCCAAAATTGCCACTCCAACCCCCACACCAGGCAAACAATGCCGGCCAAAATCTGGATCCCACCTGTCATCCAGTAGGGATAACGTGGCGGATCCACCATGCCGTTAAGCCAGTGACCCAACCCCATCTGAAACAACCAAAATACCCCCAGATACCGGCTCAGGGGTGCCAGTACACCAAGACCCATAAACGGTAACACCGAAAGAACCATACCCAGGGCAATCACCAGTGTCCACACCAAACCCACGAAGTAAAGATGGGCTAAGCCTGCTGTCCGAAACTCCGGCAAACGGGTTTGGTGAACCATATAGCCCAACCCGATGAGGGAAATCACCAACCACAGCCAGTTGATGCCGGCCTCCTGGTGAAATTGAGTTGCCCCAAACCCAATTAACAACAAAATTGCCCAAACCAGATAAACCCGCCGACAGATGTTCCAAAAGGGGGCAGGGGGTGCCAGTGTTTCTGTTTGCATGGCCAATCCCTCATTCCACAACGATAATACGGCCTACCATGCTGGGATGGATATCGCAGAAATAGTTCTGGATCCCGGCCACCCCAAACACCACCTCCTTACTCTCGTTCCGCCGCAACCGCCCCGTCCCCTGAAATTGGGCTCCATCTAAAGGGGTAGCAGTGTGGGGAGTAGAGTCTTGGTTGGTAAAGGTAACGGTGCCACCTCGCTTCAGGGTGACCTCCGCAGGCAAGTATTGAAACCCGCGAATGATCACCTCGGCTTGCGAGACTGCCGCTGTTGCTCCGACGGGATCCCCCCCTGTCAAGGAGCCGGCCTGTCGCCAGCGATCCAAGGCCAGAATTATCCCCACATTAAGGGCAGAACCCAATCCACTTAGCAGTAGCAGACGCCGCGTCATGGGCATAGTCTTTTCTCCGCATCAGTCCAGAAGAGAAAAAAGGGGTCAATGACCCTAGTCAACAGAGACGGTAACCCTCCGGATCATCGGGTTAGGGTGCCTATGGTGACGATCCCCAATGCCCCAAAAAGTTCAAACAAGAACGTTGGGTATCCTTACCGTTCGTGCCAGCAGAACGGAGTCTTTAGCTAACCCTACACCTTCAAAATCCAGCGTTCCCGAGTATCAGCACTAACAAAGGGGGAGGGCACCACCAAGATGCTGGAGTCGAGGCTGTTAAAGACGGCCCGGATCGCTGTAGCATGGGCAACTTCGTTAGGGCCAATGGTGCTGGCGGCAGCCACCAAGTCTTTGTTAGACAGTTGGGTAAAAGCATCGTTGTAGGCCAGAGCCGCATCGAACTCTAGTGCAAGGGCGAGCTTAGCGATATTGGCATCAGAGTCGAGATTGCCTTCTTGATCGTCGATATAGGTGGAAAGATCGTAACTGTCGCGGGC
>JAUQVI010000327.1:0-3029 GCA_039794885.1 Thermostichus sp. DG02_5_bins_236
CCTCTACATTAACGGCAGTGGCGCTTTGTTGGAACGGGTGGGCCGAGCCGGAATCGATATCTTTAGCCTCGACTGGATGAGCGATATGGCAGAGGCCAGAGCCCGCTTGGGATCCCTGGCGGTGCAAGGCAATCTAGATCCGATGGTGTTGCTGGGATCCCCGCAACTGATTCGGCAACGCACCCTGGAGGTGATTCAAAAGGCCGGTTCTCGGGGTCACATCATGAATCTTGGGCATGGTATTCACCAGACCACCCCCGAAGCCAATGTGCATCATTTCTTCGAAACCGTGCGCCAAGCGCCGGAGCTACTGAAATCCCTCTAACGGGGTGGGAAATTCTTGAGCTAAAGTTGACCAGACTAGGCTAAGTTCACCCGAAGTGACTTCACCTCAGCTGAGAGAGTCGGTGTTGAGATGCAGGTTGGGGGTGAGCTGATGCACTACGCTGACCTGGAAGCGATAAACCTTGATGATGTCCGCTCAGCAGGGGTGCCTAGCCAGCAAAGTGGATTTGCGTAGCTTGTCTGTAGGAGCAGCCCACAAAGCACGGATTCATCCTTGTGAGCGTACCATCTAGTGTATTGAATTAGGTGTCGAATTGGGTTGAGTTGCTTAATTTTTTTCGCTAGTTTTCACAAATGCCTCGATAACCTTCAGGTATATTTAACCCTGGACAGCTCTGTCTTGGTTTTGACTGAAGGTCTTTGTTATGCAGGATACGTTTGCACATTTTATCTCTGAGGGTCATGTCCGATTCCTGCTGGCTCAGTTGGGAGAAGCCCCTCAGGCGGTGAATCAGAACCCGCTGGGTTTAGGTCTTAACCTCAACAACTTGGGGCCACTGCTAACTCAGGTCATCATTGCCATTGTCTTTTTAATTCTGGGTTGGATTATTGCTGCAGCTTTGGCCAAATTAACTCAAGTGCTTCTCAAGCGTGTTCAGTTTGATCAACGGTTGGCAGGCTTTTGGGGCGGTGGCGGATCCCCTAGCCAGTTATCTGTGACGGGGATTGTTGCAGGGATTGTTTTCTGGGTCATCTTTTTGCTGGCTGTGGTAGCAGCTTTGGATGCCCTGCGCTTAACAACAGCTTCTCAACCCTTAAATGCCTTCCTGAATCAGATCTTTAGTTTTCTGCCTCGACTGGGTGCAGCTGTGATTTTGGCTGCAGTGGCTTGGGTGGTGGCTACTTTGGCCAAAACCATTGCCATACAATCGGCTCGGGTTTTGAAGTTGGATCAGCCCCTGCAACAGGTGGAGGGGGAAGAGGATTCTGGGGAGGCTGCCCCTCCCATTCTGGTCAGTGACATGTTGGGGAATGGTCTTTACTGGCTGGTGCTGCTCTTTTTCTTACCCTTGATTTTGGGGGTTCTGGAACTGCAGGGGCCTTTGCAACCGGTGCAGAACCTTCTCAACGATCTGCTGGGGGCGCTGCCTTTTGTCCTCAAGGCCGGCATTATCGCGGTGGTGGGGTGGTTTGTTGCCCGTATTGCCCGCGGCCTGGTGATTAATTTGATGACTGCTATGGGGGTGCAGCGTCTTGGGCAACAACTGGGGGTAGAGCAGACTAGCTTGGGAGGATCCCTGGCCACCATTGCTGGGGAAATTGTCTATGTTTTGATCCTGATCCCGACGGCAATTGCCGCTTTGGATGCGTTGCAAATTGCAGCCATTAGTGAGCCGGCGACAGCCATGCTCAACCAAGTGCTGACGGCTCTACCGCGAATTGCTATGGCGGTGGTGATCTTGATCTTGTCTTATGTTATCGGTCGCTTTGTGGCAGAAGTGGTTGAGAGGTTCTTGCGCACAGTTGGTTTTGATCAAGTTCTGGTTTGGTTGGGGATAACCACCACGCCGTTGCCGGCTGCAGAAGGAACAGAAGCTGCAGATGCCCAGCCGCGCTGGCGGCAGCCTTCCGAGGTGGCTGGCATTGTGGTTTTGGTGGGAGTTGTGCTCTTTGGGGCCATTGCTGCTGTAGAAGTCCTAAACATCCCTGCTTTCACAGCTTTTGTCAGTGGGTTGGTGGTGATCCTGGGCCGGGTTCTACTGGGTGTTCTTATCTTGGCGGTGGGCTTGTATTTCGCCAATTTGGCTTTTCGCATCCTGGCCGGTTCCGGGACGGCGCAAGCTCGCTTTTTGGGACAGGTGGCCCGGGTTGCTATTGTTACCTTTGTGGGGGCAATGGCTCTGCAACAAATGGGCATTGCCCTGAGCATTGTAAATCTTGCTTTTGGTCTGCTCTTCGGCTCGGTGGCGGTGGCGGTGGCGCTGGCGTTTGGGTTGGGCTGCCGTTCGATTGCAGCGGCCCAGGTGGAGGAATGGATGAAGCTGCTCAAGGGTCAAGACCACACCCACAATTCCTAGGTTCAGGTGAAGGAACAGTTGCTAGAAAGGGGGATCCCGGCGGGGCTGAGGATCGGGGGATGGCTATTGGCTGTGCTCCCGCTCCTACTGCGGGTAATTTGAACCTGACGGATCCCCTGCCTGGGATGAAGCCCAACATCTGTTGCAGGCGCAAGCTTTTGCGGCCCACCTGGGTCGTTTTCACTAAGATTCCCTCTGAGGGGATCAATTTTTGCATTTGAGTTGGCGCTAAGGCATCCCTTGAGTCGGGCGGATGGGCAGCTGCTGAACCTGGTGATGGTGGGCCTTTTGTGGTGCTAACCCAACGGCTGGCCAGGCGGCTGTACTGCTCACCGGGGCTGGGCAGGTTGGCAGCAGTGCTGCTGTTGCTGTATCCGGGGATTTCCTCTCTGGCCCATGTTTACCTCAATGTCGAAAGAAGGCTCACGCTCTAATCTTGGGTTGAGTGCTGAGATGAATTTCGACCAATAGGCTTATCGTAACGTCAAGCGATAGGAAAATTAGCTATTAGGCGGGAAGCCCCGCGCTGTACCGGAACCGTCAGCGTCGGGATGAGAGCCGCGTGACTGAGCGAAGCGAAGGAACAAACTATCTAGGAATCCTGACAGATAAGCCTTTATCGCAATGATGGGTTTATGCTAATATAAAGACATGTTGAAAGCAGTC
>JAUQVI010000328.1:0-2900 GCA_039794885.1 Thermostichus sp. DG02_5_bins_236
CACCTGATAGCCCAGATCTGCGAGTGCTGCCAAACTGAGCAAACTCAGGGCTTGGCCAGGGGATCCGGTCATCAACTCTCCCCCCAAATCTACAGAACGCCAATGGACATTGCGGCTGAGACTTCCCTCTGAATTTTCCAATGGGATCAGGCCCAGTCCCCCCAGCTGGCTGAACTGTTCGTTAGCCCGTTGCCCCAAGTAGCGGGGATCTGCGGATCCCAAACCGGCCAGCAGATGCCGTTGTTGCCACAGGGATCCAAACCCCAGAACATGGGCGATTTCGTGCAAAAGTACCGTCTCTAGCTGCCCCGCTGCCTCTAACGTCTCCAGATCATCCCGATCCAACTGCATGAAACCGTAGACAGGCAGTTGACTCCACTGGCGCAACACACAAGGGCTGGCCAACCCCAACACCTGACCGGGGCCATCGATGGGCAACACCTGAACATCGATCAGCTGAACCTCGTAGGAGCCCCGCGCTCTGCTATTGGCGAGCGTCAGGAGGAATGCGAGTCCGGCGTAGGCACGGAGCCGGACAATAATAATTCATTGGACATACAGGCAATCTCTTCTCTGATGAGATACAATAGGGCCATGAATCAACCCCTGACTATCTCCTGTAAGCTCAAGACCTCTTTGTCGCAAGCCGCAAAATTGGATGTGACCCTGGATGCTTTTGGGCAAGCGTTGAACTGGGTGAACCAAAACACCCCAGAAAAGATAGTCAATGCGGTTAAACTGCAATCCCTTTGCTATTACGAGGTTCGCGCTCGGTTTGGCCTGTCGAGTAATTTGGCTCAACAGGTCTGCCGACGAGTGGCAGGGTCTCGTAAGGTTGCCAAGCAAAAGCATCGCCCAGTCAAAGCCTTCAAGGCTACCTTTGTCACCTATGACGCTCGCATCTTCTCGTTTCGTGAGAAGGATTGGACGGTTTCGCTCACTACTGTAGAGGGTCGTGAACGATTCGATTTGGCAATCGGCAACTACCAGCGGGGGATGCTGAAAGGTTCTGCGCCTAAATCTGCAACCTTGGTCAAGCGGCAAGACGGTTCCTACTATATTCAGATCTGCCTGGAGTTGGAGCCACCCAAACCGCAAAACGGTGACGCAGTTCTGGGTGTGGATTTGGGTCGCACTGATATTGCCCATACCTCGGAAGGACAGCACTGGGATGGACAAGACATAACCCAAGTTCGTGAACGCTTTTCCAGCTTGCGAGCCAAGCTCCAGCACAAAGCCAGTCAGGGCACACGCAGTTCTAGACGGAGATGCCGTCAACTGCTGCAACGGTTGTCTGGTCGGGAGCGTCGCTTTCAAAGCTGGGTCAATCACAATGTTTCCAAACGCATCCTTGAGACTGCAAAAACTCTTTGTGCCAGCATTGCACTGGAGGATTTGACCGGTATTCGGGAACGCATCAACCAGCAACCTGGCAATAAGACCGAGCGCAGACGCAGTAACAGTTGGGCGTTCTACCAACTGAGGCTGTTTATCGGCTACAAAGCCTTGAGGTCTGGAGTGAAGGTTGTTTGGGTTGATCCTAGATACACCTCTCAAACCTGTCACCAATGCCTGCATATCCACCCCGAACTGGATAAGTCTTATCGCCGTGGTAAGGGGTTTAAGTGTGGGCATTGCGGTTGGCAGGGTGATGCTGATTTCAACGGGGCAAAAAATATCAAAGCAATCGGGTTGTCCGTAATACAGCCTGGAGGCTCCTGGCTATCTTGCCAGATGGTTGGCGGGCTACTGAAACTTCCTGGGCTTTTAGAAAGCCCGCGATGTACCGCCTAAGCGCTCAGCGTCGGGAAGACGTTACTAGATCATCCACTTGTTGCTGCAACGGCGGGGATCCAGGCAGACAGTGGCTGGGGCCTAGTCGTAACGGGACGGGAGCCAGTTTCATCACAATCAGTCTTTGCCAACGTTGGGCCGCCCATTCAAACAACAGCCGTTGGCTTGAGGTGGGAGAAGGATCCAGAAACCGCCACTGAATGGAAAAGGATCCTGTCTGTGGAGGAGAGGGCAAGAGAGCGGATGTGCCGCAGGATCCCAGCCAGATGCAGAGCCCCCACAGCATTAGCCACACCCAAAAGCGACGGCTCCAGGTATTGCAGCGGCACAGACAACCTTGTGGGAACCCATGATGCACAAGCGGTCAAACTCAGGGATCTTCCGTCCGGTATTATTCCCGACCCTGCCTGGTTTGGCCAGGGTGGAAAAGTCGTTTACCGGCGGCGGGAGGATCCCCCAGAGGAGCTACGGGAAGAACTGCCCCCTGAAGATCGACGAGAAGAAGAGCTGCTGGAGGAGTGCATACCCGAACTCCTGGAGCCGCTGGAAGGGGTTCGCCAGGTAGACCCTCCAGAATTGACCACTACCACGGTATTGCCGCCGCGGTTATAGCTTTGTTGTTCGGCTTGTCGCAGGGACTGTTCGATGCGATCGAAGATTTCCTGGCAGCCTCGTAAAGATGCCCGTGCCCGACCGATTTCCTGCTCCGCTTGCTCAAAGTGTTGCTCCCTCAAGCTATTCCAGCGTTGGATGGCCGGGATCCCTTCCTGTTCCACATAAAGGAGGAGCTGTTTGGCTTGATTGAGATCCCCATTGGGAGGGAAGGGAATATTAGGCCGTTTGGGGGCTGTGGCCAGGCGGCGCTCCAGGGCAGGCAGACGTTGCTGGCTGAGGGTTTGCAGCTGAGTTTGAATTTGGCTGAGCTCAGCTTGGTTTTTCTGGTGCTGTTGGACGTAGGCACGACTGTGGTTTTCTAGGGCATCGATGGCCTTTTGCAGGGTGGGGATGGCGCTGGCCAGTTGACCGGGGCTCAGTTGCAGCAGGGATCCCAGAGCCGTATTGAGTTGAGCCAGATCGGCTGCTTGGTTGGGAAATCGGTAGCCCTG
>JAUQVI010000329.1:0-2891 GCA_039794885.1 Thermostichus sp. DG02_5_bins_236
CCCCAAATTCAAGAAGTACCAGACTCGCACCAGTGTCGAGTACAAAGCTACGGGTTGGAAGCTCTCTGCTGAGTGCAAGCAAATCAGCTTCACAGACGGGTTCAAAGCTGGTAGCTTCAAGCTCAAAGGGACTCGTGACCTCAACTTTGATCAACTTGAACCAATCCATCGGGTGCGAGTTGTGCGCCGCTCGGATGGCTACTACGCTCAGATTGTCCTGGAGGTGGAGCGAACAGAAAAACACGACCCAACGCGATGGGGTTGGAGCACTTCTACACCGATTCGGACGGCAATACCCTTGAGAATCCCCGCCATCTCCGCCAAGCTCAGAAGCGCTTGAAAAGAGCGCAATGCAAGGTGGCCAAAAAGGTAAAGGGTTCCAATAATCGCAGGAAAGCTGTTAAACGCTTGGGTAAAGCGCATCTGAAAGTACAACGCCAGCGTAGAGACTTTGCTGTAAAGACAGCAAGGTGCGTGGTGAAGTCTAACGACTTCGTGGTGTTGTATGGTCAAGAATCATCACTGGGCCAACTGGGGAGAGTTTCGCCGCTGGGTTGAGTACTTTGGCAAAGTGGTTGGGGTAGCAACAGTCGCTGTTTCACCCCACTACCCCAGTCAGAATTGCTCAAGCTGCGGTGAAACAGTAGACCTCTTGCATCAATGAGAGAGAAGAGAGATACCAGAGGTCATCTAGCGGATCAGGCAATGACCGACGAGGAAGTCCAATCACTATCCCCAGCAGAGGTTAAGCGTCTGACAGGTGTGGGGCGAGAAACGTTTGAGCACATGGTTGCCTACTTGACCCCTCACTGGCAGCGGCAAGGACACAGAGGGGGACAAAATAAGCTAAGTGTTGCTGAGCAGCTCCTAATTTGCCTGGCGAGAGTACCGCACCTACTTTCACATTGCCCAAGATGTAGGGATCCATGAATCAACAGTTTGTCGGATTGTCCACAAAGTAGAAAAGCTTTTGGCTGGATGTCCTTCATCTACCCGGCAAAAAGAGGCTGAGGGAAGCTGGATATGAAGTGATTGTTATCGACATAACTGAAGTTGAGATTGAGCAGCCTAAAAAAACAGCGCGATTACTACAGCGGCAAGCACAAGTATCACACACTAAAAGATCAGGTGAGAGTTGAGCAGGGAAGCGGGCAGATAATTTGCACAAGTTTTGGGAAAGGGAGACGACATGATTTTAGGCTTTTCAAGCAAAGCAAGACACGAATTGAAGAACACATAATAAAAAATTTCCATGGCAAGAGCAAGGTTCCCCATCGAGAGCCACGAGGTAGAGAGCTGACAATGGAGCAAAAGTAAGAAAATCAGCAGCTAGCGATTCGGCGCATCAGAGGGCAGCCTGTGCATCGACACTTGAAAGTATGGCGGATCATTGGCAGTCGCTATCGCAATCGGAGGAAAGGATTGAAACTGAGATTGAATGTCACTGCTGGCATCCACAACTACAAGCTAACCTTGCCTCCCTTACCCTTTTGTTGATTCGTGCAGGAGGTCTATTCACCGTAACTGCGCTACCGTCACCCCCGTGCCCCCATCCTGGCTCTCCGCAGCCTCAAAACCCTGTACCCGCACATGTCCCTGCAAATAGGCTTGTACTCCGGCGCGTAGGCGACCTGTACCATGGCCGTGAATGATCCAAACTGGGCCGGGAGGAGCTTGGGCAAAATGTTGCTCTAGGAGTACTTCTGCGTCAGCTATGGTTTTTCCCCGCAGATCAAGGGTATTTTGGCGGGTACGAAGGTTGAGAGGAGTTGGGGCCGAAGGGGTCGGGGGAGGTGCTTTGGGTCGTTGTCGCTGCTTGGCCTGATGTTCATCAATGGGATCCAATTGACCACGCGGCACCGTAAACTTCAAAACGCCGCTGCGCACCACAAACACATCCTCTGCAACGGCAATCACCTCTCCAGTTTGTCCCAGTCCCCGCAAGCGCACCCGATCCCCAATTTCCGGCACAAATTCCGTTTCCACCGCTACCGGAGGAGGGGAATAGCGTTCCCGGATTTCATCCAGCTTGGCGGTAATTTGCTGGGGAGCATCCCCCTGTTGCAGTTTACGGATAACAGCCGCCACTTCCTCTCGGGCAGCAGCCAAAAGGGTTTGCAGCCCCTGGGTTTGCTTTTGCTCTAGCTGGGCCTCTCGTTCTGCCATCTGGCGGCTGCGCTGTTGCATCTGCTGTTGCAGGGCTTCTAGCTCCCGGTGCAGGGATCCCACTTCGGCGGCGCGGGCTTCCAACTCTGCCCGTTGTCCTTCTAGCCCCGCGATCACCTTATCCACCTGGCTTTCCCCCTGCAACCGTTGCTTGGCTCGTTCCAGAATCTCGGGATCTAGGTGTAGCCGTTGGGCAATGGTTAAAGCATTGGAGCGGCCGGGGATCCCCCACAGGAGGCGATAGGTGGGGGCGAGCGTTGCCTCATCAAACTCCACCGAGGCATTTTCAAAGCTGGGGTGCTGATATTTAAGGGCCTTCAGCTCCCCGTAGTGGGTGGTGGCCAGGGTGAGGAGCGCTTTTTCGGAGAGATATTCCAGCAAACCGACAGCCAAAGCCGCTCCTTCCGTGGGATCCGTGCCGGCCCCGACTTCATCCAGCAGCACCAGGGCGACTTCTGAAGTGGACTGAATCGCCTGCACAATGCGGCTGATGCGGCGGATATGTCCGGAAAAGGTGGAGAGGTTCTGTTGCAGAGATTGCTCATCGCCAATATCGGCATACACCCCCTCGAACCAGGGCAGTTGCGGCGGATCCTGAGCCGGCACAAAGATCCCTGCTTTGGCCATAAGGGTGAGCAGGCCCAACGTTTTCAGGGCAACGGTTTTGCCGCCTGTATTGGGGCCGGTAATAACAACGGTGCGAATATCTTCAGCTAGGGTGAAGT
>JAUQVI010000330.1:0-2887 GCA_039794885.1 Thermostichus sp. DG02_5_bins_236
AGGGTGTTTACTACACCGACCACAAAGGCCTTCAAGTAGCTCTCGGAGGGGTCGTAAGGGATCCCTTCGGTGATGCCAAAGTTGGCGGAATTGCCCAAGAATCGAAACCCAAAGGTTATCCCCAAGCGGCGCAGACTACTGGTCAGGTTCTGGGTGAGGATCCCGAACACTATCAGCACGGCAATGACAAAAACCACTTGCAGGACAATTTTGAGGATGCGTTCGTCTCGCCACCAGGGGGGCTGGGGTTGGCTGGAAAGAGAAGTCATGAGGCTCTAAGCAGTCCAAACAAGAAAAGGAAAAGCCCTGAATCCAACCTAGGGATCCCCATCCAGTCAATACCAGAGGGGATTCCTGGGGTGGGGGTCAGATTAGCAGCATGGGTTCTGGGTTCCGAATTAGCGGAAGGGGGGCGCGTACTGGATCCCACCCTGGGTATAGGGCTGATTCAAACCACGGGCCACCCCCAACGGAGTTAGATGACGGTCGAAGATCTCGCCGTAGTTACCGACTGCCTTGATCACATTCACCGTCCAATCCGGTTCCAATCCCAGCACTTCCCCGAGGTTGCCGTCTTGACCCAAGAACCGCCGGATATCGGGATCCTCAGAGCTGAGGAACTCCTCGACATTGGCGCTGGTAATTCCCCTTTCTTCTGCGTAAAACAGAGCGAAGACTGTCCAGTTCATGATGTCGGAGAAGCTCTCATCCCCTTGGGAAACCAAGGGACCTAGCGGTTCTTTAGAAATCACATCCCCCAAGATGACGTGATCTTCAGGGTTTTGCAGGGTTGCCCGGCGGGAGATCAGAGCACTTTGATCGGAGGTGATGGCATCGCAGCGCCCTTCATCGTAGGCATTGTAGGAGGAATCGTCACCATCGAAAGTCACGGGCGTAAAGGCGATGCCACGAGCCCGGAAGGTGTCCGCCAAGTTGAGCTCCGTAGTGGTACCAGCGATTACACAGATGGTGGCCCCATCCAAATCCGCCAGATCTTCAATGCCCAGCTCCTTTTTCACCATGAACCCTTGGCCATCGTAGTAGGTGGTGGGGCCGAAGGTGACCGCCCATTCCCGGTCACGAGTCAGGGTCCAGGTGGTATTGCGGCTCATGATGTCCACTTCGCCAGACTGCATCGCCGATTGCCGGTTAGCCGCCGTGAGATAGACATATTGAATTTTGTCCGGATCCCCGAAGAGGGCAGCCGCAACAGCACGACAAATGTCAATATCGAAGCCGACATAGTCTCCGTTTTCATCGATATTGCCAAACCCGGGTAGCTGGTTGTTCACACCACAGATCAGCTCACCGCGAGCCTTGACCCGATCGGTAATCGGCCCAATTTGGGCTTGGGCAGGGGTTGACTGCACAGCAAGGGATACAGCCAATGCTCCAGCCAAGAAAGTCAACCCCTTCAATTGTTTTATCCATTTCATATTCATAGAACGACCTCGTACAAAATCATCAAGGACTACTCAAAACCTGTCACCCGTTCAAAGCCTCACACGTCAGGGTGTGTAGGAATGTTACAAAGACTACGGTTATTGCTCAGCTAGTTCTGCAATGGTACCAATGCTTGCTTTTATGAAGGAGAGTTACCTGCCCATGGAACGATCCTCGCGCGTTATGTCTTCAACCTCTCCAGAAGCCACATCCAGCACCGATATCATCCAATGTGAAGATGTTCACAAGTGGTACGGTGAGTTTCACGTTCTGAAGGGCATTACCACTAGCATCCGGCGGGGGGAAGTGGTGGTGGTCTGTGGCCCCTCTGGGTCAGGGAAATCCACCTTCATTCGTACCATCAACCGGTTAGAAGAGCACCAGCAGGGCCGCATTATTGTCGATGGCATTGAGCTAACCAGTGACCTGCGCAATATCGATGCCATCCGCCGGGAAGTGGGGATGGTGTTTCAACAGTTCAACCTGTTTCCCCATTTAACAGTTTTGCAAAACGTAACACTTGGCCCAATTCATGTGAAGAAAATGAAAAAGGTCGAGGCGACCGAACGGGCGATGGAGTTGCTCAACCGGGTTGGGATTGCCGAGCAAGCGGAAAAATTTCCTGGGCAACTGTCGGGGGGGCAGCAGCAACGGGTAGCGATTGCCCGTGCCTTGGCCATGAATCCGGCGGTGATGCTTTTTGATGAACCCACTTCTGCTTTGGATCCGGAGATGATCAAGGAAGTGCTGGATGTGATGCGGGAGCTGGCCCAATCGGGGATGACGATGGTGTGTGTCACCCATGAGATGGGTTTTGCCCGTGAGGTGGCGGATCGGATTATCTTTTTCGACCGCGGCAAAATCGTTGAAGAGAATACACCGCACGAGTTTTTCAACAACCCGAAAGAGGAGCGATCCCGCCTGTTCCTATCGCAAATTCTCTCCCATTAGAGGGGCGTCAGCCGCGCCAGAAAGGTTCCCTCGGGATCTTGGTAGATAATTTGCCCTTGCCAACCGGTGGCTTGGGCATGTCGGAGGAGGGTTTCCGGATCCACAAACAACCAAGGGAAGGGATCCCCCCGTTGCCCCTGGTACTCTGCTGTAAAGTAAATTACTTGTTCAAGGTCAGCCGCAGGGTCGGTAAACTCCTCTTCTGCCTGCAGGTCCTCTTTTGGGGGATCCCTGAGGTCGGTGGAGTCCAGGAGCAGTTGCCCGGTCGGTTGAATCCAGTTCTTGGCCAAGGTTAACAATCGATCCAGCCCCGCCAGGGATCCCACCAAGCCAAGGCCATTCATCAACAGCAGCAGCGTGTCGAAGCGAAATTCCGGCCCTGCCCACTGAAAAATATCCGCCTCAATGCGGCAGCCGATCCCGCGTTCTTCCATGATCTGAAGGGCCACAGGCGAGCGATCCAGGGCCCAAACTGACAAACCCCGTTCCTGCA
>JAUQVI010000331.1:0-2861 GCA_039794885.1 Thermostichus sp. DG02_5_bins_236
TGCATGAGCACTGACCCAGTCGGCGGAAACAAACTGGATCCCTACCCCGCTGGCGGCTTTGGCGGGCTGAGAAGGGGCATGAATCAGAGATAGACCAACCAGAGCCATGGGCAAAACCAGCAGTACCGCCTGAAGCTGGCGCAGGTGACGGGTCACCCAGGAGCGCACGGATCGCGTAGCAGTGCGTAGCACTAAAGAGAAAGACATCAAAATCAACCTCGCAAACGCATTTACAGACAAACCAACAGACAGCAGAGTAAAGACCGAAAGGAAAGCTGCTGCCGCAATCCAGGCATCCCATACAGAACCCCTGGAACGGAGGAGAGAACAGACGGAGATGAAGCCAAACGAGGTGGCGGAGCAGCAGAGATCCGGGCAGGCATAAGCATTTGCACTTGAGCCTCTATTCTACGGTAAATCTATCGGTTTTTAGAGCTTAGTTTTTGCAGTTTACATCGGTCTTGTGGCAAAGGCAAGCTGTGTGTAACAGAACTGCAACAGCATTGAGATGCGTTTCCAATCCGTATTTGATTTGTGCCGAAAGTAGCCACCGAATTAAGGCTATACAAGTAATTGGCTGGAGAGTTGGGCTAGGATCGGGGCTCTGATTTTCTCTTGGCGATGCGGATCTCTGCGGCTTTGATCAGCCTGGCCACCCCCGATTTGCCCCGCCTTTGTCACTTTTACCAGTCTTTGCTAGGGATCCCGCCGCAGGTGCAACTGTCCACACTAAGGGATCCGGTCTATGTGGAGTTTCAGCTACCGGGATTGCGGTTGGGCCTTTACCGCAGCCATCACCCAGATTTTGTGGCTCGGGCGGGGGCCATGAGCCTCTGTTTGCAGGTGGAGGATCTACAGGGATCCCTGTCAAAAATCCAAGCGTTGCTAGAAGACTATCGGATTGCTGTTTCTCCGATTCGGCAGGACTTTCATGGGCAGGAGGTGGATTTTGGGGATCCGGAGGGTAACCGCATTGTGTTGCACCAACCTTCCCCGGCCTTTTGGCAAGCTATGGATTGGGATCCCTAGGGGGTTCAATCTGCCAAAGGTAGACCGTGTAGGTGTTAATCACATCCGATACGGTGGTGGTGGCGGTTGGGAGCCAATCCCCCATATCAAAGGAATGGGTGACCAGACGGGCACCGGCCTGTAATTCCGAGCGTAGCTTGTCTCGAATCAATAGGTTGGAGCGGGGCAGTAGATAACAACTCACCACGGTCGCCGGGGCTAGATCCAAAGTGAGCAGATCCTGTTGCAGAAAGTTCACCTGATCTTGAACCCCTGCTGCCTGAGCCTGTTGCCGTGCCTCTAGAATCCGTTCTGGGTCAATATCCACTCCCACCCCACGAGTCCCAAACCGTTGGGCCGCTCGTATCAGAACCCGACCATCCCCACAGCCCAGATCGTATAAGGTATCTTCACCCCGCACCTGAGCTAGATCCAGCATGGCATCAATGACCACAGGCAAAGTGCGCACATAGGGTGCCAGGCTTATTGCAGAAGAGTTGTGATCGGAGAATCGATCCGGGGAGGGATCCCTGCTGTTGGAGTTTTGCCCAACCTTAGGTTTGAAGCCACGGGGTGCCAAGAAAGGTAACCCAAAATGCTTTTGTCCTCATTTTACCTGTTCAAACTTCTTTCCAAGCCAACCTCAAAGGCTACACTGGGTCTATCTTCACCAGACCTATGCTGCACTCCAATGGATTGATGCGGCTCTTGCGAGGGTGCTCTGCAACAATGCTTGTGTTTTGAATGATTGTGGAAGAGGACTCTGGAGATATACCCTGTACAAGGTGGCTGGCGTTGCCCTATGGGCCGGTGGACGCACTAGCATGCCCTTGGTGCAAAGGGCTGTAACCCTCAATGACCCTTCTGACCCGTTCCCTAAGCTATGCCCAAAACAACAGCGATATGCTGTTTCAGGCTCTCGTTCAACACCTACAACTGGTGGCTGTGCCTTTAGGGATTGGACTCATTCTCGGGTTGCCTTTGGGCTTTTTCAGTTCTCGATCCCAGCTATTGTCACTGCTGGTGATCAATGGCTTTAATGGGCTGAGAGTGATCCCTAGCCTAGCGATTTTATTTTTGGCGATCCCTTATTTTGGCTTGAGTTTTCGCTCTGCTGTAGTTGCTCTCACAGCCTTGGTTATGCCCCCGATTTTGATCAGCACCGATGTCGCGTTTCGGGAGATTGAGCCAGCGATTCGAGAAGCGGCTTTTGGGATGGGTATGACATCCGGTCAAGTCTTACGGCAAATTGAAATTCCTCTTGCATTGCCCGTGGTCTTAGCTGGCATTAAAACCGCCACTATTGAGGTCATCGCCAGTGCTACTTTGGCCGCATTCATCGGTGCGGGAGGGTTGGGAACTTTTATCACATTGGGGTTTGCCCTTTACGATAACGCTATCCTACTGGTAGGGGCGATCCCAGTGGCCCTGCTGGCAATTGTGGCGGAGGTGGGCCTTGGCTCTTTACAACGTGCTTTGCAGCCACCGCAAGCCTAGTTTTTCCGCACCTGCTGATGATGAAGTCCTCACCCCAGTCTGCTGCTTCCTCCTCTGGGCGCATTCCTTTGCGGATGGCTTGGTTGCTACCGATGCTGCTGGCAGTAGGGGTGGGCGTAGGCGGCGTGGGGTGTCTTTCTTGGCGGGCCGGACGACATATGGCGCTGCGGTTGGCCCAGCAGCTTAACCGTGAGGTCAATAACCGTATTGAAGAAACCTTGCAACGCTATTTGCGGACACCTGTTCAAATCAATCACATTAATCGGGATGCAGTGCGCTGGGGACTTTTGCCCAATCTGCTCAGCCTAACTGCCATCGATCTCCTTTTTTTGGAAGACTACTTTGCTCAACAACTA
>JAUQVI010000332.1:0-2847 GCA_039794885.1 Thermostichus sp. DG02_5_bins_236
CCATCAGGCTAGCGGCCCCAAAATGCAGTTGCACTGGCAGAGCTTGCCCATTCACCACAAAGGGATCCTGAATCATACGCTGGCAGCAGCGTTCAGCAGCCATTTGTGTAGCAGCTAAGGTACTGCCCGAAAGGAGAACAATGAACTGTCCCTCGTCGTAGCAAAACAGATCATCTTTATCCCGCAGATTGTTGGCTAGACGATCCGTAAAGAGCTTGAGAAGGGCTGCCCGAGCCTGGGTATCCAACCTTTGGCTGAGAGAGCTGAGGTTGGCAAGACGCAGCACAAACAAACTGAGAGGTTCCGACTGAGAGCGAGCTTGAGCCACCCGCAAGGGCAAACGGGTTACCAAATCCTGACGGTTGCCCACCTCCAATCCAATCGACTTTGTGGAGGATGGAGCTTGTTTTTGCCCGGTTTTGAGCAAATGTTGTTGGCGGCGACTTTCCACAATGCGCAGACCCGCCCGCACCCGCGTCATCAATTCTGCTGCTTGAAACGGCTTGGAGAGGAACTCATCAGCCCCTGCCTCCAAAGCCCGCTCCATATTATCGTTGCCCTCACGGGCGGTCATGATGATGTAGTACACCCAGGCATACTCTGGGGATTGCCGCAACTGCCGACAGAGATCCAATCCATTCAGAGAGGGCATCACCCAGTCAGCGATGATCAGATCTGGCGGTCGGCGACGAATTTGCTCCAGGGCAGAGGAGCCATCTAAGGCATAGGAAATGCTGCAGCCCTGCTTGCCCAAAAAGTTGGACAACATCTCCGCCACCATGTAGCTGTCATCCACAATCAGGACGTGGGCACGAATGCTACCGTCGTCAGCCTTGCCAAAGAAGGAACCTGCCTGAGGAGTTTCAGACTGAGGTACAACAACGCTCTCCGGACTGGGATCCATGGGCAAACCGGGGCAGGACAAATTGAAAGCCGAAGATAGCAAGAACCCGCAGACTTTCCATAGCTATTCTAAGCGGCAGGTATTAACTGAGGCTTCAATTAGATTGGATTGTTTTGGGCATTTTGTGTTGATTGTTGCTCAGGGGTTGCTCAAGCCGGATTTATTTAATAGCGAATCTCCAGGGTGACTTGGGCATGTACCCTTTGTTCTCCCCCCTCTACGGGCGTAGAAGCTATCTCAGAGCGGGCAAAATCTGCACTGGCTGCTAGGGGAACGGGCGGTGGGGTAACACGGCCATCACTGTGAATCTGAATCCGTTCAACTGATCCGAGGGTGAGATTCAAGGCCCCCAACACATCCTGAGCTTGATGCTGCGCATCTTCTACCGCTTGGGCCAAGGCATGGCTGCGCGCCTGCACCAGAGCAGCATCCTCTGCTCGGAAGCTGACCGATTCTACCTGAGTGGCTCCAGCCGCCACCGCTTCATCCAGTACTTGTCCGGCACTGGCCACAGGCACCTCGAACTGGACGCTGTTTTGTCCTTGCACCCCTGTCAGGTGTGATTGACCATCCCGATAGTCATATTGCGGATACAAGGAGAGCCCCGTGGTTTGCAGAGCATTGACCTGTAGCTCCTTGAGGCGGTTCACCAGTCGCTCCGAACGCTCTGCCACCTGTTGCTGCACGGTTTGTGCCGAGTCTCCTCGGAGTATCACCCCCAAGCGAATTTGGGCAATCGAGGTCTCGACTGGAGTGGATCCCTGCCCTGTCACTGTTAATATTCGGGATCCCTCGCTAGGATTGGCCATAACCCCTCCGCTGCCCATCAAAGTCCAGCTCAACACACCAACCGCCAGCACCATTCCCAAGCCCGTGACCAGCTTCAGGGATCCCCAAGGGTGCCATTTCCACAGCTTGACCATCTCTTGATTCTTCCGTGTGATTTGAACTCAGTTGAGCTTCTCATCTCAATCCAACCTCTTTTATGGAGGCTGCCGATAGGGTTGAAGCGCACAATTGACGGAGGCAAAACGCTGTCTCATCTACCCCGATCAATCGGCACTCTCACTCCCAGCGATCTTCCACCCGATCCGACCATAGTCCCCACCACCAGCCTCCCAACCTTACCCAGCCGTTGCGTTCTTGCCCCCAAGAATCCCTTACTCGCACATAAAACACCTGCTGGTAGCGAGAAGTGGTCCAGAAAAAAGGCCCCCGCCGCCAGTACCGTGCCTCTTGGCTCAGGATCTGGTAGCCGTGTTCTGCTGCCCAACGCTGAAGCAATTCTTGGCTCCGTTTCTGCTGCCAGAAAATACTCCAAATGGCGAAGCTGATCGCAGCCAGCACCAACAGCAGCAAAGCAAGATCAGACATGAGAGGGAGGCGGGGGCGCAAAAGAATCCGCTATTGCCGATCTTAAGAGGCTCATCCAGGGGGTGGATCCCTTGGCTGCAAAAGTTAACCGACTGGGGTAAGGGATCCCTGGTCAACCGCATCAGGCTGTATGATTGTGCTACGCACGGCGCGGAGCGCCATCGAGGTGTCGTGGTCAGCATCTATCAGGATCTATTCGAGAATGGCCGAATCGAAACTGCGGCAACTGCTGCATAATCTGGATACCGAACTGCAAAAAACTCCTGGTCTGGATGAGAAGCAGCGACAACAGATCGCCTCCATCCGCCAAGAAGTAGAAGCTGTACTGGCTGAACTGGGATCCCCGGCCCAAAGCAAAGACCGCATTGGAGAAGTGATTGGTCTGTTTGAAACCTCTCACCCAAAGCTGACCCTGATTTTGGAGCAGGTGATCGACACGCTGGCAGGCATGGGTTTGTAATTTTTACAATTGGAGGCTCACCGGAAAAGTTCAAGAGCCCTATTCAATGAGCAACAGCCAAAGCCAGGATCGCTAAATCGCCGATGAACTTTGGAAGTTCTGTTTACGG
>JAUQVI010000333.1:0-2807 GCA_039794885.1 Thermostichus sp. DG02_5_bins_236
CCAGCGCTCCTTTTACCTGGGGCTGAGCCGCCTGCTGAACACAGCCTTTGGGGTGTTAACCCAGCCCCTGCCCAATTCCAGCCTATCCATTGCCAGCTTGCTGGTCTTTATCGCCCTCTCCATCTTGGTGTTCACAGGCGCCCATTACATCAGCGTCGGTCTCAAACAGCGATTTCTCACACGCCTAGGGCTGGACTTAGGTACACAAGAATCCTCAGCCGCCATCTTCAAATACACCCTGACGCTGCTGGGGATCCTGCTGGTCTTGCCTTTCAGTGGCCTCAACCTGAGCTCTCTCACAGTAATTGCCGGGGCAGTCGGTTTGGGTATCGGCTTCGGCTTGCAGAACCTTTCCAACAACTACATCAGTTATGTGGCCATTTTGTTGGAGCGCCCGATTCAAATTGGGGATCTGGTGCAGGTGGATGATTTGCTGGGTACGGTGGAGCGGATTGGCCCCCGGGCTACAGTGTTGCGCACGCTGGATCGCATTTTTGTGGTAGTGCCCAACTCCCGCTTTACGGAATCGAAGGTGGTGAACTGGAGCTACCGGGATCCCCGCTGCCGTATTCATGTGCCGGTGGGGGTGGCTTATGGGTCGGATACGGCGTTGGTAACTGAAGCCCTACTCAGCGCGGCCAAGGAAAACTCACGGGTGCTCAGTAGTCCGGCGCCCCAGGTATGGCTCAAGTCCTTTGGCCCCTCCGCTCTTAATTTTGAGCTGTTGGTGTGGATCAACCGGCCCCAAGACCAGTTCGTGTTGATTAGCGAGCTAAACTTTCTGATCGAGGCAGAGTTTCGGAGGCGGGGCATCCGCATCCCCTTCCCACAGCAAGACATCTACATCCGCAGCCTGGAAGGGTTTGCTCCCCTCAGCAAAAACGGCGGATCCCATGTTCTGCCGGATGCCGATTCCATCCAGTCGGCCCTTAAAGAGGCAGCTCAGTTGCCAGAAGACAAGGGCAGTAGCTCCTAAATTGGGTAACTGAAACAACAAATGGGACGGGCACCTCACATCCCCTCCTACTGAACCGATTCGAGCTACGGAGTGAGCGTTGGGTTGCCGGTAATAGCGATTGCCTTCTGCAGGGCTAGGTTGGTGTGGAGCAGCAGTGGAGCATCAACCGTAGGATTGGTTTCTGCCGGTCAGTCTGCTGAACCAATCTACTGGAGTTGAGCTGACAACTGGTCAACTTGGCGGTGGATCCTTGCTGAAGGGGGGTTAGGGCTGTGGCACCATAACCTCATCCTCATGTTTGGGATCCCTATCATGCCACGCCTATTGATTGTGAATCCGAATAGCACAGTTGCCATGACTGAGGGCATGGGCCGCGTAGCTCAATCGGTCATCGCGGAGCAAGCGGAGATTCAAACACGCACCAACTTGGGCGGGCCAGCGGCAATTGAGGGAGGCCGGGATGGAGTATGGGCAGGGCCAGGGGTACTAAAAATCCTGACGGAAGAATCCTACGACGCGGCGATCATCGGCTGCTTTGATGACACGGCTCTAGAAGCTGCCCAGGAAGTCTGTACTGCACCGGTGATTGGCATTGGGCAAGCCAGTTTCCATGCAGCCAGTCTTTTGGGACGGCGCTTTGTTGTGGTGACTACCCGTCAAATCTCGGTGCCCATTCTCGAAGACAATCTGCAAAAGTGTGGCTTATGGAGTCGTTGTAGCGGTATAGTCGCCAGTGGAATCGGGGTGTTGCAGTTGGAACGGGATCCCCTAGCCTCCAAACAAATCCTGGAGCAAACTGCCGAAAAAACCGTGCAGAGTTTGCGACCCAATGTATTGGTACTCGGCTGTGCCGGTATGACAGGATTAGCTGACTCTCTCTCCACACGATTGGGGATCCCGGTGATTGATCCAATTGTGGCGGCAACCTCGCTAGCGTTGGCTCTCACCCGCATGGCTGCTACTGGATGATGCTCTTTCCCAGACACTTTGGAGCTAGGAACAGACAAAAAATGTTTTAGGTCTAACCCTCAATGGCTGCGCCCTCACTCAACCAACCAGGCTAACAAGTCTTTGATTTTTAGTTTCAGCTCGCTTGCAAAGGGTGGGCTAGGAATAATGTCATCTGGCGCCTCAAAGATCTCAGTTTCTTGCTTTGGACGATAGACTAGAACAGTTTGTTCAGCAGGATCGATCAGCCAACCCATCTGGGATCCATGTTTCAAACAGTGAAGGATCTTTTTGATCACTCTCGTTTGGTTCTGCTCAGGAGATAGAATTTCAACGATCCAATCTGGAGCGATAGAAAACACATTGGCAACCTGACCATCCTGATCACGAGGGATCCGATTCCAAAGGAGAAACACAATATCAGGAACTACAGATTGATCAGCAAAAGTGCAGCGCAGCTCAGGAAATGCACGAGCAATCCGGTTAACTTTCACCACAGCATTGATAGCCGTTACTAGTTCCCCTTGAATGACACTATGTTTCCCTTGAGGCATCGGTTTCTGGATGACTTGGCCATCTATATATTCATAGGCAGGCTTAGTTTCAGGTAACTGTAAAAACTCAGCCAAAGTAAGGGTTTTAGATGGAGTTTGTACCATACAAGACCTACTCATCCCCCAGAAGCAGGTTACCATCCTAATCTAAGGACTCAATCAGACCCATTAATCCAAGCCAGTACCACTGGAGGCCGCCCCCTTCAAAAAGAAAGAGGAACCGTGAAGTACCCGACGCTCATTGCTACGCAATAGAGCGCGGGCTTCTTTGTTCATCGGGACTTGCCTCCGAGAGGGTAGACTTGCGCCTTCCTCCCTTTGGTCTTACAGTCCCTCCCAAAGCAGAA
>JAUQVI010000334.1:0-2802 GCA_039794885.1 Thermostichus sp. DG02_5_bins_236
AAAACATCGCCAGGAGGGAGGGGGCTCATGGCTCAGGGCATCGTTGGCTACCTGCATCAAGGCGGCCTGCTGGGCCGCCTGCAAAAATTCAGGGTTTAATTCCACCGGCGGCAACAGGTGCAGAAGTCGCAAAAAGTTCAGCCGATCCATCATCTTCTGGGCAGCAGCCGGAGTAAGACGGCCAGGA
This sequence comes from Thermostichus sp. DG02_5_bins_236, assembly GCA_039794885.1. GTDB lineage: Bacteria > Cyanobacteriota > Cyanobacteriia > Thermostichales > Thermostichaceae > Thermostichus. The sequence continues at coordinate 188 of JAUQVI010000334.1, forward strand.
TTACAGGTGGCTGCATCGGGTGCTACGGCGTAGACCGGCCCGGAAAAGCTGCGGGTTTCTCGATCCAGCTGGCACAAAAAGGCAGCGATCGGCGCTTCTCCGGCAGGGGGTGGCCCCAGCGAAGCCGGGGATCCCCCGCCTCCCCCACAGGCAACCAGCAGGCAGAAGCAGAGGATCCCTAAGACAACAGATATCCAGATTCTGGGGAACACCTGCAAAAACACGCTGCACTATTCGCTAACAGGGGTAGGGGTGATGCTGGGCGGGCTGACGGTGCTGGTGCTACCGCCATCGTCACAGGCAGACAAAAGCCCCAGACCCACGAGCAATACCAATGTAGCCAAGATCTTGCGGGTAACTTTGAGTCGTAATAAAGCCATCACAACAAACCTCCTCAGCTCTGAAGATTTGCTCCTGTTCTATCACTGCTGAGTTTTCTTGCTGACCTGTGCCAGAGTTTCAGCCCATTGCAAGGTCAAGAAACGCTCATCCAAATGGCAAACCAGACTACCGGTAGACAAGAAATCCCATCTAAAACCCTACCGGTAGCGCAGAGACGGATCCCTGCAAAACCACTTGCGCTCAAACGAAATCTTGCTGGATTTGAGCTGTTGAAGTATCAAGAGATTTCTTTCCAGGAAGAGCCGCTGTGGCTTGCTGGCGTATGAGAAGACCTCTGATAAGTGCGGGTGGGAGGGGGAAAGCCACAGGCGCTGCCATCTTTGTGGATCACCTCATCTTCCCAGGGCAGGCGATAGACCCCATTCACCAAATCCTGCATGTAGGTGTAGGGGCAATCTTGAGCTCCTCCTTTGACGGCTACATAACCACGATGACCAAACTGATAAATGTTGTTTTCTACACCCCAATGAATGCGAGCTTCTCGCACCCAATCTGGGCGCACTTCGGCGGTAATAATCTCATCGGGGCGATCGGATCCCATCACCAAAGGGGTGCCATCAAAGTTACAAACCATGCCTTCCCCCATGGAATCAAAGGTGCCATCGGATCCACACATGCACACAGAAGCCGTAACCATCAAATTACAAAAGGCATTGGCCTGATTGGTGATCCGCCAGCTATGCCGAATGGGAGCCGTGTATCCCGCTGTGCGCAACATAATCTCGGCCCCTTTATAGGCACATTCACGGGCCATTTCCGGGAACATACCGTCATGACAAATAATCAGGGCAAGCTTGGAACCATTGGGGCCATCACAAACTGGGATCCCTAAATTTCCCGGCTCCCAAGGCTCGACAGGAACCCAAGGGTGAAGCTTGCGATAGTACAGTTGCAACTCTCCTTTGTTATCCAGAATGATGCCACTGTTGTAGGGGTTGCCGTGGGGGTTGTATTCCATCATCGAGAAGCAACCCCAAATGTCATGCTCTCGACAGGCCGCACTGAAAGCAGCCACTTCCGGCCCATCCAACTTGCACATAATCTCCGGGTTGGTATCCATTGATAGGCCGTGCAAAGAATACTCTGGGAAAACCACCAAGTCCATGCTGGGCATATTGCGGCGGGCCTTGCCCACCATACTGACCACTTTTTGGGTTTGCGCCGCCAGATCCTCAGGGGTAACCACATTGGGTAGCTGAAGTTGCACCAGTCCCAATACAACACCATTGGGGGTTTTATTGAGGCCGCCAAGTCCGCTCATGATCAGAATCCTTATCGAATGAAGATGGGCTCGGTTAGAGAGTTGCTCGGATAGATTTCAGAACTTGTAAGAGTCGATGTATCGCTCTGCGATCCAGTAACCCTAACTTAGGTAAATAATGATAGGTGTTAGGGGAGCCTCGCTGCAAGAAGACAAATTGATAGTCTTCGCCATTCGTAGCCAATCCCCAGACAGACTCCTGATTTTCTATCCCTTTATAGGCATAAGTCAATAACTGAGCCATGCCCAGGCTTGTTGCTCCTGTCCCTCCCTTAGTTTCTACTACCAAGATCCAGAAGGGAGCTCTTGTCCCCCTTCTAATAGCCAGTAAGTCCATGCGACCTTTGATGGCGACTTGGCTTTCTTCTGCCTCAACATGAATATCGGCAATGTTTTCCTCTAGATTGATTTTGATATCACTCGATAGAAAGCCTGCCAGTTTTAGTAGTGGAGAAACAAACAGAAATTTAACTTGCCCTTCATTCAGAGTGTCATCTGCCAGATAGCTGAAATACAATTCCTGAAGCTGAGTAAGCTCTTCGATTTCCTGCTCAGTCAGAGGGGGCAAGTCCAGTTTTTCCTCGAACTCTAAAGAATCTCCTCGACGTAAATCCAAAAGCTCGTGAACTTCTCTCAGGGTCAGGGTATTAGCAGGTCGATTTTGTACAGCAGTCATCACTAGGGATCCCTGATTCGGGTTCACTTCGACTATAGCTAGCTAGGGTTACTTCCCGGTACCCAAAGCCCCAGGCATCCCCGCCAAAGTCCGCCGGGGGGAACTGGTAAGGATCATGATCCCCAAGGTCAGAATGTAGGGAGCGGCATTCCAGAGATAGTAGTTGGATTCCACCCCCACCGATTGCAGGGCCGGCCCAATCGCCTGCGCCCCTCCAAACAAAAAGGCTGCCAACAAACACTGCAACGGGTTCCATTTGGCAAAGATCACTAGAGC
>JAUQVI010000335.1:0-2794 GCA_039794885.1 Thermostichus sp. DG02_5_bins_236
GAAAAACTTGGTCATGTCCTCCGCCTGTACGGTTAAATCGGCATCCAGAATAATCAGTACATCCCCCGTAGCTACCGCAAACCCTCTGCGCACGGCATCCCCCTTTCCTTTGCCCTGCTGCTGTAGCCCCCGAATCTCGCGGATCCCTTGATATTCAGATGTTACCTGTTGGATCTCGGCCCAGGTATCGTCACTGGAATGCCCCTCCACAAAGATAATTTCGGTACGGGATCCCATTTCCGGTAGCCGTTCCACACACTGACGAATATTACCTGCTTCGTTCCGAGCCGGAATCACCACAGTACAGGAGAGTTGTTGATCAAGGGGGGGATCCCTATCCGCAACAGGTTGCAGCCGGGCAATCGTATATTCCGTCAGGCAAAGGGCATTGATCCCTGGTATTGGGGCAACCCCTTGGTTCACCACTGCTGAAATCCAGGGGATGCGACGGGGTAACAACAGCCGCTTCCCCTGCTGAATGATCTCATAACCCGCCAAGTGCAGGAGATTGGCCACATCCGCTGCTGATAACCAGTTGGCCGCTGGCAAAGGCATTCGCTGTTTGAGGGCAGTGGCTAAAGCCAGGATCGGCTCCCAGAGAGGATTGTGGTGGGAGAGAATCAAACGGGTACGCGGGCTACAGAAGCGGCGCAGCTGCTGTAAAACCTGCTGAATGTCCGTTAGACTGCCCAGGGTATTGGTTAGCAAAATAACATCAAAGGGATCCGCCAACAGAGGATCCTGGGCCAGTTGCTCTAGGTTATGGGCATCCTGTACCCGGAAATGCAAATGGGGAAACTCCACTTGGGCTTGGGCCACAATTTCGGCATCCCAATCAATCCCCACCCCGACGCTGGGTTGTAGGGCATTCAACAGGGATCCCGTGCCCGAACCAATCTCCAGAATGCGCAGACCCGCTGGCACAAAGAAGCGATGCAACCGCTCCAGATCCTCGTGGTAGTAGCGGTTTTTCTGCCGCCAATAATGTAGAGGATGATTAAATGTTGACAAGGGATCCCCGGGGTGTCACTAGCTCAGCTTTAGATCATAAAGGCAACCGGTATGAGCCCTGACCCGGCGACCTCAAGAACTGTAGAACCTAATGACCCTGGTGGGTTTGTTGGGCTTTTGGCTATATGCAAAGCGCCAGTTCCGTCTCACCTATGCCCTATTGAGCTTCTACGCCCTAACTAGCCTTACGAGTCTCGGTCATTATCTTTTCCCAGCAGCCAGCCCGATGACTGTAAAAATGCATAGCTTGATTGCTTTGGATGTAGCGGCAGGGATGCTGCTGCTTGGGTATGTCGCTTGGTCACTTGGGATCCACCGTGAGTGGGCAGTGCAATCCCGAGATTAAGGCAGTACTCTCGCCAAAAAGTAGGCCATCATCCCCAATACAATCGTCAGAAGCAAATTTCGACTCCGCCAACTCACGGCTAAAGCCACCAACGCCCCTAACCAACGCGGCCAAGCCGACAAGGGATCCCACTCCCCCCTCGGGATCAGCACCTCCGGCACCACAATCGCTGTTAGCCTTTGGCTGTCATTGGGGCAGAGCGGGCAACCGACCCAGAAAGTTTTCCTGGTGAATATCCGTTTACGATAGAGCAAATTTTGGCAGCGGACTTTTTCCTCACCAAAAGGATAGCTGATGTATGTTCGGGATCCGGGTTCCTTACCCTTGGCAACAAGAAACCCCTGTTACACCGGAAGAGATTTTTTTGAACCGGCGGCGATTTCTAACCCAACTGGGATCCGCAGGGGCAGGAGCCAGTTTTTCCATTTTTGGGTTGGGCGGCAGGGAAGCCGCTTCTTCTGTGGAACGGGACTTGAGTGGGATCCCACTGAACCCCGCTTTTTCAGATCCAGAGCGACCCCTGACCGAAGAGATTGTTGCGGCCCGGTATAACAACTTTTATGAGTTTGGATCCGGCAAACGCATTTGGCGAGCGGCACAGGCTTTGCCAACGGATCCCTGGACGGTCGAAATTACGGGGCTGGTGCGGCAACCGCAAAAGCTGGGGTTAGAGGATCTGTTTGGGTTCCCCCTAGAAGAACGGATTTATCGCTTTCGCTGTGTAGAAGCTTGGGCGATGGTGGTGCCTTGGTTGGGTTTCCCGATGCATCTGCTGCTTGAACGAGTGGATCCTTTGCCCGAGGCTAAATTTGTCCGCTTCACCTCATTTTACGACCGTGACATCATGCATGGCCCCATTTGGCCTCCCAAGTTGCCTTGGCCGTATATTGAGGGGCTGCGGATTGAAGAAATGGCGAATCAGTTGGCTTTTTTTGCCCTTGGAATTTATGGCAAGCCGTTGCCCAAACAACATGGGGCTCCGATTCGCATGGTACTCCCCTGGAAATATGGCTTTAAGGGGGGGAAATCCATTGTCAAAATTGAATTTCTGGCGGAGCAACCCCCCACCTTTTGGAACACCTTAGCCCCCGATGAATATGGATTTGAAGCCAATGTGGATCCCACAGTACCTCATCCGCGCTGGTCACAAGCACAGGAAACTCTAATTGGATTTGGATCCCGCTCCCATTGGCAGGTCGTTCCAACTTTGCCCTACAACGGTTATGGAGAGTATGTGGCCCATCTATATGGCTGATTGAGTCTGGATCTCTATAGACGCCCCAAATATCCCTACTTGCGACAGTCTTCTCTTAACTAATCTCGCGGAATTCCCCACTCGGGTGGGGATGGATAGCGACAGGGCACAAGCCCTAGTTTTTCAGGCTCTCCCACCCGATTGACTTTGAATATACTCTTTCACTGCTTCTAACGGCGCAC
>JAUQVI010000336.1:0-2782 GCA_039794885.1 Thermostichus sp. DG02_5_bins_236
TAGTTCACCAATCCTCGCGCCACCTCTTGCCCACGCGGATCGCAGAGGCGCACCGCCGCCCCGGCCTCAAACTCTCCCGAAATAGCGGTGACCCCGGCGGGCAATAACGATCGCCCCTGTTCACAAACAGCCCGCACTGCGCCCGCATCCAAAGTCAGGGAGCCCTCCGGTACTAACCCATAGGCAATCCAACGTTTGCGGGCACTAGCAGGTTGAGGGGCGGGATCAAAACGGGTGCCAATCGCCTCTCCCGCCAGAATGGCCGGGATCTGTTCCGGTCGTTTGCCATTGGTGATCACCACCCTCACCCCTGCAGCGGTGGCAATTTGGGCTGCTGTGAGTTTGGTGGCCATACCCCCGGTTCCCCAGCCGCTTTTGCCCTGGGCTTCCGCCTTCACCTGTAAAGGGATCCCATGTTTCACCCGTTCAATCGGTTCCGCTGTCGGATCCCGATTGGGATCGGCTGAGTAAAGTTTGTCCACATCAGTAAGCAAAATCAGCCATTGTGCCTGCACCATGCTGGCCACCAGAGCAGAAAGGGAATCATTATCGCCAAACTTCAGCTCCTCCACTGCTACCGTGTCGTTCTCATTCACAATCGGGATCACCCCCATTTGCAACAGCTGGGCAAAGGTACGGTTGGCATTGACATAGCGGGTTCGATCCACAACATCAGCACGGGTGAGCAAAACCTGAGCAATGGGTTGGTTCAAGGCCGAGAACAAATCATCGTACAGGCGCATCAACCGCCCTTGCCCCACCGCTGCCACCGCTTGCTTTTCGGCAATCGCTGTTGGTCGTTGTCGCAACCCCAAGCGGGCACAGCCCACCCCAACTGCCCCAGAAGATACCAAGATCACGGAATGCCCCTGACTGCGTAAGCGGGTGAGCACCTCTACCAAAGGCCCCAAGACCGAAAGTCGCAACGAGCCACCCTGAGCATCCGTCAGACTGGAGGTGCCGATCTTCACCACCACCGTTACTGCTGCCACCATCGCCGTATTTACCTGGGATCCCAGCCAATTTCCACCATACCGGAGCTGAGTCTCTGTCGCTACGAGAGAAAGTTGGCTTGCTGTCGGGGTCGCTGCAAGGGAGAATGAGAATAAATGAACAAAATCTTAAGCTCACCCTCCTCCTCTGCCTGTGAATCCTGTTCGTACCCTCTCCACGACTAAAGCTGCTTTCTTCAGCGCCTATCCGCGCCCGATCAACTCCGTTTACCGTCGGGTGGTGGAGGAGCTGTTGGTGGAGCTTCATTTGGCCACTGTCAACAGCGCCTTTGTCTACGATCCTTTTTTTGCTCTGGGGCTGGTCACTATCTACGATGGGCTGATGGAAGCCTACCAGCCACCTGAGCAACGGGAGGGGATATTCAATGCTTTGTGCAAAGCACTACAACTAAAGCCAGAGGTTTTGCGCAAGAATGCCCGCGACTTGCTGGAATTGATGGGTGGCGGGGATCCCAGCCAACGATTGAACCTGCTTTGTCTGAAGCCGGAAGCAGAAGATGTAGGTGGGCTGAAAGGGATCCTAGAACGGATGGCCCATCCCCCCTATGCCTACAGTCGGGTATTGGCGGTTGGCCTGTACACCGCCTATGAGGAGGTGGCGCGGACGGTCTATACGGATGCGGAGGAGCGTACCCGTCGCTTTTTGGAGGATGTGGTGGGCAAACTGCCGTTTTCCGCCGAACGGGTTAAAAAAGACTTGGAGCTCTACCGCAACAGCTTGGATCGCATGAAACAGGCCCGTGCCGTCGTAGAAGAAATGGTGAAAGCAGCCCGCCGTCAGCAGGAACGCCGCCAATCAACGACCACCTTGCCCGAAACTCCGCTTGCAGATCCCGGTGAACCCAGAAAACCCAATTGATGAGTTCCCTTGCTCCTTCTCCACAGCCGGCGCAACAGCCTCGTCTACTGGTTGTCATGACCACGGTGGGTTCCCCAACGGTAGCCCAGCAGTTGGCCCATACCTTGGTGGCAGAACGCTGTGCGGCCTGTGCCCAGGTATTACCTGGCATCACCTCCTTTTATCACTGGCAGGGATCCCTACAAACCGATTCGGAAACGCTGATTTTATTCAAATTGCCGGCAGCAGCCTACCCTCAACTGGAACAACGCTTGCGGGAATTACACCCTTACGATGAACCAGAGATCGTGGCTCTAGCTGCTGCTCAGGTTAGCCCAACCTACTTGGCATGGGCCTTGGAACAGGTAGGGTGAGGAGTAACAGCACTTTCGATGGATTGGCCATGATTGCCCTCTACCCCGGTAGCTTTGACCCCATTACCCTTGGGCATCTCGACATCATCGAGCGGGCCAGCCCTCTATTTAGCCGGGTGATTGTCGCCGTCTTAAAAAACCCCAATAAAACCCCCCTCTTTACCCCCGAACAACGGCAAGCCCAGATTAGCTTGGCCACCGCCCATCTAAAAAATGTTGAGGTGGATACTTTTGCTGGACTTACGGTTGCCTATGCGCGTCAGCGGGGCGCAAAGGTGATTGTGCGCGGTTTGCGAGTCCTGTCGGATTTTGACGGCGAGCTGCAAATGGCCCATACCAACAAACTCTTGGCTCCTGAGCTAGAAACCCTATTCTTAGCGACCGCTAGTGAACACAGCTTTGTCAGTAGCAGCCTGGTCAAGGAGGTCGCCAAATTGGGGGGCCCCATCGATCATCTGGTGCCCGTCAATGTGGTTCAGGACTTGCGAGAGTGCTTCCCCATCGGGTGATGCTGCCCCTACTCAAACAGTTGCATCCCCGCTGCCACCGGGTCAAAC
>JAUQVI010000337.1:0-2730 GCA_039794885.1 Thermostichus sp. DG02_5_bins_236
TACGCCAACACGATCGATGACCTCCAAGCGCAATTCCACCGGGTAAATCTGGGCATTTTGCTTCAGTTGTTCCTGGTTCCAGCGCACCGGTACCAGTCGTTCTCCCGAAAACTGAGCCACCCGCGGACAGTCCTGATGATGGACGGTAATGCCGTTAAAGCGGGTCACCACCCCCAAGATCGGATCCCCTGGCAGCGGGTTACAGCACTTGGCCAATTGGTGTTTTAGGCCCTCTACCCCCAAAATGGGGGATTGTGTTTTGCTGCGGCCAGTTGTGGTGGCTGAACGGGGTAGCAGAGTTTGGGTGCTCCCCAACGGAGTGGGAGGCGGTTCGGGTTTGGCACCCTCCTGTAGACGGTTGATCACCAGGGTAGTGGTGGTTTCCCCATAACCCAGACCCGCCAACAAATCATCGACACTGGCATAGTTGAGCTTTTCGGCAACCTTTTGCATCCGCTCCGATTTCAAGAGCGCATCAAAGCCGGTTTTGCCCAACTCCCGTTCCAATAAATGTCGGCCTCGCAGCAGATTTTGTTCACGGTTGGAGCGCTTAAACCACTGGCGGATGCGATTGCGAGCGGAACTAGTGGCAACAAAGTTAATCCAGTCCAGGCTAGGATGAGCATTCTTTTGGGTGATGATCTGAACAATGTCGCCGTTGCGTAAGCGGGTGTCGAGGGGCACGATCTTATTGTTCACCCGTGCACCGGCACAGTGATCCCCCACTTCCGAGTGAATGCGATAGGCAAAGTCCACCGGGCAGGATCCCTGGGGTAGGGCCAACAAATCCCCTTTGGGAGTAAAAATATATACCTCACTCTCAAACAAGTTTTCCCGGATCGTATCCAGGTACTCTTTGTCGTCCTTGAGGTCGTTTTGCCACTCCAATAGTTGCCGCAGCCAAGTAAAGCGTTCTTCCTCCGGCTTGACAGCGGTACTCCCGGCCTCTTTGTATTTCCAGTGGGCAGCAATCCCGTATTCCGCCACCCGGTGCATTTCTTCGGTACGCAGCTGCACTTCCACGGGGCGGCCCTGTGATCCCATCACCGCTGTATGTAGGGATTGATAGCGATTGGGCTTGGGCAAGCCGATGTAGTCCTTAAAACGACCGGGAATGGGGCGAAAACAATTGTGCACCACCGCCAGCACGCGGTAACACTCGCTGTTGCTCTGCACAATCACCCGTACCGCCGACAGATCGTAGATCTCGTGAAATTCTTTGCGCTGCTGCTGCATCTTGCGATAGATGCCGTAAAGATGTTTCGATCTGCCGCTGATCTCGAAATGATCGATCCCGGCCTTAATCAAATGTTGCCGAAGTTTTTCAATGAAGACTTGCAACTCGGCTTCTCGTTCAGTGCGCTTGGCATTGACCAGTTCCTGGATCTGACGATAAGCTTCGTAGTCGAGATACTTAAAAGCCAGATCCTCCAATTCCCATTTAAAATGCCAGATCCCGAGCCGGTTGGCTAATGGAGCAAAAATCTCCATGGTTTCTGCTGCAATTTGTCGTTGCTTGCTCGGAGCCAGATATTGTAGTGTTCGCATATTATGCAGGCGATCGGCCAGCTTGACCACGATCACACGAATATCTTTGGCCATGGCCACAAACATACGGCGAAAATTTTCTGCCTGCTGCTCTGTTTTGCTAGAAAAGTTAAACTTAGAAAGTTTGGTTACTCCCTCCACCAGCAGACGCACTTCAGCACCAAATTCGGATTCTAGAGCCTCTAATGTGACTTCAGTATCTTCAACAATGTCGTGTAGGAATCCAGCAGCAACGGTGACCGCGTCCCCCCCCAAATCTCGCAACAAACCGGCCACTGCGACTGGATGGGCAATGTAGGGATCCCCAGATTTGCGTTTTTGGCCCTGATGCAGACAATAGGAAAACTCGAAGGCCCGTCGCAGGAGGTCAGCTTCTTCAGGAGTATAAGGCCGTAGCCCATCACCAGGATCCACGGCCCCTGAGAGCAAAGCGCGCAACCATCCTGGGGCCTCAAAATCGAGGCTGTTCAGGTCAAGACCTCTATCTGAGGTGGCAACGACAGCAGTCTGACCCATGCGAACCTGAGGGGAAAAGAACAGTTGATTACTGACTATAGTTCATCCAGCCTACCGCCGACAGGGAGGAAACAGTCCACACCACTGAAGGAGCGGAGAAAAAACTCAAAATTCAAGATTCCAAAAACAGGCGTTGGGGACTGAACCGTTCGGCTAGCCCCCAAAGTTAACGTTTTCGCATCCTCTGCCTCTGAAGCTGATGAAGTCGAAAAAACACTCCATCAATCTTCACGCCATTCTTCGCAACCGCCGATCAAATCGCAGATTGGATCAGAAGGGCAGTAGTCCTGCAGCTCCAATTCTTCAGCAATTGACTGCCATTCCCGCTGCGGGAAAAAGGGCTGGAGGTGGGAGATGGCTTCTGAACGCCGCAGGGATCCCTGCCGGATGAGGCGACGGGCTTCCTCTTGGATGGCCTCAACCGCGTAGTGGGTAGCTTGTAAAGTGGGCATAACTTTACCTGAACGTATGACTAAGGCAGCACACCAAGGGGCTAGGGATACAAATCTCGACTTGCCTTCCCGATCCCATGATAGAACCTTGTCTGATTTCGTAGCAACAGATACAACTTTGTGTTGTAGTTGACATGCCCCAATGTCGAGATGGAGCTGCCGCTTGGGTCGAAAGGGAGCGACTTCTCTAGGGATAGGGGTTTTCTCTGGGAAC
>JAUQVI010000338.1:0-2725 GCA_039794885.1 Thermostichus sp. DG02_5_bins_236
CATGATAATGGCGCTGCCCCGGAGAAATGTAAACGGAGATTGCATCATGCGCCAGTACCGAATTGGGATTAACTCCGGCCTCCGCCCCTGGTTAGACTGCTCGATGAGTGCAATCGGATCCCGACGCCCCTCAGACGGTTGCCATTCTCGGTGAAGGGATCGGGGTACAGTTTGACGCAACGCCCGACCAGCAGCCTGCCGCTCTGGACAAGACATGGGTTGAGAGGGAAGAGTAAACGGGCTAGACAAGTTATGGGTTCCAAATGGAAGGGATCCCTGGGTGAGTTGACTCTTTCTGGAAGGAATTTGTGCCATACAGTGCAACACCTCTAGCCTGCTGCTAGCTCCAGTGTTGCTGAGGATGACTGTGCTGGTTAGCCTTGGGCAGGGTATCTGACTGAGGCAAGATAAAATTTACGGCTAGGATCATCCCTGTGTTCCCAGACACTGAGACCTGATCTAGCCCTTCTCTGACAAGCTGTTGCCGATGTTGAGCTCCTCTTCTGACTTTGAGTTTGATGTTGCTATTCCTGCCCCAAGCCGAGTGTATCGCGGGCACCACATTCTGGAGTGGGTTCCCCTAACTGTGCTGGGATCCCGTGTGTTGGTGATCGGAGGAGAACGATCGTTGGCGGTGGTGCAGCTTGCTCTGCAGCGAAATTTTGCTCGGGATCCGGGGATCCAAACCCACTGGACAACCTACGGCGTGGATTGCAGTGAGTCAGAGTTGGGACGTTTACAGGCTCTGACTACAGCAGAACAGATCACTGGGATCTTGGGGGTGGGTGGAGGAAAAGCCCTGGACGCTTCCAAACTAGTGGCCCATCGATTGCAGCTCCCAATGATTACTGTGCCTACTTCTGCCGCCACCTGTGCTGCTTGGAGTGCGCTCTCCAATATCTACTCCGATGCCGGCGCCTTTGAGCAGGATGTGGCGTTGGACAAAGCGCCTGATGCCCTCATTCTCGACTATGAGCTGATTCGACAAGCCCCACCGTACACTCTGGTGGCTGGAATTGGGGATGCCTTGGCCAAGTGGTATGAGTCTTCGGTGAGCAGTGGTGCTTCTGAGGATGCCCTGGTGATTGGGGCGGTGCAACAGGCCCGAATTTTGCGGGATTTGCTGCTGCAGGGATCCTTAGCGGCCCTCCGAGAACCTGGTGGCGTAGCCTGGAAGCAGGTGGTGGATGCTTGTATTTGCTTGGCAGGAATTGTCGGCGGGATGGGGGGGGCCAAATGTCGTACGGTGGCAGCCCATGCAGTACACAATGGCTTGACGCATCTGTTGGGGCAGCGGGCCACCTTGCATGGGGAAAAAGTTGCCTTCGGGATCTTGGCCCAATTGCGTCTAGAAGAGATCCTGCAGGGCAGTCAGTTGGCTTTGGCGGCACGTACCCAGTTGATGGAGTTTTATCGTCAGGTGGGCTTACCCCTCAATTTGCGAGATTTGCACCTGGCTCATTTGGGATCCGCTGAACTCCTACAAGCAGCTCAAGTGGCCTGCCAAACGGGATCGGATATTCATCATTTGCCGTTTCCGGTTAGCCCGGAAGCCCTACTGGTTGCTCTCACAACTACCGATTTGACCAGCTCAAGTCCTGTCGTGCCCAGACTTTGAAGGATCCGCGCTAATCAAACGGCACCAATTTCAGGTCTTATGGCATGAATCACTATTGATATCCCTGATGCACTTGCCCAACGGCTTGCCCCTGATCAGAGCCAGTTTTCTGAAGAAGTGGATCAATTGAGTGCGCTGGCTCGGAAGGAGGGTTGTTTGCGAGTTGCCCCCCGCGACCTTGGTTCCCCAATTGGCTACATCGCCCATCTAGCGGATCCTGATGGGCATGATCTGGAGTTGTCCTATGGGCAGGAGGTGGCCTACACCGTCGAGCACAAGATCGAGCAGAAACTGTCGGTTTGACTAAACACCACTGGTACGGGCCTGGGTTTGCAGCATTCTCCAGCGGGCCTCCCCGTATACCCCTGATGTGGCGCTGGCAAAGATGAGCGCTCCGCCCAAACAGGTCCACAAATCCGGGATCTCAGCAAATACCCAAAATCCGATCAGGCTGGCCCAAATCAATCGCGAGAAATCTAGGGGCATCACCGTCGTTACATCCGCCAACTTATAAGCTTGGGTGAGGGCCACCTGCCCGATCGTCCCCAGCAACCCCATAGCTCCCATCCACAGCCATTGCTCAAGAGAGGGCCAAGTCCAAACCCAAACGGCGGCTAGAAACGACATGGGGGTTTGCAATATGCCCATGTAGGCCGTAATTGTGATGCTGGACTCGGTGCGGGATAGCATTTTGATCACAATGGTCACCCAGGCAAAGAGGGCCGAAGCGATCAAGGTGAGCCCGATACCCAGGGATCCCTCCTGAAACCCTGGCCTTAACATCACCAAAGCTCCGGCAAACCCAAGGCCCAAAGCCAGCCAACGGTAAGGCCGCATCTGTTCATGTAAAACCAACACCGCAATCAAGCTGGCAAACAACAACTGGATAAAACTCAGGGCAGTCGCTTCCGCGAGCGGCAGAAGGCTGGCAGCCCAAAAGGAAAGCAACATCCCAACTGTGCTGATCACCCCGCGCGATAGTTGACACTCCCACGCCTGAAGGCAGTGGGATTCTTGGTTCAGCGAGTCCACTTACCAGAGTTGGTTTCCCTCCTCTGCCAGAGATGGTGCTCTCCCCAAGCGTTTTACCCCATTTCAGAGGCCAGT
>JAUQVI010000339.1:0-2685 GCA_039794885.1 Thermostichus sp. DG02_5_bins_236
GTAGCTTGCTTCGAGGGCATTGAACCCACTCAGCAAGCACGGCTTTCATCCCGACACTGACCTACAGTGCGGGGCTTCCCGCCGATTAAGCTAAATGCAGCACATATTGAAAGACGGCTCCAGGAATGTTAGATACCAAGTTTTGAAACCGCATTTCGCTGTGTTTGAGGGCCTCTTCGACCTGCTTGCGCTCGCTGATATCCCGCGAAAGACACAGCAGCGACTCCAGACCCCCTGCCTCATTCCATTCTGGGGAAATGGTCATTTCAAAGGTGCGGATCCCCTTTAGGGTCTCTGTTTCAAACTCAATCGTTCTCCTCTGCCCGGTGGCAATCACCGCTTGGGCTGCAGACTCCCAAGTTGCCACCATCGCTTCCGACATTCCCACCTCTCGGCAGGTTTTGCCCATCATTTGTTTGGCAGGGATCCCGCTCAGTCGGTACAGTTCACCACTGACGTAGAGATGGCGCAGGTTGAGATCAAAACGCTCGATCACATCAGGGGAGTTATCCAACAGTTGCCGACAGGTTTGTGCCTGTTGCTGTGCCACTTGCCAACTCACCTGCTGTAGCTGTTCCCGGCGGATGGCCCCCAACACCTGGCCGTTGGCATCCACAACCGGGCAAGAGGGGATCCCGTGTTGGCTCATCCAGAGCAGCAGGTCTTCGCGGTTACAGTAGGCCTCTAGTTGTATAGGAGGAACCCGCTCCCAAGCCAGATCCGCAGCGGTGATATCGGGTGAACAGTGGGTCTGGATCCATTGCCGATACAGTTGACTCTCCTGCAAAAGCCCCCATTCACCGGAAGAGAATAGTAGGAAGGCGTAGTCGTGGGAGGATTGCACAAACTGTTCGCCAATCCACATCAAAGAATCTGAAGGATCAAACACAAGAACACAGGAATCAATGGCTTACTCCAGCAGTGCCATTGCCTCAGATGGCGAGATCATGGAGTAGCTTGGCCCGATTGCTTAATTCAGTTGTAACCTGTATCCTGACGCAAACGGAACTCTAGGTATGCTCTGTGTCGCTTGGTGTTCAACGGGTTAACCGGGCAAATCTCACAGTCAGGATAACAGCAGCCACTGTCAGCCCTATTGCCAACCCCCACCAGAGGCCAAACCCACCCATCCCTAGGCCAAAGCCAAGCCAGTAACCCGTCGGCAAACCCACTCCCCAATAGGCCAAAACCCCGATCAAAAACGGGATCCGCGTATCTTTCAACCCCCGCAACGCTCCCGCCGCGATCACCTGGCCCCCATCCACCCATTGAAAAACTGCTGCTACCCCCAGCAACCGGCAGGCATACTCCACAACCGGCTGATTGGCCTCATCCCCAATATCCAGAAACAAAGCCACGATCCTTTCCGGGAAAAACCAAAACACCGCCGCCACCCCCAGCATGAATACCGAACCGAGAGCCAATGCCACCCATCCTGCCGCGCGAGTTCCAGGTCGGTTGGCCGCTCCCCACTGCTGCCCCACCTGCACTGTAGCCCCGTAGGAAATGCCCCTAACCACCGCAAAGGCCACCGCTGCTGTTTGAATCGCCATCTGATGAGCAGCCAAAGGGGTTGTTCCCAAAGTACCCATCAACAACGCCGTCGCCGCGAACATGCCAAACTCTACAGCCACCAACCCTCCCACTGGCAGGCCAATCCGCAGCAAATCCCGCCAATGGGATTCCTGAGTCTTTTGATCGGGCCGGTGAACAGGCCAGAACATCTGCAACCCTTGAAACTGAGGCTGCCACAGCACATACAGGCCCAGCGCCACAGCCATTACCCCGAAAGACAGGGTGCTCGACCAGCCAATCCCCGCCAAGCCCAGCTCCGGGAAGCCGAACCAGCCAAACATCAGCACTGCGTTCCCCAGACTGTTGAGGAGGGTGCCCCCCACCATGATCAGCATGACTGGGCGCGGACGAGACAGAGCGGTCACCACATTTTTCAACACCGCAAAGGCCAAAGCGGGCACCAATCCCCAACTGATCGCCTGCAGATAAGTAGAAGCCAGAGCTGCCGTGGAGGCCGATTGTCCTAAGGCCAGCAGGAGGGGTTCTCCATACCATAGTGGGATCCACCCCAACATTCCCAACAGAGCAGCCAACCCTAACGTTTGCCGGGTCAAGGATCCCATCTGATCCAGCTTTTGAGCCCCGTAGGCTATGGCCACCAAAGGACTGAGGGCGCTGACAATGCCACTACTGACGGTGATCGCAAAATGAAACAGCACCGTTCCCAAAGCCCCAGCCGCCAAGGTCTCTTCCCCCAGCCAACCCATCATCATGGCATCGATAAACGTCGTGGCGGTCTGGGCCATTTCAGCCGCTGCCAAGGGGGCCGATAAGCACCAACAGGCCTTCAAAGCCGGCAACCACTCGGCTCCCAGCTCCTGAGGGATCCCTGCAGGAGGTTTAGGACTCTTCTGCACAGGGGGTCGCAGCCTTGGGAGTCTCCGCTTGCCCCAGTTGATCCAAAAAGTGTTGGAGGAGCTGAAAGCGGGGCGAGTTAAGACTGTAGTAAATCCAACGTCCTTGCTGGCGGGCATTGACCAGTTCCGCATCTCGCAAGGTTTTCAGGTGAAAGGACAGCTTCGACTGGCTGACCTCCAAAATCTCGCACAGATCACAAACGCACAATTCCTGACCCTGCAACAGTTGCAGCACCTGCAGACGAATCGGATC
>JAUQVI010000340.1:0-2676 GCA_039794885.1 Thermostichus sp. DG02_5_bins_236
TTCCAGCAGGTGGGGGTAACGGACGATAGTCAGGTGCTGATCTACTCCGACGGCAATGATGTCTTGGGGGCAACAGCAGTGGCCTATTTGCTGGAACGGGCTGGACACCCGGGTGCTGCGGTGTTGAATGGTGGCTTTAAGGGCTATCAGGCGGCAGGTTTACCGGTAACCAAAGAGTTCCCTGCTTACGAGCCGGGGCGCTTTACCCTGAAAGATGATCCCTCCCTGCGGGTCACCTTGGCAGAAGTGAAAGATTTAATCGGCAAAGCAGGAGTAACCTTTGTGGATCCACGTCCGGCGGATTTGTTCGCAGGCGAGGTGGATATCTGGGCTCGCAACGGTCACATTCCCGGTGCTAAAAACATCCCTTGGCCCACCTTCACCATCGGCGAAGAGAACTTCCACCAGCTCAAGCCCTTGGCAGAAATTCAAGCCCTTTTGGATGAACGGGGCGTGAAAAAAGAAGATCAAATTATTGTCACCTGCTCCACCGGACGGGAAGCGACCCTGCAATATGCGGTGCTGAAGCATCAGCTCGGCTACCCAAATGTGCGGGTTTACGAGGGATCCTGGACGGAATATCAACAGTCCGGCTTGCCTGTGGAAACCGGGCCTGGGGCTTAGGGCACTTGACTCACTGAGCTTATGGATCGAAACGGACTAAGCTGATTCCAGTCATAGGGCCAGGCTGAGGGGATCCCTTCGGCTTGGTTCTGTTTCAGTCCATTTTGAAGAGGAAAAAGGTGCGATGGAGAAAACCTACAGCCCTATGGCGAGAAGGGCAGCCCTTCGGTCATGGATTTGGACAGTCCTGTTGCTGGTGGTGGTGATCTTGGGTTGGGGGATGCCGGCGCGAGCCAGTTGTAGCTACATTCCCGACTACAGCACCCAAGAGTATCGCCCTATCCCTACCGTCACACCCGCCCCTAGCGATCTAGATCCGGGTTTGGAGGCTCCCTCCCTCTCCGAAGATTTGGGCTCTGAAAGCAGGGATTCCGTCACGCGAAAAGAGCAGGGCAATTGGCTGCAACGGCTCTGGCGTAGCCTATTCGGCTAACCCGGTTTTGGGTTTCTCAGCCTCTTCTCAGAGGTATCGAGCAAGCCAAAACATGTTGCGCTCCTGTACCCCCCTTCTGTATCAAGTTGGCAACCATGGTTTCTCTACAACTGGGATCCCCAGAGCGTTCTTCTCAGCCCCGGCCTCAGCGACGCGGTGTCATGCTGTTGCTGAGCCTGATGGTGGCGTTGGGTTTGGGTTTGGCCTCCTTCTATACCTGGCGACAAGGCAGTCTCTTTGCGATTGGCTGCCTGTTTGGCCTCACCCTCTATCACGCCAGTTTTGGTTTTGCTTCTTCCTACCGCAAGCTGATTGTGGGCGGACAGATCCAGGGCGTTTTGGCGCAACTGCTGATGTTGGCTGTGGCCTCACTGTTGTTTGCACCTTTTTTGCTGACCCGATCCGCCCAGGGGGCAGTGGCTCCGGTGGGGTTACAGGGAGCGGTGGGTGCTTTCCTCTTTGGGATTGGCATGCAGTTGGGCAGTGGCTGCGCCTGTGGCACCCTCTACACGATTGGGGCTGGCAGCAGCATGATGCTCTTTACCCTGATTAGCTTTTGTCTGGGCTCGTTTTGGGCTTCTTTGCTGGATAGCTGGTGGAGCGGTTGGCCTCGTTTACAACCCCACTCGTTTTTGGGGGATTGGGGCCTGCTGGGGTTGCTGATCCAATTGCTGCTGTTGGCAGGGATTGCTTGGGCTCTCTGGCAGTGGAGACAGGGATCTGTGCCCGCCACTGAAGCGGGATCCCTACCCGAAGCAGAATTCAGTCAGGAGGCTTCGCCCCCCCGCTGGCAACAGTGGATCTGTGGCCCCTGGTCTTTGGCAGCGGGCGGTGTGGTGCTGGCGATTTTGAATACCCTGACCCTGTGGATTGCCGGTCGCCCTTGGGGAGTAACCTGGGGCTTTACCCTCTGGACAGCGAAGTTGGCTCAGGCTTTGGGTTGGGATCCCCGTTCAACCACCTTCTGGAGTCAGGGATTTCCAGCTGAGGCTCTGCAACAAAACGTGTTTGCTGACATCACTTCTGTGATGAACCTGGGCATCATCCTTGGCTCCGCTTTGGCGGCCACTTTGGCAGGACGGATGGGGGTGCGCAAACCGCCCTCCCGCTTGGGGGTTATCGGCGCATTGTTAGGCGGGATCCTGATGGGGTTTGGGGCACGGATGGCCTTTGGCTGCAATGTGGGGGCCTACTTTAGCGGCATTGCTTCCACCAGTTGGCACGGCTGGTTGTGGATCGGCTTTGCTCTGTTGGGAACGCTGCTCGGGATCCGGCTGCGCCCCTGGTTTCGTTTGCCCGGTTAATCTTGGGCTGTAAACAAAGGGGGCTCTCTAGCGCTGAACACCCACAGATTCTGGCTGTGAAACCGGCAGGGCACTGAGAAACTCCTCACTGCTGCATACCCAGCCGAAAAACTTTTCGATATTGGTCAAGGCCGTCTCTTTGAGAAGGGGTGGCCCCACTTGTGTTGTGGAGTCCGACAGCAACAGGCAGAAGTACTCGCGGTGAAAAGCCTCTCGTAGAGTCGATTCTACACAGACATTGGTGGCGATGCCCGTAAAGATCAGGTTGCGGATCCCCTGCTGCCGCAACAACATATCCAAGTTGGTGCCCGCAAA
>JAUQVI010000341.1:0-2661 GCA_039794885.1 Thermostichus sp. DG02_5_bins_236
GAGACACAGCGATGAGCGTCACCCCCCTCTCCCCCACCACCCGCCCCATCCTGCAGGAGATCGTTCGCCAAATTCGGGCCGCGGATCCCTATGGCACCTACCGCACCTGGGCTGATGAGCTGTTGCTTAAGCCCTTTGTGATCAGCAAGGCCCAAAAGCGACAGATTCCACTGGAGGGAGAAGTGGATCCGATTGTGCGCAGCCGTATCCTCATCTACTACCGAGCAATTGCCGCCTTGATTGAAAAAGAGACAGGCCAGCTGGCGCAAGTGGTGCTGGATCTCAACGACGAAGGCTTTGGTTGGGTGCTGATCTTTTCCGGACGGCTGCTGCTGGTGGTCAACACCCTGCGAGATGCTCATCGGTTTGGCTTTGATTCGCTAGAAACCCTCTCCGAAAAAGCCACGGCTCTGATCGAAAAAGGGATCCAACTGGCCCAAACTTACCCAGAGGTGGGCAGACTGTAGTGCCTTCTGGGCTGCGTTCTAGCCCCACGTTCTCTATTGAGTGTTCTTGGTTTAAAGTACTCAATTTTTTGGAGAAGCTCCCACCCATGACTCGTGCGACCAACCTGTTTTCGAATCCCTCTTTTGAGGAGCTTAAACACCTTTCCGCCAGTGAGATCCAGCTCCAGATCAAACGCCTAAATAGCAAAGCAGGCCAACTGAAAATGGATCTCCACGATCTGGCGGAAGGTCTGCCCAACGATTTTGAATTGCTACCAGATTTAGCGGCCCGCACCTATGATCTGTTCGTTCTGCTGCACACTCTCGGACAACACTTAAAAACCCTGGAGACCTCCCCATGAATTTAATCCCCAACCGACGTTGGCAGGACTTACAAGCTCTGGTCAATGCCGAAGATTATTTTGCCTTTTTTGATCTCCCTTATGATCCCCAGGTGGTTAATGTTAATCGCCTACACATTTTGCGAAAATTCGCTCAGCATTTGCGACCATTAGCAGACTTTCAAGGCAGTGAACAAGAGCAACTGGATCAGGCCCGACAAGGTTTAGCCAAGGCCTATCAAACCTTTCTTACCTCCACCCCTCAGCAAGAAAAACTGTTCCGCGTCTTTCAAAACTATGGCTCGTCTTGCGGGGATCCCATCACGGGCTGTGGGGGCTGTAGATCCCTAGCCAACTCAGTTGAATGCAGCCCAGAGATCTCGGCCTAAGTCCTTATTTGCACTCATCTCTCATTAACCTACTGGAGACCCTCTCATGGCCACCTACACCGTTCATCTGATCAACAAAAAGCGCCAACTGGATACCACCCTTCTAGTGGACGAGAATACCACCATCTTATCAGCCGCTGAAGACCAAGATATTGACCTGCCCTCCTCATGCCGGTCAGGCGGTTGCTCCACCTGCGTGGGCAAGTTGGTGGAAGGAGAAGTGGATCAATCGGAGCAAAACTTCTTGGATGACGAACAAATTGCCAAAGGATTTGTGCTGCTCTGTGTGGCTCAACCTCACTCAGACTGCACCATTCGCACCCATCAGGAAGCCTACTTGGTTTGATGGGGCATTTGCAAGAATTTTTCTTCTATTTCCACTGTATTAGGGATCCCGCTATGTCGTCTCAATCCTTGATTTCCATTACGCTTTCTCCTCTTCACCTCATGCAACCAGGGGAAGAAGGTCGCATCCATCAGCTGCGGGGATCCGACAGGGTCTGTACACAACTGCAGCAAATGGGTCTGACTCCAGGATCCCTCATTCGAGTTGAGCAAAACCGCCCCCACTGGATCCTGACCTCCTGCAAGGGCTCAGTCTCTATTAGCGCTCAGTTGGCCGGCCAAGTTTTAGTACGGATGGATCCCTGCTGCCAGTTACCTTTGCCCAAGACACACAAAGAAGGATCTTCGATCAAAAAGATTTTATTAAATCTGTCAAAACGTATCCTGTTTATCAAACAGTTTGCCTGAAATCCAGAAGAATGAGAATAGATTAAGCGTCTATTTCAAGTCATCGCCAGCTTCTGGATCTTGATCTGGGTTCTGACGTTATCTTGCATTACCTATGTCCAAATA
Source organism: Thermostichus sp. DG02_5_bins_236 (assembly GCA_039794885.1). Lineage (GTDB taxonomy): Bacteria > Cyanobacteriota > Cyanobacteriia > Thermostichales > Thermostichaceae > Thermostichus. Next base: position 2,035 of record JAUQVI010000341.1, read on the forward strand.
CTGAGCATTGAAAAATTGTCTAGCAAATTCAACCTTTCGTTGATTGTTCAAGCTATCATTCATCCATTTCTACAGAGGGCAAAGAACTATGAACGTCTGTTTCCAAAACTTAGGCTTCATCCTCAAAGTTGCTGAGGATCTGAGCAGAGTAGAAAAACCTTTCCCCAAGCTGCAACACATTCAGCACTACACGGGGCTGAGTACCGAGGAACTGGTGAGGGCCTTGGAACTGGAACCTAACCCATTGGGGTGGCATCTGGAGCGTAGCCCAAGCCCCAGTGATGAATCTGCCTACTGGGTGGACGGACACCCTGTTGTTGGCCTGGTCATCGAACGTTTTGCCTAATCCATGCCCTGGAAATGAGTAGCCCAAGTGGTTGGGATCCCTGAACACCCATCCTCTAGTGCTTTGCAGTCGCATAGCCGCGTAAGCGTTGCCTAGTGGCAATGCCTACAGCAAACTTTGCCACTGTTGAAGTGAACGCGGGTTTACCCTAGTAAAACTTGGTTCTGTACTGACACAGCGAGATGAAGTCGCTGCGATTGGTAGATGGTATTTTTGGTTCTTATTGCTTGTCAGCTAACCAGAGAAAGAACTGCTCGCTAAGGAGGCTGACCTTTTGGGTT
>JAUQVI010000342.1:0-2609 GCA_039794885.1 Thermostichus sp. DG02_5_bins_236
AGTTGCTCCTTCAGTCCCCCCACATCCTTGAGGCGGGGCCCCGTCTGGCCAGACATTGCAGTCGGTTCGGGTGTAGACGTAGCAGGGGTAGCGGTTTGCTGTACCTGGGGCTCGCTACTCCAGGAGGGATCCCCTCCTCCGGTGGCGGTTTGGATATTACCACGGCGAGGTGGGATAGAGCCGGAACGGGGAATGGAACTGCCGAGGGGACGACTCTGAATACGCACTTCGGTCCGTAGCTCCCCGCTTTGCTTTTTCTCATCCAGCTTCTGGGCCAGCTCGATCAGTTGCTCAATACTCTGCACAAAGTCGCTGAGATCTGCCATAGCTGGGGTTCCCCATCCACACAAGTTGACCTCGTCCTGACCTAGAGCTGAGTTTATCCCTTGCTTGGCTGCGGGATCCCAAAATGGCCAGTAGATGTGATGTTTAGTATGACACTGTTCTCCCAGCTTGCCGTCGCTATTAGGAGAACCGCAAAGTCAGAACAGCCAAAGCTGAAACAATCCGTTACGAGATCGCAATTACAGCCAGCCTCCTTGAATAGGGTAATAGGGCTATGTCTAGAGCCCCCTCATGGCTGGCAAGAGCGCAAGGACAGCTGCTCCCGGATCCAGTTTAGCCAGGCATCCAAGCCCACCCCCGTTTTGGCAGAAAGACAAAAAATCGGCACAGCCGGATTCACCTCGCGGATGTTGGCTTGCATGCGCTCCAGATCCATCTCCAGAACCGGAACCAAATCCACCTTGGTGATCAACAGGCAATCAGCCTCGCGAAACATGATCGGATACTTGAGGGGTTTATCTTCCCCCTCTGTAACGCTGAGGAGAGCCACCTTGGCGTGTTCCCCCACCTCAAACTCCGCCGGACAAACCAAGTTGCCGACATTCTCCACCAGCAGCAAATCCAATTGCCGCGGATCCAGCAGTGATTCCAGTTGGTGTAGACCCCCTGCTACCATCGCCGCATCCAAATGACAGGCCCGACCGGTATTGATGGCAATCACCGGGAGACCGTAGTGACGCAGCCGTTCCGCATCCAGCTGAGTGGTCATATCCCCTTCAATCACAGCCAGGCGCAGCTGATCGGCAAGGGCAGCCAAGGTCTTTTCCAGCAGCGAGGTTTTACCTGCCCCCGGCCCGCTCATGAGATTGAGGCAAGTTACCCCCCAGCTATCGAAGTGCTCCCGATTGTGGTCGGCCTGGTGTTGGTTGGCATGGAGGAGGTTAATCCCCATATCCAGCACTTGGTGCATAGTCAAGCCTGTCGAGGTTAGGGTACAGAGGAAAAATCCTTAAGAAGAAAGGGATTGAGCGATTTCAGGCGTAGGGGTGGGGCTGGCCGAAAGTTTGCGCACCTCCGAACAGAAGGAGGCCATACTGAAGCCCCCAAACCGCTTGACTGTACTGGCCCGCAGCCGCAAATTGGGGCTGGCAAACCAAATGCGCTCCTCCGATTCGGTCATCTCATATTCGGTGTAGAGGGTGAGGGCACCATCTGTCCCCATCACATAGGTGCCGGCTACCGGCACTTTCTCCGCATATCCTTGATCCCGCAACAGTTGCCCCCGCATGGGGTCGGCCTCGTCCGGGATGGGCACCAACACCACATCCCCCTTGTACTCTTCGTTATCCCACTCCTGTTCGCCATTCCACTGCACCCGTGCTGCCCCCAGAGCCCGTTGCGGATCCACCTGAAACAGCTCACAAATGCGCACGACCGCCGGATCGTCTGCAGCAAGGGTGGCGATCTCTACCTTGGACTTACCCCCCTCAGATCGGCGAAAAGCAAGATGGTGGCTGGTACGCTGACTCATCCACTCCCCAGCACTGAGGGCGAAAAATTCCATTACGGTCATCATGGCCGACGCAGGATCCTCAAATCGTTTTGGACAAAGAGCTAGACATCTTGAGCCGTAGAAATGGCTGAACAAGATTTGCTGATTCTAGCTTGCCCAGCTACCCTTGCTCACGGTTTTGGTGTTCCCGCCAGAACTGCTCCGCAAAAGCCACTGTTGGGTGGATGGGCGCTCGCGGGTGACTGAGCAGAGGCATATTGGCCTCTTCAGGGGTACGGTTGCCCTTGCGTTGATTGCACCGTTCACAGGCCGTAACGACATTGTCCCAACTGTGGGATCCCCCTTTGGAAAGGGGCACCACATGATCCAGGGTGAGGTGGTTGGTGCTGCCACAGTATTGGCAACTGTGGTGATCCCGCCGCAACACTTCCCGCCGATTCACCGGCGGTACACGCCAGGTGCGTTCTTTGCCTTTGATGGTGAGGCGAATGTGTTCCGGCACCTCGATCACATGGCTGGGGGAGCGCACCTTCCACACCGGCACATTCATCATCGCCAAAGGCTCCGCCTTGCCCGTCAGCAGCAACACAATCGCCCGCTTGATGTTGACCCGGCTAATAGGCAGATAATTTTGGGAGAAGACGACGATCGACTGTTCCAGAATATGGGTAGCAGCAGTCATGACTAAGCTCCTCCATTTGCCGCCATTCTCCTGAGGAATCTGCCGAATGGCAAGCTTTTCTCCAGAATAGGGATGAATTTGTCGGGAGAGACCCCTGAAACATCCCTCTCAAGACAATCAGATTACAAT
>JAUQVI010000343.1:0-2603 GCA_039794885.1 Thermostichus sp. DG02_5_bins_236
TGATCAACAGGGGCAGAGGGGATCCTTTGACCCGCTCAAACAGCAGCGCCGGCCCGCCACAGGCCAGGAGACGATCGGCAATCTCGGCAATTTCCAGATCAGGATCCACTTCCACAGGGATGCGGCGCAGCTGGCCACGGGATTCCAGTAGGGTGATGAAGCGGCGCAAATCTCTGGGCATGAAGGCAAGCACTCTAATAGGGCAGATGTTCCTGTGGGGTCGGATCCCTACTTGTCGCGGGCAAGGGCAAAACCGCTCATAAACGGCTTTTGCAGCGCCATAAACACCACCACCGGCGGAATACTGGCAATAATCGCCCCCAACATCATCGGGCCATAGGAAGCAGAGCTGTCCAGGTTCAGTAGCGATTGCAAGCCCACTTGCACCACTTGTTTCTCCCGTCCTTGGATGATCAGGCGTGGCCACAGGTACATATTCCAAGCGTAGACGAAGTGAATCACTGCCTGGGCCCCAATGGCGTTCCAACTGAGGGGGATCAACACTTGGGTGAGAAATTGCAGCGGGTTGGCCCCATCCAATTGGGCTGCCTCGGAGAGTTCGCTGGGAATGTTGGAAAAATGTTGCCGAAACAGAAACGTCGCTGTCGCACTGGCCAGAAAGGGCACAATCAGGGCATAGTAAGTGGAGCCCCAGCCCAGGTTAGTAACAAAACGTAGCAGAGCAATGATCAAAATTTCCGTGGGCATCATCAACGTGATCAACACAAAGCCAAACACCAGCCATTTGCCCGGAAAACGGAAGTAAACAAAGGCCAACCCCGCCAACAACGACAAAAGGGTCTTACCGACGGTGATCGCTACCGCCATGATCGTGCTGTTGAGCATGTAACCGCCCAAGTGCCGGGATACCATTACCTGCTGCCAGTTGAAGCCAAAGGATGAGCCAAAGGTAAATTGATAGCGAAACACTTCCGCATTGTTCTGGGTGCTGACGATCAGGGCATACAACACCGGGAACCCCAACACCAAACAGGCCAGCAACAGGCCCAAATGCACATACCAACGCTCCGGGATCCAACGCCAGGTTCGGGAAGCACGGCGGCTGGGTTGGCTGAGGCTGCGGGGAGCAGATTGGGATTGTCGGGGATCCTGCAAAAGTTGGGCCATCGTTCCTCCTGCTAAAGCGCTGTTGCTGTTGGGTGATGCTGATTTGAGATGCTGACTGGTTTGCTTATTTGTTGAGGATAATCGGATCGGGTTAACTTCTCCCTAAGGGAGCTGAACTCTTTCTTGAATTTTCAGGTGCTTTTACCGACGGGAGGAAACGGGTAGAGTAGTACAGCAGTGATCTGGAATGAAGAAGAGGATCCCATGACCCGAGGCTTTGGCCCATTCGGTAAAATCCAAGAAGCGCTCAAGAAAGCCCAACAGGTGCGCGATGGCGCGCAAAAGCTCCAGAAAGAGCTGGAAGAAATGGAGATCGTCGGGGAAGCTGGCAACGGGCTGGTCAAGGTCACCGTGAATGGCAACCAGGAGCCCCTCAAGGTTTCCCTGGATCCCGATGCCCTCAAGGAGGCCCCGGATGTGCTGGAGGATCTGATCCTAACGGCGATGGTAAATGCCTATACCCAATCTGCCGAAACGATGCGCAAACGGATGGAGGAACTGACTGGGGATATCAGTCTGCCAGGGTTGGGATTGGGTTGAGCCCCTCCCTTGCTAGCCCTCTATGTATACCCGCCCGCTGGCTCGCCTGATCGAGGAACTGCAACGACTACCCGGTATCGGTGCCAAGACTGCTCAGCGATTGGCTTTGCATTTGATCAATCGGCCCGCCACTGAGATCGAAGCCTTGGCCCAAGCCCTCCTGGAAGCCAAACAGACGGTTAAGCATTGCTCCATTTGCTTTAACTGGTCGGCGGAGGATCCCTGCGAGATTTGTCGTTCTCCGCAACGGGATCCCTCGCTGTGGTGTGTGGTGGCGGAGGTGAAGGACTTAATCGCCTTGGAACGAACTCGCGAGTTCAAGGGCCGTTACCACGTTTTGGGGGGTCTGATTTCTCCGATGAATGGCATTGGGGCCGATCAACTCCACATCCGGGAGCTGGTGGCACGGGTAGCCCAGCAAAAACCGCGGGAGCTGATCTTCGCCATTAGCCCCAGCGTGGAGGGGGAAGTGACCATGCATGTGATCAAGGATTTCCTGAAGCAGGTCTCCCCCACTTTGCACATGACCCGGCTGGCTTTTGGTCTACCGATGGGATCCGACCTGGAATATGCCGATGAGGTCACCCTGGCCCGTGCCCTAGAAGCCCGGCGCGAGTTATGAGCTACTCAACCCATCAGTCGCAGGCAGTTACTCCTTCTGCACAATAGGTGCTCCACCAGGGGTTAAAGCTGGCGGCATCTTCCGGCAACATGCTGATCTCCAAAAGAGTCTGAAAATCGGTGCTGGGATCACCGTAGCGCAGGTGCATATGCACCGGATCCCTGTGAGGAGCCCGCAAAATCACATACTTGACACTCCCACGCCTGAAGGCAGTGGGATTCTTGGTTCAGCGAGTCCACTTACCAGAGTTGGTTTCCCTCCTCTGCCAGAGATGGTGCTCTCCCCAAGCGTTTTACCCCATTTCAGAGGCCAG
>JAUQVI010000344.1:0-2584 GCA_039794885.1 Thermostichus sp. DG02_5_bins_236
AGACGAGCCTGGGCAAAAAGGGAGGCAGCCTGCGGGGATCCCACGTAGCGCCAGTGCCACGGTTCGTAATTGACCCCCTGCCCATTGCCCGGTGGGAAAGACAATTCAAAGCCATACTGCGGCGCATGCTGAACCAGCCAAGCATAGGCCGGGGTTTGGGCAAAGCTGTACTGCAGATGGGTTTGGGGATGCCGTCCATCGCCCATATCCAGGGCATAGCCGGTATGGTGTTCGCTGTAGCCGGGCGGGGCCGATAAACGCATGGCCGCCTGTTCGGATCCCTGTCGTTGGATCTGGCGGCGAAAGAGGGCAGTTTGCAGCGAGAGATCTCGAAACCCGGAAATGGGCACCAGCGAGATGCTACTGGCTTGGGCTTGCTGTTGCATTTGCCGAAAAGCTTGGGCTGCCTCCTGATGCAGCCGCTCCACCCGCCCCCCTGGCCCACTGACCGCCTCCAGATCTGCCTCCAATGCAACCGGATAGGGCCAGTGAAAGGGGATCCCTCCTGTTGATACCCCCCCACCTGAGTGAACTGCGGCAGCCTCCGGTGACCACACCTGACCTTCTAAGCCCAGCAGAGCCAGAGATTCTAGCATCAGGTCAATGCTCTCTTGCTGGCGGAATGCCCCCACTTGGATCACCGCGGTCGATCCGAGCTGACGGCGAAAAGCATCCGGAGCAAGGCTGCGCACCCGTTCCAAGACTCCGGGGTCAAAGGACTCCGTCCCGCTGCCGCCAACAGGAACCACCACCAGCTTTGGCGCAGCCCGGGAGGGGATCCCCCAAGCCAGTAAACCGATACAGAGAGCAGCCAGCATCGCCACCAACCGGCGCAAGCCTCGCTTCCAACAGCATTGTCGGGGATTCAGCCAAGTTGTCATCACAGGCGGAGCACAGATTTAGTGCACCTCCAGTATAGTTATGCTGGCAAGACTCTATCCCTATGGCGATTCTAATTGTTCAGCGGCGACGACGGATTTTATAAGACGCTGGCGCAGAGGCATGCAGGCGGGCACGGGATCCCCCAATGGCAAAGCGGATCACCTCTGTCTTATAGTGTTCAGTGCCGGCGGCCTGGCGGTACACCTGAATGGCGGATCCCTGCCCAGAGGGAAGGGCAGGCAAAGACTTTCCTGGGGTTTCCGCTTCTAGAGCAATGAAGAACTTCAGGCGCAGCAGAGCTTCTACCTTAGAAAGATGCTCGGTTTCTTCCGGTACCAGTCGACCCAAGGAAACCTGAAGGCGTGGCCGGCGTTGCCCGGAGGCGGAGGGAGCGAAAAATTGCCGGGCCAACCCCCACAAAGAATTAGGTTCGGGAGACTTCACCAACACCTTTAAGCCTGTGAGGGGATTGAGTCCATAGGTGAGCAGTAGAGAGTACATGAGCAGTCGAGAAAGGTAGAAAAAAGTTACACCCTACAAGTACGCTGGGGCAGAGAAACTAAGGGCAAGCTAAAGTGAGGTCGCATAGGCCAACTGTAACATTGCCACCCGATTGACCAACACATGATCGACTGATACCTATGGCCAGGATCCCTGCACAACGCTGGCTGTTTCACCCGGTTGATCGGCAGGCGGCCCAGCAGTTGGCCGAAGCAGTGGGTGTATCTCCCTTGCTGGCCCAAATTTTGCTCAACCGTGGCCTTTCTAGCCCGGCAGCGGCCCGGCAATTCTGGGATCCCGACCCGGCTCAGTTGCCGGATCCGGCCAGCGATTTTGTCGATCTGCCCTTGGCGGTGCACCTTCTGGATCAAGCCCTAAACCATCAGAACCCGATTGCCATTTGCGGAGACTATGATGCCGATGGCATGACCAGCACGGCCCTACTGCTGCGGGGTTTGCGGGGGGGCAAGGTGCATTACCGTATCCCCAGCCGCATGACAGAGGGCTATGGCCTCAACAGCCGCATGGTTGAGGAGCTGCACCAAGAGGGCTTTCGTCTGATTCTAACCGTTGACAACGGCATCTCTGCCCGGGAGCCGATTCAACTGGCCAAGGAACTTGGGTTAACGGTAATCGTGACCGATCACCATGATTTGCCAGCGCAGCTGCCCCCTGCCGATGCCATCCTTAACCCGAAACGGATCCCGGAAACCTCTCCCTATCGCGGTATGGCGGGTGTGGGGGTGGCTTACTTACTGGCCCAAGCTCTAGCGAAAAAACGCGGGGATCCGCTTCTGGGTCGCATGGCCCTGGAACTGTTTACTCTGGGTACCATTGCTGATTTGGCACCCCTGACAGGGGTGAATCGCCTCTGGGTACGGCAGGGACTGCAACTGCTGCCCACCTCAGTGGTGGAAGGGATCCACGCCCTTTTGAGGGTAATGGGGCTGCTGGCAGGTAGCAGTCCTGAAAGGTTAAGACCGGAAGCCATCGGGTTTGGTCTCGGGCCCCGCATCAACGCCGTCGGACGGATTGGCCAAGCGGGTATGGTCATCAGGTTGCTGACTACAGATGATCCCCGGCAAGCGGAATGGCTGGCGCAACGCTGTGAACGGCTAAATCAAGTTCGCCAACAGATGTGTGCCCGTATCGAGGCCGAAGCCCTGGAGCAAATTAGCGAGCGGGGGCGGGATCTGGGGCA
>JAUQVI010000345.1:0-2562 GCA_039794885.1 Thermostichus sp. DG02_5_bins_236
AAACAAGCAGATGTGGGTATTGCCATGGGGCGCGGCGGTACAGAGGTGGCCAAAGCGGCTGCCGACATGATCTTGACGGATGACAATTTTGCCTCCATTGAAGCAGCAGTGGAAGAGGGACGCACCGTCTACAACAATCTACTCAAAGCCATTGCCTTTATCCTGCCGGTCAACGGCGGTGAATCCATGACCATCCTGCTCAGCGTCTTGCTAGGGCGGGAGTTGCCCATCCTGGCGATTCAGGTGCTGTGGCTAAACATGATCAACTCCATCACCATGACGGTGCCCCTCTCCTTCGAGCCGAATACAGGCCGGGAGATGACCCGTCCACCGCGGGATCCCAAAGCCAGCTTGCTCTCCCCCAAGCTATTGCAGCGGATCCTGCTGGTTTCTGTCTTCAACTGGATCCTGATTTTTGGGATTTTTGAATACATTGAGCAGACCACCGGCAACATCAACCTGGCCCGCACAATGGCCATCCAGTCCTTGGTAATAGGTCGGATTTTCTACCTGCTCAGCTTGAGCCAAGCCATTCCCACCCTCCTAGGCCGCGGACGGGCCAGCCAACTGGAACGCCACGAACGCCTGATGGATACAGCAGCCATCGCCATCGGTATCGGAGCAGCTCTGCTGTTGCAGGTTCTCTTTAGCCAGTGGGGCTTGTTCAATGTTATATTCGATACATATCCCCTATCTTGGGGTCAGTGGGGCTTCTGCTTGCTGGTCAGCTTGCCGATAATCGGGGTCTCGCTGGCAGCCAACCGTGTGGATCCCAACTGAAGACTGAGGTTACAGCAGCCGCTCTAGCCACTCCCAAAGGCTGCTATTTCTTGACTGGCTCTGGCCAATTCTAGGGGCAGGCCATCTCCGGTCTGTACCAGCGTGCAGTTTTGAACTTATCCGCAGGGGCACAGAGGCCGTTGTTTCTGGCCAGGGTCAGACCGACCAACTTGGTGAGATTGGCAAAGCTATCGGGCAAGGGGCCACTGAGCTGATTTTGATGCAACTCCAAAAGCTCCAGCCGTACCAAGTTGCCCAACTCCGGCGGAACCTCACCACTCAGCTGGTTATCGAAGAGCTGCAACGTTTCCAGGGCTGTTAGCTTGCCTAGCTCCGGCGGGATCGATCCGCTGAGGGCGTTCTTGTACAACCTCAGGTGCTTGAGGTTGGTCAAATTTCCTAGCTCCAGCGGAATGGGGCCAGACAGTTCATTAATGTGGAGATTTAGCTCACGCAGACGTTGCAGCTTGCTCAGTTCCACCGGGATCTGGCCGGTGAGCTGGTTGCTGGCCAGATCCAGCTCCTTCAAAGCGGTTAACTCCCCTAGCTGCGGGGGGATCTCGCCACTGAGATCATTGCTGCCCAGATCCAGAAGCTCCAGGGATTGAAGCTGGGCTAGCTCCACCGGAATGGAACCGGTTAGTTCGTTAAGACTCATGGAGAGCTTGCGCAGACCGGTCAGTTGGGCAATCCGGGCTGGGATCGGCCCTGACAGATCTCGAAAGCCTAGGTCTAACTCGATGATGCAGGACTCACCGGTACCCACCCCACCAAATCTAGCCACCTTATCTACCGCCAAGTTAGGCTGACCCATGGCTTTGAGCAGCTCCTCGACTACCTGCCGATCCTTAGCCTCAGAGCAAGCAGAGCTATTGGTGGCAGGAACCTTGACTTCAGCAGCTTGCCCAGGCGATGGGCTACTTGCCAAAGGCTGGGTTGTTTCTGCCTGAGCTATCCTGACTGCCAGTGAAACTTCTGTAGCCATAAGAAGCACCGGTTCTGAATTGGCCAGAGCCGCCGCCGTCAGAAAAGCCAGTGAAAAGATAGGCCTTTGATTTTGCACTCCCCCCTCCCAGGTGTACCCGCCAAGCGCTGCAGCAAGTACAACACCGCACACAGTGGAAGCAAATCGTTTTCTGCACAGCATTTTCCTGCCTCCCCGAACACCTTCCCTAACACAGGTAGACTCCATACCCAAATGACCAAGCGCAGCCGATGACACTCACAGAACAAGTTCATAAAATGTTCATAAAGTTAAACCTGTGTGAGAAGTTCCGATTTTCTTCCTACATCGATCCCAACAGGTGGAATAGGATCAACATATTTTTTAACAGTAACTAAGCACTCTCAGAGGTTCCCTCAAGAGCGCTTCTGACAAGGGGAATAATTTTCGACTCAGTAATAAATAGGGATCCCCAAGGGATGGAGACTTGTGTTGGTACCCGGGTGCATCCCAGTGGGATCCCTTTGGTATGGACTGCGAAACCGAAAAGAGGGGATCCTTTGCTACAGCTTCTTTGGACTGTTGCCCTCTATACTGCGGGGCTGTGGTTCAGGAGTTCACCTTATGGTCACCCCCGATCTGTTTACTCCCTTCCAGATGGGAGCCGTACCGTTGCCCAACCGCATCGTCATGGCTGCCCTGACACGCTGCCGTTCCCACTCCCTTGAACGTCCTCTACTACACCCAACGGGCTAGCGCCGGATTGATCATTACCGAGGCCACTCAAGTGTCTCCCCAGGGAGTGGGGTATCCTCGCACACCAGGTATCTACAGCGATG
>JAUQVI010000346.1:0-2555 GCA_039794885.1 Thermostichus sp. DG02_5_bins_236
AGAAGTACTCGCGGTGAAAAGCCTCTCGTAGAGTCGATTCTACACAGACATTGGTGGCGATGCCCGTAAAGATCAGGTTGCGGATCCCCTGCTGCCGCAACAACATATCCAAGTTGGTGCCCGCAAAGGCACTGTAGCGGCTTTTCTGGAGGATGATATCCCCAGGCTGGGGTCTTAAGGCTTCGACAAAATCGTAGTCCCAGGTACCCTTGATCAGTAGCTGTCCAGACAGTTGCGGTTGCTGACGCATCAACTTTAGGGCGTTGGATTTATACCAATTGGGGGATCCCGGCCCGCCCGCCTCTTGAAGTTGAGGATCCCAGCCATTTTGGGTAAAGATGATGGGTACATTCAGGAGGCGAACAGCCGCTAGTAGCCGACGGATCACCTGAATGACTGCGGGGGCTTCGCTGAGGTCGCTACCCAAAATGTCCACATATCCGCCCCTACTGGCGTAGGCATTTTGCATATCTACCACAATCAAGGCGGTTTCCTCCAAGTCGAAGGTAACGGGCTCCGGTCGGCTGGAGATCACAATCGGGGTGGGCATAGCAAAGCTCCAACGGGGTTCAACGCTCAAGCATCGATATGGGCAACAGCGGCAATCTCCACCAACAGATCAGGGCGCACCAAGTCTGCTTTCACCACGAAGCGAGCTGGCAATACTCCTGGGAAATACTCCTTGTAGACGGCGTTCATACCAGGGTAGTTGGCGTAATCAGTCAAAAAAATGTTGCAGAAAGCGATGTCCTCCATCGTTCCGCCCGCTTCTGTAACCACGCTTTTAATCAGCTCCATCACCAGGCGAGTTTGGGTGCTGATGTCGGATCCCACGGTTTTGCCCTCCGGATCCAGGGCCAAGGTACCGGAGATATAGAGGGTGTTTCCCACCTTCACCCCCGGAGAATAGGGAGCAATGGCTGGATAACCGGCTGGGGCAATGGCAACCTTGGGCATAAGGGATCCGAGTCACGACAGGATCGCACTTTAGCGGGGCTTGGGATCTTCTACCGTTGGCTGGGATACAACTGCTGTTGATTTTGGTTTATCCGTTTCTCACCGCAGATTCGGCAACTGAGCAGGGCGATCTCACTCTCGCTGTTGGACTATAGTAGGTACCAAGGCTTACCGATTCTTCCCAAGAAAGATTGGAGTAACAGACTGTGGGGCTATTCAGCCGATTCTCCCGTGACATGGGCATCGATTTGGGCACTGCCAACACGCTAGTCTATGTGGCTGGCCGGGGTATTGTCTTGCAGGAGCCCTCTGTCGTTGCCATCGACCAAAACACCAAGCAACCCCTCGCCGTCGGAGAAGATGCCAAAAAGATGTTGGGCCGTACCCCCGGCAATATTGTGGCGGTTCGTCCCTTGCGAGATGGGGTAATTGCTGACTTCGACACGGCGGAGATGATGCTGAAACACTTTATCCACCGTGTGCATGAAGGCCGCTATCTCATTGCTCCCCGTATTGTCATCGGGATCCCCAGCGGGGTAACCGGGGTGGAACGGCGGGCTGTGATGGAGGCTGCGCTACAAGCAGGATCCCGGGAAGTGTATTTGGTAGATGAACCCGTGGCGGCGGCGATTGGAGCAGGCTTACCCGTGCAGGAAGCCACCGGTAACATGATTATCGATATCGGCGGCGGAACCACTGAGGTGGCGGTGCTCAGTTTGCAGGGAATCGTGCTGAGTGAGTCAGTGCGGGTGGCCGGGGATGAACTAAGCGAGGCCATTGCCCAATACATGAAAAAAGTTCATAACCTTACGATCGGGGAGCGCACCGCTGAAGAGATCAAAATTCAAATCGGTTCCGCCTACCCGATTCAAGAGGAACTGACCATGGAAGTGCGCGGCTTGCATCTCCTCTCGGGCTTGCCCCGTACCGTCACGGTCAAAAGCACCGAAATTCGTGAGAGTATGGCGGAGCCCCTCTCGGTGATCGTGGAAGCCATTAAGCGCACTCTGGAGCGTACCCCACCGGAATTGGCCGCAGATATCATCGATCGGGGCATTATGTTGGCAGGAGGAGGGGCGTTGCTCAAGGGCTTGGATGCGCTGATCAGTCATGAGACAGGCATCCTGGTGCATATTGCTGCAGATCCCCTTAGTTGTGTGGTGTTGGGTACAGGCCGGGTTCTGGAGGATTTCAAAACCTTGGGTCGAGTCTTGAGCAGCAGTTTCAAAGGCTAAAGAACATTGCCTGTCACTTCCCCCAGTTCAGGGGGATCCCTGTTTTGAGTGTGAGTCAAGTGGGTCAAAGGGGTATCGCTTGAATCGGCTACGCCAGTGGTGGATGCACTATGGCCTAGGGCTTCTCTTGGCTGCTCTAGCGCTAGGGACGGCTTTGGGATTACGCCAAACCCAGGGATCCCTGTTGGTGGAGCTGTACAGTTGGATCACCACCCCCGCCCGTCCGCCCGTCGATCTGGCTATGGTGCTGAACCAAGCGGCTACCCGCGAGTTACAGGCCCTGGTTGCCGAGTTGCAGTATCAAAACCGCGAGCTGAAGCAACTGCTGCAATTTACCGAACAAATGCCCGCAAGTGGGATCCC
>JAUQVI010000347.1:0-2548 GCA_039794885.1 Thermostichus sp. DG02_5_bins_236
ACGGAGTTGGGTCGCTTGGGAGCAGCCTTGGGTCGCTGGCAGCCGCTTGCGGTCGCCGTCCCTAGGTAGGGGTTAGGGTGGGATGGGATCCCCTAAAGCTCAGCAAACCCTCGCAAGGGAATCTCCTCCCTTCTTGCCGCTTACAATGGGGTCGGCATTCTTGGCGTCAACGATGAAATTGGCCTACTTCGACTGTGCAGCAGGTATCGCAGGCGATATGTGCTTGGGGGCGTTGCTGGATTGTGGGGTGCCGCTCGAGTACTTAAACCAGCAGCTGCAAGCTCTGGGGCTAGAAAGGGAATTTAACCTGCAGGTCAATCGGGTTCAACGGTGTGGTCAGCCGGCTTTGCATGCGGTGGTGGAGATGCTTGGATCCCATAGGGGGGAGCACTCTGCTCGTCACTGGCCGGAAATCCAATCCCTGATCGAGGGATCCCGGTTGGCCCCAGCGATTAAGGCCCGCAGCCTGGAGGTGTTTCACAAGCTGGCCCAGGCGGAAGCGAAGGTTCATCAAATGCCGCTGGAAAAAGTCCACTTTCACGAAGTGGGAGCGGTGGATGCCTTGGTGGATATTGTCGGTACCTGCATTGGCCTTGATTGGCTGGGGGTTGAGCAGGTGCTGTCTTCTCCTCATCCGATTGGAGGGGGCTGGGTGAATACAGAGCATGGCAAGCTGTCGGTGCCAGTACCGGCGGTGATCGAGCTGTGGGAAATGGCCCGTGTGCCCGTGTTTAGCAATGGGGTGGAAGCGGAGTTGGTCACGCCGACAGGGGCGGCTTTGGCTGTGGCCCTGGCTCAAGACTTTGTGCCCTGTCCGCCGATGCGGGTGGAGAAGGTGGGGCGCGGCGCGGGCACTCGCGAGCTGCCGATCCCCAATGTGTTGCGCCTCTGGATTGGCGAGACTGCTGGTGGGGAACTCACCGAAACCGTATCGGTGCTGCAAACCCAAATCGATGATCTCAACCCCCAAGTGATTGCCTACACCTGCGAGCAGTTGTTGGCTCTAGGGGCTTGGGATGTGTTTACTCAACCGATCACCATGAAGCAAGGCCGACCGGGGGTACTGCTGACGGTGATCTGTCCGCCGGATCGGGTGCCTGAGTGTCAGAACCTGATCTTCCGAGAAACCACCACCCTAGGTATTCGCCATTCTCAAGAGCAGCGGACTCTGCTAGAACGGGTGATCGAGCGAGTGGAAACCCCTTACGGCTTGGTGGATGTGAAGGTGGCCCGCCACCATGGCCGCATCGTCAATGCTCAGCCGGAGTTCCGTGATTGTGCTGCCCGAGCCAAGGAATATCGGGTGCCGGTACAGACGGTGTGGTTGGCGGCCCAGTCGGTTTGGCAGCGGTGGCGGCAAGGGGATCCCACCTGAGAAAAGCTTTGGGGTGAGGGTTAGTCGGCAGGATAGAAGTGCTACGAAGGGGTGGAAGGGTGGATCGCCGCTATTGGGAGTATTGGCAACAAGCTCAAGCCCGACAACTCCGAAGTCGCCAACAGGCTGCCGATCAAGCCTGGAAAGAAGTGGCTCAGATGGCTCAGGTTTTACGGCAGGACTTTGGGGCCTCACGGGTCGTGGTGTTTGGTTCCTTGGCCAAGGGACGGTTTGCGGAAGAGTCGGATATTGATCTGGCGGTGGCCGGGATCCCGAAGGAGCGTTTTTTTGAAGCCCTTGCCAAGGTCAACCGCCACAGTCGCAGATGGGTAGACCTAAAGCCCCTAGAAGACTTGGATCCCTACTTCTGCCAGCGCATTCTGCAAACGGGAATAGAACTGGATGAAAATTCTGAATGAGAAAAGATGAAAGCTGAATGAAAGCCCTTAGCTCTGAAGCAATCCGAGAATTAGGATCCGACATTGAATTGGAACTGGGTCGGTTAGCTCATCTCCAGCAAACCATTCAAGCGGCCCAGAAGGAAGTTCAGCGGGATCCCCTACATGCAGAACTGTTCTACGAGAGCCTTGCCCTGAAACTCCACAACTTTTACACGGGCTGTGAGCGCATTTTTCGTCTGATTGCGATGGAGATGAATGGGGGCTTGCCTGCTGGAGCTGACTGGCACAAGCGCCTGCTCGACCGGATGAGCGATGAGCGCCAAGGTCGTCCAGCCGTGTTATCAGCCTCGACAGCCTCCGCCTTGCAGGAATTTTTGGGGTTCCGACATGTTGTCCGCAGTGTGTACGGCTATGAGCTGGATCCCGAGCGCATTGCCCAATTGCTCAGTCGCTATCCGGATGTGTGGCGAGCCTTAGAACAGGATCTGCGAGAGTTTGGAGCTTGGTTGCGGGCCTTCGCCGATCAACTGGAAACGGTACCCGACCGGGATCCTCCTTAACCCAGCTTCTGCTTTCCATTTGCTTCTAATGAACGCAGTTTGGGATCCCTGGCTGCTAGCCTGGGAGATGGTGATGTAACCCCCTCTCTCGAACGACTGCAAAGATGGAATCCCAAACCTCGCAATTTAACTTCGACCGCAGACTTTGGAATCGATTTATCACGGTGGCTCAGCCCTACTTTTATCCCGTGGTGCGGCGTGGGGGCTGGATC
>JAUQVI010000348.1:0-2537 GCA_039794885.1 Thermostichus sp. DG02_5_bins_236
TCGGCGCAATGTGTTTTAATACAGCAGTGCAATCTATTGAGCAGCAGGGATTGTACTGTTCGCCTACGGCTTACGTTGCTTATGTCCCAGGGCTAAAGCAACCTGGGCTTTACGCTCAATTCTGTAAATCGGAATGGTTTTCCTGACTGTCTGTGGAGGTGAGGGAGGAAGCCTGTGGCTGCTGCAATAGCGCATTGAGGAACGCCTGCTCTGGGGTATGACCCCAGGCAAATTCTCGCGGACTAGGCTGTTCTGGCAGATAGGCCCAGGCATAACGCTCACAATCGGGGAAATAGCGAATTTCCCACCAGGTTCCCCCCACCGGCACGTCTTTCACCGCCCGCAAAAAAGGGCCGCGATGGCGGGTGAGGCGCTCTTCGATGAAGTAGGGGCCTTCTAGCTGGAGGGTTTCTACTGCCGCGATGAATTCGGCCCGTTGTCGCTCATTTCGGATCATCTCCTCGGTTCCGCTCTCGAATTGGCTCTATTTTAGGAGGAGATTTTGGGTGTTATGTGGGATCCCTCTCGATTCAGCCCAGATCCCGATGGGATTTTCCACGGGTGCTGTGCCTAAGCAATGGACATGGGGAAGATGAGGTGGCCAGTCGCATTGCGGTTGCTCTTGTTCAACGCGGGATCCAGGTGCGGGCTTTGCCGATTGTGGGCGTAGGGAAAGCCTATGTGCGCCAAGGGATCCCGATCTTGGCCACCCCTCAGGTGATGCCGTCGGGAGGCTTCATTTACCAGGATTGGCGACAACTGTGGCGGGATGTACGGAGTGGGTTGCTGGGGTTAACGGGGCGGCAACTGGCTGTGATCCGCCGGGAAGCAGCCCAGACCAATCTGATGCTGGCGGTGGGGGATATTGTGCCGCTGCTGATGGCTTGGTGGAGCGGGATCCCTTATGGTTTCGTGGGTACAGCCAAGTCCGATTACTACTGGCGCGATGAACAAGGCCCCTATCACCGAGCCTGGATCCCTTGGGGGGAACAAATCTCAGATTATTTGCCCTGGGAACGCTGGTTGATGGGGCACAAACGTTGTCGCGGCTCCTTTCTGCGGGATGAACTGACGGCCACCGCCCTGTACAAACGCGGCTTGAGAACCTTTTACTTGGGCAACCCGATGATGGATGGGCTGGATGCGCAGGGGGACTTGCCCCTGGATCTGCACCGACCGGCATTATTGCTCTTGCCGGGATCCCGTCCGCCGGAAGCCTATCGCAACTGGGCGTTGATGATGCAGGTGGTGCAAGGGATCCCAGCGGAGATTCAAGTTTATGCTGCCCTCAGTCCGAATTTGGATCCGGCCCAACTCCAGGAGCGGATCCCGGCTGAGCGTAGAGATCTACCCCTGATCTGGGGAGACTTTGGCACCTGTGTACAACGGGCCACCGTGGTACTGGCCATGGCAGGAACGGCCACCGAACAGTGTGTGGGTTTGGGCAAACCGGTGCTCACCTTGCCGGGAGAGGGGCCACAATTTACCCCCCGCTTCGCGGAAGCCCAAACTCGCCTGCTGGGATCCGCCGTTCACCTTACCTCTGTGGAGCAAGCCCCCGCGCTACTTGGCCAGATTCTGGAGCGCCTGGCAACGGATCCGAACTACACTGCCCAACTGCAAGCCCATGGGCACCAACGGATGGGATCGCCGGGAGCAGCCCAGCGCATCGCTGCTCAAATGCAAGCCTGGCTTAGCTCTGGAGGATCTGACTCCATTTTGAGGCCACCTGAACAGGGTATATAGTGATTAAAAAATCCTTAATAAGCGGATGTCAAACCTTGTTTTGTTGGAGAGCAGTTGGTGGATCCCCTGCTACGGGTTAGTGGGGGCAGCCTTAGCGCTACCTTGGGCGACAGGATGGGTAAGACGCAGTGGCCCTCGTCCAGCAGCTTACATCAACATTTTGTTGACCTTGGTGGCTCTGGCCCACAGTGCGTTGGTGCTGCGGCAAGTGTGGGGTCATGCCCCCTACATCGTCGACTATCCCTGGTTTCGAGTGGCGGATCTGGATTTGTCCCTGTCTTTAGAAATTTCTCCCATCACCATGGGGGCAGTGGTCTGGATCAGCGGCCTCAGTTTTCTAGCGCAAATCTATGCTCTCGGTTACTTGGATAAAGACTGGGGCTTGGGCCGTTTTTCCGCTTTGATGGGCTTTTTTGAGGGAGCGCTCACCGGCATTGCCATTAGCGATTCGCTGTTTTTGAGCTATGCCTTGCTGGAGATGCTCACCCTCTCCACCTATCTGCTGGTGGGCTTCTGGTACGCTCAGCCGCTGGTGGTGACGGCGGCACGAGATGCCTTTCTCACCAAGCGGGTGGGGGATCTGCTGCTGCTGATGGGGGTGGTGGCGGTTTCTAATTTTTCCGGGGCTTTGACCTTTTCGGATCTGCGGGATTGGGCCGCCACTGCCAGTTTGGATCCGACTTGGG
The DNA here is from genome assembly GCA_039794885.1 of Thermostichus sp. DG02_5_bins_236. Taxonomy (GTDB): domain Bacteria; phylum Cyanobacteriota; class Cyanobacteriia; order Thermostichales; family Thermostichaceae; genus Thermostichus. The sequence continues at coordinate 2,433 of JAUQVI010000348.1, forward strand.
CGACCTTAATGGGATTGGCCCTGATGGCTGGCCCGCTGGGCAAATGTGCCCAGTTTCCGCTGCACCTGTGGCTGGATGAAGCCATGGAGGGGCCTAACCCTGCTT
>JAUQVI010000349.1:0-2504 GCA_039794885.1 Thermostichus sp. DG02_5_bins_236
ATCAAGCCGGGATGATCTCTGCTGAGGATTTGGCGGTGGGGCAGATCGCGTCGAAGCTTGGTGAGGGCACTGTTACGTAACACCCAATGCTCCAAGAATCCCCGTGCCTTCAGGCTGGCGAGTTGTCGACGAGAGTTTACCGAGATCAGCTTCCCAGTTAGGCCAAACGATCCCTGGCTAAGGTAAGTGAAACTGATGACTAATCCGCACCATTGGCCCCAGCCCCAATCGCGTCGGGTTTAAAGCCTGCATTTCAAAAAGTGCCAGGATATGCCGCATTTGCAACTCTGGACGCACTGAGGTCACCCCCATGGCCACTACCAGACCACAGTAGCCCCCTGTGTCGCGGCAGCGCCGTTCCCAGCGTTTGCGAGCCATAGAGTGAACTGGATCATCTTCGGGAAATTCCCCAAACAGGTGCAGATCCTGGTTGCCCGTTTGCACGATCTCCAGGTCATAGCGATCGCCATCAAAGGGATCCACCCCCGTATTGAAACAGATTCCCTGTGGCCCGCCTTCTCCCTGCAGGCTTTCAATTAACTGCTTGGCTTTGGGACGGGAGGTACGCACGATCACCACCGGCAATCCTTCTCCCTCCTCCACCAGTTTGCTTTGGGGGAGCGGATGCAGTTGCCCCATCAGCCGTAGAGCTTCTACCGTTGTCCAGGGCAAAACCCCTAAACCCAACTGGGCTCCTTCCGGCACCAAGTCATCCCGCAGGAGCGTGTGAGCAGTTGTTTCCAGCTCCTCCTCCCCTAGCTCCAGCAAATCCGCCGCTAAATCGGGCAAAGTTCGCACCTGTACCGAGAGGGTGCTTTCTTTGGGCTGATTTTTTGATTGAGGATTGGGAATGCGATATCGTCCTTGACAGGCTTGAAAGTCCTGTTCCAATTTGCTGTGGTGTTGCTTCAAGAAGCGGTGCAACGCCTCCAGAGCCACCATCAAAATCGCCGCCTCATCCTCATGAACCGTAGAGCGCAATCCCTCTAGAGGATGAATCGTGCCAAAATTGGCCTCGATCTCATCGGGATCCAACTCCGCCAAGTCTAGATCCGGAAGCTCATTTAGGTCGGGATTACGAGCTTGGAAGGTGAGGTAGAGACAGTCTTGCTTGAGAAAGGCTTCTTCCATCTCTTCCGGCGTATCCGGTTGACCCGCATCCTGGCGAAACTGCTTGAGGGAGTGCAGGGAACGGTAAAACAGCACCCCGTACTCCATTCCCAGCCGCCCCATCACCGAAACGTACAGGGTTTCCAGATCCCAGTGGTTCAGCTCAATGGCTAAAGCCTGATGATCTTCTAGATAATCCCAGGGAGCATCTTGCCAGAGGGTGAAGGCTTTTTGGGTGAGCAAATCGGCATACTCCGCCGGTAGAGGAGGTGGGATCCGCTCATGGGCATCCTCAAAACTTTGCAGAATTTCATCGATTAAGGGCAGCTCCGGCTGACATTCCACTTTGATGTCCAGTTCATGCAAAACCCCGCGCAGGAAAAATTGCACCTCTCGATCCCGCACGATGATTTTTTGCGGACGGGCAGGTGAGGCGGAATGGGGTCGCTCCATGGCCAAAATCAGAGTCCGTACCATCGGCTCAATACCCGAACCAAGGGGCACAACTTCCATCGCCCGCACCACGCCCTGAATGCCGTCTACCCAAAGGATGCACTCCCCTTCTGTAGCACCAGCACTCACCTGGGATCCCATGCGAAGTCGTCCCGAAAGGTTGTGGCGATCCCCTTCCCATACGGATGGCACCTGGGGCAGCTTTTGTAATCGACGAACTGTAGCGGCTGGGAGACCGGACATAGACATCCAAACATCCAAGAGAAAGCGACAGAACCACCCAACAGACTGGGCGAACACGCCCAGATCATGAATGAGGACTTACCCCTCACTTCAGGAGCAAGATCACGAGATCCCGCCGCAGTTGATCTAACCACTAGTGTAGGAGCTGCGACCCCCTTCGGGGATAGGGGAACGGTTGGCCAAGTCCTTGGAGAGTAGGGAAAAGTGGCCCAAGCCTCTGGGTTGGATCCCGAGCAAGCCCTTGCTGCTCCCAAAGCTGATGGTCAGACTCGAACTGACGACCGCTCGATTACAAGTCGAGTGCTCTACCAACTGAGCTACACCAGCAATTTAGGCTTATCGATTCTAGCATTGCCCTCTCGCCATCCTTCCGCCTGTCAGGCTGTAGCTCTCAACACCGAAGCAGCCTCGGATTCTCGCCTAAGGTGCTTCTGTGCTGATTTCCCGACAAAGTCGGCCCGACCCCCGGTTCCAAGAGGTTGCCATTCATCCATGCTGGTCTGTCAACATTCGGTTCTAAAGCGATTTTACTACCCTGTCATCCCGCTTGCAGAGCTACACCGTGAACCCAAACGTTTTGTGTTGCTGGGATCCCCATTAGCTATTAGGCGGGAAGCCCCGCGCTGTACCGGAACGGTCAGCGTCGGGATGAGAGCCGCGTGACTGAGCGAAGCGAAGGAACAAACTATCTAGGAATC